>CAYWIY010000110.1:0-7080 GCA_964458455.1 uncultured Syntrophomonadaceae bacterium | reverse complement strand
AAGGAATGTTCTTAACCAGGTTTGCCAGCAAAGTAATTGTATCTGTAATTCACGATGAGGGAATCATGGACTGTAATGAAATAGCCAAGGCCGAGTGTATGGCCAACCCTAAAATGGAATTTATCTGGAACACGGTAGTTGATGAATTCAAAGGTGAGGACCTGCTTGAAACTGTAGTCCTGAAAAACGTCAAAACCGGCGATCTAATCCCGGTCGACGTGGATTCCTGCTTCCTGTTTATTGGATACATCCCCAATAACGAGCTCTTTAAAGGCATTCTTGATATGAATGAAAAAGGCTACCTGCTAACATCAGATAAAATGGAAACCAATATCGATGGTGTCTTTGCCGTAGGCGATATCCGTGAAAAATTCTTAAGGCAGGTTGCCACTTCGGTTGGTGACGGGGCCACGGCAGCTTTTGCCGCGGAAAAATACATCGCCGAAGAAGAAACTTTCAACAGCCAGATCATGGACAGTGGAAACAAAACCAACCTGGTTTATTTGTATGACGCCACAGACCAGTGCTGCCTGGACGGACTGGCCGTGCTGGAAAAATTTGAAAAAGAGTTCCCCGAGCTATGCAAGCTCGTCCGGGTCGACGTTTACAAGTCTAACGGGCTGGCGAGAAGGCTTAATGTTGACACCGTCCCCAGCGTGGTCCTGGTTAAGGACGGGCAAATTGAAACCGTGCTCGAAGGTGATATTACCAGGGACAAAATCCTGGAAAACATCCCTTCGGAAAAAAGCGCATAACCGCGGCAGTCGCGGCTTATGTACAGTTTTAAGTTGTAACATGTCTTAACGCGATAAAGGCGGAAGCAATGATAAGAATTGCACCCTTTATTATATAAAATCAAAACATAAAGAGAGGAAAAAAGATGAAAAAACTACATTTACTATTTTTACTTCTGGCTGCAGTAGTGATGATGTTCAGCGTGTTTGGCTGTGCTGAAGAAGCAGCTGTAGAAGAAGAGGCAGCTGAAGCTGCTGAAGAAGAGGCCGTAGAAGAAGTAGAAGAAGAGGAAGCGGAAGAAGAAGCCGTTGATGCCGATGCAGTTATGATGGAAACAGCCCTGGCTTATTTTGACCATGTCGCTGCCGGCAACAACAACATGACCAACTTTAACGATATCAAGGAAATGGTCGACGAAGATCCCGAATCGGTATTGATTATCGATATCCGCTCAGCTGACGATTTTGAAGACGGCCATATCCCCGGATCCGTATACGCCGACAGGGCAGAAGTAGCAGGGCTGATGAACCGCATCCCGAAAGACAAACCTGTCTTCGTCACCTGCTATACCGGTCAGAATGCCGGCTATACCACTGCCTACCTGCGCATGGTTGGTTTTGACAACGTAACCTCCATGCTGTATGGAATCAGGTTGGGTTGGACTGAACGAGGCGGCTTTGACCTTGAGGGAACCGGCATGAACCACATGGAAGATCTGCCGGAAGTATCTTCACCTGGATCACCAGAAGAAGAGATCCTCTGGGCCCGCGCTGAAGCATACGGCGATGAAATCGCAGACGGGCAGATTGGCTTTATCCCCTTAGATGCCCATGAAGACCTGTACGCAGATATGCAGGCAGATCCTGACTCGGTCATGTTTTATGATATCCGTGCAGCATCAGGCGGGGACCATGACTTCGACCAGTACCACGTGGAACACGCAGTCAACGTGCCTTTCGGCCAGTTCGGCTCGGTGCTAGATGAATTCCCCTCAGATGTAACTGCTGTTGTCGCATGCTATTCCGGGCAGACTTCCGCCCAGACCCTGGGCGTTTTGAGAATGCTCGGGTTTGACAACGCCCGCAGCCTTCTTTACGGAGTAAGAGATGGTTGGGTGGAAAGAAACGATCTCCCTGTGGTAACTCCCTAGTTGGAGTCCCTTTAAACTGGAGCTTTGACCTCCTTAATCCCCAGAGAGGCCGGATTTATTCCGGCCTCTTATTTAATATTTTGTTTTGTGATTCTCCGGCAGGAAAAACCTTTCATTTCAAGAATTATTAATCACCGGCTCGAATGCTAAAGCCGGTGCAGGGAAAACCATATAAAAAGGGCGGGTGTAAAAAATGAAAAAAGGTTTGGGATTAATGGTTTTTTTACTGGTTGTACTGGCGCTGGCCGCAGCTGGCTGCGGGGAAGCTGAAGAAACGCCGGAAGCGGTTGAAGAACCGGTAGAAGAAGAGGCAGAGTTGGAAGAAGAAGCCGATCCGGAAGAAGAAGCGGTTGAAGAGGTCGAAGCAGACGAAGAGGCGCTTTTTGAAATCGAGCAGTGGGTGGCCCCGGAAACCTACCAGGAATTCATAGCTACAATTAAAGAAATCCGCTACAGTGTTGGAGAAGTCGGGGGCGAAAAATTCAGCATTAACTACAACCACCTGGGGACAGAAGATGTTGACGGGGTGCAAACCGACAAGGTTGAATTCGGCGTTGAAGGAGAAGGCACTTTTACCATGTGGGTTGATGGCGAGGGGGAATTCAGGCGCATGGTAATGGACGGTGAGGAATTACCCGCTGAAATGGCCCAGATGGTTGCCGCTCCAATGATGAGCATGGTGATGGTACCCTTCCACCAGGTCGAAGCTTTCAACATAGCAGATCTCGGCCGGAGCACAATTTCCGGGGTAACTCACAGGCACGTGGACACTGAAACAGCTAGTTTCGGCGACCTTTCCGCCACTGTCCATTCGGTTGAATTAAGCGTGGGACCACCTGCCGTCCCGGAAGGAGAATCCGGATCGGCTTTGGTCCGAATTGCCGATTTTGGGGGTTTCCAGATGGTCACCGGCTGGGAAGTTTATGATGCAGATGGAGAAAGTTTTGAAGGAGAGTTCCTGGTCGAAAAAATAACGTTACGGTAAAGAAATTATAATTAAATCAGGCGGACAACCAGCTATTCAAATAATGGATGTCCGCCTGCCTGTCTTTAACAGGCGGGAGGAATTGAGTATGACAGATTCCGGAAGGAGTAATAACCAGGGCTTCTTAAGCGGAGAAAAGCCGGCCCTTTTGATCATCGACATGGTCAAAGATAACCTGGAGCCGGAACACCCTCTTCCCATAACCGAAGCTGCCAACAGGATTACCGGGACTATCAACAGCCTGGTGGCGGTCTGCAGGGACCGGAGCTGGCCGGTGATCTTTTCCACCGACGCCTACCACGAAAATGACTTTATCTTTACCGGCCGGATGCAGCCCCATTCACTGGCTGGAACCCGGGGCGCAGAAATAACAGGCAGCCTCGACTACCGGCCCGGTACCGACACCTGGCTCCCCAAGCCCAGGTTTTCGGCCTTTTTCCAGACTGGCCTGGAAGAAAGCCTGCGCGACCAGGAAGTAACGCTGTGCGCGGTCGCAGGCATTACCACTAATTTCTGCGTGCTGGCCACCGTGTTAGATGCAATTTGCCATGGCTTCAAGGCCGTACTACTCGAAGACTGCTCTGCCGCCTACCCGGAAATAAACCACGAACGCACCGTGGAAATGTACAGAAAAAACCCCCTCTACCCCTTATTAAGCGTGGGAAAATCAACAGAGCTATCAACGAATAAAAGAGACTGGTTATAAACCCGGCATAAAAAGGAGGGATTCAGTTGTCTTTTAACGGATCGATTACATTCTTCGGCGTGTCCGATCTGGCAGCAACAGACTTGTTTTACCGAGAAGGGCTTGAACTTGAGCTTTACAAGGACCAGGGTTTGTGCCGGATCTACCGGGTGCCCGGTGGGGGGATGATCGGCTTTTGCTCCCACATGGCGGTAACTGCCTGGGATAAGAGCCCGATCCTGACCTTTTTGACTGAAGATGTCGACGGCTGGTATGCAGAGCTTAAAGAAAAAGGAACCGTAATGGGAGAAGAGCCAAAAAACAATCCCCGCTTCAACATCTACCACTTCTTCCTGGCCGACCCGGACGGCTACACCGTCGAAATCCAGCGCTTCCTGGACTAGCGTGACAATGGGGACGGGGCAATTTTGTCACATGTTTAAAAGCCGGTATGGTATTAATGCTAAATAAGTGTTAAACTAAGTATGAACAAACTATGGTAAGGGGAGCTGGGGTAACCCGGCTGAGAAAGAACTGTAAATGTTCTGACCCTGAAACCTGATCTGGGTAATGCCAGCGGAGGGATATCGGCAATATTGCTGTTTGCTGTCGTCATCGTTGGCGGCAGTTTTTTTATTATCCACCACTTTTTTAAAGGGAGGAGCATAACCAGTGCCATCGTGCAATTTAAGTTTACAGGTAGTACCCCAGGTTGAAGAGGAGAAGCTATATTCATTAGTCGACCAGGTTATTGAACTGATCAAAGCTTCCGGAGTTAAACATAAGGTGGGGCCAATGGAAACTACAATGGAGGGGGAACTGGAAGAGTTACTGGAAATCGTAAAACAGGCCCAATATTTATGCTCCAAAAACGGTGCAGACAGGATTATATCAGTGATAAAAATAGACTACAGCAGCAAAGGAGTCACCATGGATGAAAAGATGGAAAAATATCAAGACTAGTTTACCGCCACTTTTTTTATTCTTGATCTTCATTATGACCTGGGAACTGGTAAGTTATTTGATCCAGATCCCTGCTTATATACTGCCTGCCCCTTCAGTAATCAGCCGGTCCTTGCTGGCAAATGTAAATCTTTTGGCTCATCATGCCGGAACGACCTTAACTGCTGTAGCAGGCGGCATGGTTCTGGCTATTTTTACTGCGATACTGCTGGCCATAGCTATGGATCGCTGGAAATCATTAAAACAGGCTCTTTATCCAATTCTTGTTGTCTCCCAGGCAGTGCCTATCTTTGCCCTGGCCCCCTTAATGATGATCTGGTTTGGAGTAGGCCTTACGCCAAAAATATTGATTGTAGCACTGGTCTGCTTTTTCCCCCTGGCCGTCAATTTAGTTGAAGGTTTCAGCCAGGTAGATCCCGAGGCAACAGATTTGCTAAAGATTATGCAGGCCGATAAATGGATGATCATGAAATCGGTTCAGCTGCCAACGGCGATGCCTTACTTTTTTTCTGGATTAAAAATTGCTGCTACCTACAGTGTCCTTGGGGCAATTATCGGGGAATGGCTCGGCGCGAGGTCCGGTTTAGGAATATACATGCTCAGGGCCATGAATTCATTTCGCACCGGAGATGTTTTTGCATCAATAGCAGTGGTAATCCTGCTCAGCCTGACATTATTTAAAATAGTTGAAAGCAGTGGTCGGCTGGCTATGCCCTGGAAGAAAGAAACACTTAACCACAAAGAGGAGCGATAAACATGACCAATTATAATAAAATGCTATTCATTTTCTTGCTGGCTCTTGCATGCATCACGCCCCTGGCCGGATGTTCATCAGTGATGCCGGAGGAACCAGACCAGGTGACAGTACTGTTAGACTGGACTCCCAATACGAACTACAGCGGAATCTATACTGCGATAGAAGAGGGATTTTATGAACAAGAAGCTATAAATTTAGATGTCGTTGAAGCCCCGGGTAGCGTTGTCCAAATGGTAGCTTCCGGACAGGCTGAATTTGGTATTAGTTACCAGGAAGAAGTCACTTATGCCCGGTCAAACGACATACCAATTATTTCTATCGCTGCTATTATTCAAAATAACACTTCCGGCTTTGCTTCCCTGAAAGAAAAGGGAATCGAGACACCAGCCGACTTTGAAGGAAAAAGCTATGGCGGTTGGGGCTCGCCGGTTGAAGAAGCGATGATCAAAGCCCTCATGGAAAACTATGATGCAGACTTTGAACAGGTAGATATCATTACAACCGGTGAAGTTGATTCACTAATTGTTATAGAACGTGAAGCAGATTTTGCCTGGATTTATTATGGCTGGACCGGTATAGAGGCAGAACTTAAAGGTATGGAGCTTAATTTCATTGAACTAATCAACGAAGAACCTGCCCTCAACTATTATACACCGGTTATCATCACCAGCGAAAGCCTGATTGATAAAAACCCAAAGCTGGTTGAGCGGTTTATGAAAGCTACTTCTGAAGGATACCACCTGGCGATTGAAAATCCTGACACAGCAGCAGATCACCTATTAAGCCATTCTCCAGAACTTGATCAAGAACTGGTCAGGGCCAGCCAACAATGGCTTGCCGATAAATACCAGGCTGATGCTCAAACCTGGGGAATCCAGGAAAAGGACGTATGGTTTGATTACGGGCAATGGCTGTATAGATATGGATTAATAAATGAACTTCCTGATTTAGAAGAAGCTTACACCAACCAGTTTGTGAGGTGAAAAGAATAGAGAAAATCAGACTTGATAAAATAAGCTCAACTTACATATCGGGTGGTAAAAAGCTAACCGCCCTGGAGGAAGTATCTCTTTATGCCCGGCCAGGTGAGTTTGTCTCTGTTTTAGGACCCAGCGGTTCAGGAAAGAGCACCATCCTGAAAATAGCGTGCGGCTTACTGCAACCTGATAATGGGAAAATATGGATTGACGGCAAAGATGTTACAGGCACCCCTCAATTAGTTGGTTACATGCCCCAGCATGATTTGCTATTCCCCTGGAAGACAATGTGGCAAAACGCTGCCCTTCCTTTACTGGCTGCAGGAAACAGTAAAAAAGACGCCTTTGATCGAGTTGCTGAGATGCTGCCCCTGTTTGGGTTAGAAGGCTTTGCTGATTATTATCCCTATCAGCTCTCAGGAGGAATGCGTCAGAGGGCAGCCCTGCTGCGAACAGTCTTGATTGAGAGCAATTTAATGCTGCTTGATGAGCCTTTTGCTGCCCTGGATGCCCTCACCCGGGAAAAAATGCAAGAGTGGCTGCTAAACATATGGGAAAACTTTAAACGTTCGGTTTTATTTGTGACCCACAGTATTGATGAAGCTATTTACCTGTCCGATCGTGTTTATGTGATTACCGAACGGCCAGGAAAAAATAAACTCGAACAGGCGATAGAAATTGAACGTCCCCGGAACATGGCAGTCCTGACCACCCGGGATTTCACACTTTACAAGAAAATATTGATTAATGCCCTGGCCGGTTAAACCCTGTGACAGTTGGGAAAAGTCCCATTTTGCGCTTCCAGTGCAGCAGGTACTCCGTCCCTCT
>CAYWIY010000109.1:0-7089 GCA_964458455.1 uncultured Syntrophomonadaceae bacterium | reverse complement strand
TTGCCGAAGCGGTTAAGGAGCACAAGCCGCAGGTAGTGGGCATGAGTGCGCTTTTAACCACGACGATGCTGGCGATGAAAGACACAATCGAAGTACTGAAAGAAGAGGGCCTCAGGGACTCGGTCAAGATCATGGTTGGCGGAGCGCCTGTAACGCAGGACTTTTCAGATGAGATTGGCGCCGACGGCTGGGCTCCTGATGCAGCCTCGGCCAAGGAGTTGGCCCAGAAGCTGATCAGTTAAAGATGGCCGCTATTAAACCAATTGGAGAAAGGAGAGTTTGGCATGATCAAAGGTAATTACAAGGTGCAGGAAGGCAATTACCTCCAGGTTCTCTCCGAAGACCAGTGTCGCCGCTTAATAAATGCAGCGATGGAAGTACTGGAAAGGACCGGGGTTACCTATTTAGATGATGAAGCAGTGGAAAAAATGAAAAAGGCGGGCTGTTATGTGGACGGCAACCGGGTTCGCATCCCTTTCCGCCTGGTTGAATGGGCATTAAATTCAGTTCCGCGTAAGGTTTCACTGAGCAACAGCCGGACCGGTAAAAGGGTAATGGAGATGGAGCCGGGTAATGCCTACTTTGGAACCGGTTCGGATACCCCGAACTTCATTGACCCCTATACCCAGGAAAGAATCCGGACCAGCCGAAAGACGGTTAGCATGGCCACCAAGTGCATTGACGCTCTGCCCAATCTAGACTTTGTAATGTCGCTGGGTATTGTGCAGGATGTGCATCAGCTGGTGTATGATCGTTACCAGTTTGAGGCGATGATTTTGAACACCTCCAAGCCAATCGTGATCACTGCTATTGACGAACCCGGCTATTCGGATATTATTAAGATGTGCGAGTACATTGCCGGCAGTGAGGAGGAGCTGCGCAGGAATCCATTCCTGACCCTTTATGCTGAACCGATTTCGCCCTTGCAGCACCCGGGTGATTCGGCGCGCAAGCTGATGCTGGCAGCCAAGAAGGGCCTGCCGGTTGTTTATACTCCCTGCATCATGGCCGGCGGTACAGTACCGGCTACACTTGCCGGAGCGATGGCCAACGGCCTGGCCGAAAGCTTGAGCGGCCTGGTCTTGAACCAGATTACTTCAGAAGGCAGCCCCTTCATCATGGGCGGCGTGTTCACAGTAATGGACATGCAAACCACCATCTTTTCTTACGGTGCGCCTGAATTTGACCTGATGATGGCTGCCCTGGCCGATGTAGCAAACTTCTTAGATCTGCCGATGTTCGGCACCTGTGGCTGCACCGATGCCAAGGTAGTGGATGAACAGGCCCTTATCGAAGGAGCGATGTCAATCCTGATGACTGCCCAGTCTGGGGCAAACCTGAACCACGACGTGGGTTATATCGAGCACGGCAACACCGCTTCCCTGGAGTACCTGACTATTTGTGATGACCTGATCGGCATGGCTCGCAAGATAGTTAGCGGGATAGAAGTCAACGAAGATACCCTGGCGCTGGATGTGATTGACAAGGTCGGCCCTGGCGGTCATTTCCTTGCTGAAGAACATACCCTTGAGCACTTCAAGAAAGAAACCTGGTATCCGCGTTTCTTCGTGCGCCAGATATACGATAAGTGGGAAGCAGACGGCAGTAAGACTCTCTTTGACAAGGCCAACGAGAAGGTCATTGATGTCCTTGAAAATTACGAGCCCGAACCACTGCCGAAAGGTGCGCAGCAAAAGATCAAGGAAATCATTAACGAAGCGGAGTCCAAACTGAACAAATAACTTACAGCCGAATGACTCTATGATTGGTGGTGGCACAGATATGGCAAACCTGGCTTTAGGGATTGACACAGGTGGAACATTTACCGATGGAGTAATATATGATTTAGACAACAGGACGGTAGAAGCAAAAACTAAGGTGGAAACGACTCGTCACGATCTGACATTAGCGGTAAACCGCTGTTTAGATCAGCTGATCGCCGCTTTCAAACACAAGAACGGCGACCAGGTCGATATAACCCAGATCAAGATGGTGTCAGTTTCCACTACCCTTGCCACCAATGCCATCGTAGAGGGGCAGGGAGCAGAGGTAGGCCTGATCCAGATCGGGTTTGAAGCCCGGGAGGGCCTACCTACTCCCCATTATACGGTGATCAAAGGCGGCTGCAATATTAAGGGCCGGGTTGTAGAAGAAGTGGACCTGGAAGCGGCGGAGAAAGCGATCATGGAGATGAAAGATCAGGTGGATGCTTTTGCCGTCTCCGGTTACCTGTGTGTGAGAAACCCGGTCCAGGAACTCGAAGTGATGGATTTGATCCGCAGGCTGACCGGTTACCCGGTTGTGGCTGCACACCAGCTGAGCAGTGAGCTGGGGATGCATGAGCGGACGGTGACGGCCATTTTGAATGCCCGCTTGATGCCCTTGATTACTGATTTGATGGATTCGGTCAAGGAAGGTATGGAAAGGATGGGCATCGAGGCGCCCTTGATGGTGGTTCGCGGCGACGGCAGCTTGATCAGCGAAACGAAAGCGAGAGAAAAACCGATCGAGACCATCCTGTCAGGCCCTGCGGCTAGTATCATCGGCGCTTTGACCCTGACCGGGGTCAAAGAAGGCCTGGTGGTGGATATGGGCGGAACGACTACCGACGTGGCGGTGTTGCAGGAAGGGCGGCCTTCTTTGAACAAGGAAGGCGCCAAAGTGGGGGGCTGGCTGACCAGGGTAAAAGCGGCCCAGATTACCACTATCGGCCTGGGTGGTGACAGCCTGGTCCAGGTTTCAAAAAGCGCTGTCTTGAGTATCGGCCCGCAGCGGGTGTTTCCGCTGTCCTGGATTGCCTCGCAGTACCCTTACCTGGCCGATGAACTCGAAGAAATCCAGTCGGAAGATTATTCGATGATGGATACCCAGCCCAACTTTATTCTTGCTTACATCAGGGATCCATTTTATCTTAAGCTGACCGAGAGTGAACAGCAAATCCTTGACTTGATCAAAGACGGCCCGCATACCCTTCACTATATCAGCAAAAAGCTGGGCAAGGCAATTGATCTGTTACCCTGGCAGCGTTTGGTCAACGTGGCTTCCGTGCACCGGGCTGCGTTAACCCCGAGCGATGTTTTGCATGTGCGGGGTGAGCTTGATTTGTGGGATAAGCGTGCAGCGGAACTGGGGACACAGATGCTGGCGGCTCGTTACCGGACCGGGGTGGAAGAATTTACAGACCGGGTCCTGGATGAAGCAATCTACAAGCTGGGCCTTGTCACGGTGGACCGCTTGCTGGAAGAAGAGGCTTTAGGTTTTACTTTTAACGAAGAAGACGGCCGGCAAAACCTGTTGCGCAAAGCTATGGGGCAGAAATTGAGCAAGAAAAAACAACTCTTTGATTTTGAAATTGAACTGGATCTGCCGCTGGTAGCTGTCGGGGCGCCGGTAAAAGCTTACTTCCCCAGCCTGGCTGAAAAGCTCAATGCTGACCTTTATATGCCTGAAGATGCCGATGTAGCCAACGCAGTAGGTACTGTCAGCGGTGAAGCTATAGAGCGCATTAGCGTCCTGGTGAAACCGGGCGAAGGCGGTGGTTACCTGGTTCACCTGCCGCATAAGAGAGAATTTTTCATGATCTTTGAAGAAGCCATAGATTATGCCTTAAAGGAAGGTCAAAAATACGTTAACGAGCAGGCTACGGCCGGTGGAGCTAAAAATATCGAGACGATAGTGGAAAGACAGGACCGCTATAGCAAGATGACTGCTTTTTCTGAAGACGATACCCAGAGTATGGAAACAAAAATATTTATTGAGAGCGTAATCGAGGTGTCTGCCGTAGGCAGAGCCTGGAGCGGATAATTTTAAGTAAGGAGGAGTTTAAAAACAATGATTATTATTGGCGAATTAATCAATTCAACCCGTAAAAAGATTAAACAGGCTATAGACGACCAGGATGTTAAATATATCCAGGAGTTGGCCAAGAAGCAGGAAGAGGCCGGAGCCGACTATATTGATGTTAACTCGGGTGCGTATGTGCACGACGAAGTGAGGTACTTGGTCTGGCTGGTGGAAATAGTGCAGGAAGTGGTAGAAAAGCCCCTGGCGCTCGACAGCCCCAACCCGAAGGCCCTGGAAGAAGCGTTGAAAGTCCACGAAGGCACACCCATGATCAACTCGATCAGTGCCGAAAAAGAGCGCTACGACCAGATCATTCCCCTGATCAAAGGCACAGACACCCCTGTAGTGGCCCTGGCCATGAGTGATGAGGGTATGCCTGAAACAGCAGACGACCGCCTTGAAGTGACCAAGAAGCTTCTGGATATGCTCGACAAAGACGATGTTAAGATGTCGAATGTTTACCTCGATCCCTTGATCAAGCCGGTCAGCGTAAATGGTGAATATGGCCCGCAGGCTCTGGATGCTATCGAAAAGATTGCCAAATTAGAATCGGGTTGCCATATCACCAGTGGTCTGAGCAATATTTCCTTTGGCCTGCCGCACCGGGCTTTGCTCAACCAGGCCTTTATCGTTTTAGCCATGGGAAGAGGTATGGATTCGGCTATCGTTGATCCCCTGGACCAGAAGAAGATGAGCCTGGTTAAGGCCGCCGAAGTGATCTTAAACCTCGATCCATACGCCATGAACTACCTGAAAGCAGCACGGGCCGATAAGCTGGTATAGGTAAATACTAAAGCGAATGATTAAAAGTTAAGCGATGTCATGGGGACGGTTCGATTGCCCCGAAGCGTAAGGTTGGCCGAAGGGAAGATGACAGAACTGCCCATGTGGCTTAAAAAGCGCTAATTCATGCCATATGTTTTACTTTAGTGTTAGTGAGAATTTTAGATTTAGTACTTGTTACTTTAAATAATAGGATTACAGGGTTTTATGCAGGAAGGATGAAATAGTTGATAATCCGTGAGTTTGAACCAATAAATTATTTAAAACGGGAACAACTAGACCAGATTCACCTTGGTGCGATGACTGTGCTGGAAGGTGACGGTGTTGAGTTCTTTTCCCAGGAAGCCAGAAACATACTGCAAAAAGCAGGGGCAAAAGTCCGGGGGGATAATGTTTTCATACCCCGGGAACTGGTAGTGGAACAGGTGGCTCAAGCCCCTTCTGAATTTACTCTCCATGCCAGAAACCCGGAAAGGAATGTTGTAATCGGGGGGCAAAACGTCGTAAATGCCCCCGGATACGGGTCTCCCTATGTAATGGATTATGCCAACAATAAAAGGAAAGCTTCAACTTATGAGGATTACCTGGCTTTTACTAAACTATGCGGCTACAGTAATAATTTTGACGTTGCAGGCGGGGTGTTAGTCGAACCCAATGACGTTCCGGATTATCTCAGGCATGCAAAAATGTTTCAGGCTGGAGTCAAGCATACTGACAAATGCCTTATGGGCAGTGCCCTGGGCGAGAAAAAGGCCCGTGAAAGCATTGAAATGGCTGCGATCCTTTTTGGCGGAATGCATAAAGTTCGCAATTACCCCTGCCTCATATCACTGATCAACACTCAAAGCCCGCTGCAGTTTGACCGGCGTATGGTCGAAGCTTTAATGGTTTATGCAGAGAACAACCAGCCGGTGCTTATTTCCGCCCTGGCCATGAATGGGACCACAGCACCTGTAACACTGGCCGGCTCCCTGGTGCAACAGACAGCTGAAATATTATCAGGAGTAGTTTTAGCCCAGTTGATTAACCCCGGTACGCCGGTAGTCTTTGGTTCATCTTCCAGTGTAGTTGACTTAAGAACTGGCGACCTGGCAATTGGCAGTCCGGAGTCGACAAAAATGTTTTGTGTTATAGCCCAGATGGGCCGTTACTACGGGCTTCCTTCCCGGGGTGGTGGATCGGTAACCGATTCGATTTCTCCTGATGCCCAGAGTGGATATGAGTCCATGATGGTGGCCATGAACTGTGTTTTCAGCGGGATTAACTTTATACTTCATTCAGCCGGGATGCTTGAAAATTATATGACCATGTCCTATGAAAAATTCGTTATTGACGACGAAATCATCGGCATGATCAAAGAATATACAAGACCAATAACCGTTAACGATGAATACCTTGCCGTTGATACGATCCTCAAACACGGCAGCGGGGGCCATTACATGGCTGATCAGCATACTTTCAAGCATATGAAAGAGATGCGCGTCCCCCTTATTAGCAACAGGTCAAATTATAAGGCTCCCGGTGATTATAGCAATGCCGCAGAGAAGGCTACAGAATATTATCAGCAGGTTCTTGAAAACTACCAGGATCCGCCCCTGGATGAAAAAGTTGAAGAAGAGCTGAACAAGTATATTGATAATATTAAGGAATAACCAGGCTTGCTATACATGCATTTTGTTAGCCGGGGGTAAAAGAAACAACCTGCAATTGTAATAGCTCTCACAGAACATTCCGGCAAGGACGGCGGTAGTTTAGCTGAAGTTAAAAAAGCAGGAATAAGCCTGCAGTAATACGCTGGTAGGTGAGATAAGGAAAACCTGTCCCCTTGTTTCACTTATTCATAGCGGCTGTCTTGTAAATCATATGAGACAGCCGTTTTTTGTTATCTGTAGTTTTTTTCAGGCAGGCCGGGCAGCTACACCCTTTGCTAGTCGGCCATTGCAACCGCTTACCAGCTACGGCCGGAATCACCTTATAATTTATTGACCTCTGGGCTATAATATAAGCGGGACAGGGTGGTGTATAATGATGCAGGAAAGCATGGATTGTCTTCTTTGCAGCAGCCGGGCTGAGTATTTCGGTATATACAGGAATAAGAGTTATTACCGCTGCACTTATTGCCTTTCCATCATGATGGGGCTCCGTGATTTCATGTCACCGAAAGAGGAAAAGCACCGTTACGATCAACATAACAATGATGTTTACAATCCCGGTTACCGTAAATTTGTTGAGCCTCTGGTTGAGAAAATTAAACTGGAATACAGGCCCGAAGCTGAAGGCCTGGATTTTGGAGCAGGCCCAGGGCCGGTTGCTACGGTCATCCTTAAAGAAAAAGGCTACAGGGCGATTGAGTTATATGATCCATATTACCATCCTGATCAATCAGTATTAAAAAAGCAGTATGACTTTATTATATGCAGTGAAGTTATAGAACACTTTCATCAGCCGCTTAGCAGTTTCAAA
>CAYWIY010000108.1:0-7254 GCA_964458455.1 uncultured Syntrophomonadaceae bacterium | reverse complement strand
TACCCGATGATTGAAATGTGGGACCGGCAGTTTGCTGCAATGAATCCTGATATCGGTTTGTACCTGGATCAGGGCAAATGTAACTTTGCTTTTGAAGCAATGCATGAGGTGCTTGATCAAACCTGGCAGGAACTGTACCGGGTTATGAAAAACGGCGCTTTTGCCTGCATAAACATTGGTGATGCCACCCGCACCATTGACGGTCGTTTCCAGCTGTTTGCCAACCATGCCCGGATCCAGGAGAAATTTCGCGAACTGGGTTTTTACACCCTGCCCCTTGTTATCTGGCGCAAGCAGACCAACGCTCCCAATAAATTTATGGGTTCAGGGATGCTGCCGGCAGGAGCCTACGTTACTCTTGAGCATGAATATATCCTGGTGCTCAGGAAAGGATCAAAAAGAGAGTTTAAAACAGCTGAAGAAAAGAAAAAGCGGATGCAGAGCAGTTATTTCTGGGAAGAACGGAACACCTGGTTTTCCGACCTTTGGGATTTCAAAGGAACCAGGCAGGGCATCGTCAACCCGGAGCCGAGGGAAAGGAGCGGTGCTTTCCCCCTGGAGCTGCCTCTGCGGCTGGTTAACATGTACTCCTTGCTGGAAGATACGGTGCTTGATCCTTTTGCCGGTACCGGGACCACAACTATGGCCGCCATGGCTGCCGGCAGGAACAGCCTGGGGATCGAAGTTGACCCTGCTTTTGCCGGTCCGGTAAAAGACAGGGTTTTGCGGGGTGTCCCGCAGGTTAATTTGTTTAATTTAGGACGGATTAAAAATCACCTTGCTTTTATTCGCCATTACAGCGAAGAGCAGGGGGCACTGAAGCATACCAACAACTATTTTGGCTTTCCCGTCATGACCGGGCAGGAAAAAGAGCTAAAACTGGCTTTCGTTCGATCCGTGCAAGCAGAGGAAGAAAACTATTTCAGGGCAGCTTATTTTGACGACTATTATATACAAAGCCTTGATCCCGGGCAACTGGAACTTGGCGATCTGACAGACGATCAGGGAGTTCAATCCAGGTTGTTTTAGAATTGATTAGTTGTGCTAATTAACTACTGCATAACCGTCAATGAAGGGGCCTTACTGGTAGGCGCATTAACTCCTATATTGTTCCTGACTAAGGCGAACGGTTCACTCATATAAGGATCTTACCTGGGGCGGCAGGTATACACTTCCTGTTTTGTCAGGTATAATACAATTTAGTCTGTTACATTCCAAATAATAAAATATGCCCGTTTTGCCGGGCCCTGTAGAACAAAGGAGTGGATGTATAGTTGAACCCTCCCGGTAACACCACCAAGTATCCTGTGCAAACCCTGGAGAAGGCGCTGCAAATAATTAACATCATGAAAGATGGGCCTTCTGACGGGATTAGAATCAAGGATATCAGTCAAAAACTTGGTATGGGAAAAAGTACGGTGCACCGCATCTTGAATACACTATCAGCATACGGTTATGTCGAACAGGGATCTGATAATAAAAAGTACCGCCTGGGATGGAAGTTCTTCGAGGTGGGCAGTGTCATTCCTCGCCAGCGCAACCTGACTAACATGGAGCTAAAAGTGCTCTGGGATCTTTGCGACCGGTACGAAGAAACAGTTAACCTGGGGATCAGGGTCAATGACAAGGTAGCTATCGTGGCCAAGGCGGATCCACAAAAAGTCCTGTTTAAAACCGGTCCTTACCTTGGGGACCAGGAGCCGGTCCATGCTACCGCGCTGGGTAAAGCCCTGATCTCGGAAATCGATGATGAAGAACTGGATAAATTATTTGGCGGCAAGTCTCTTCAGCAGTATACTCCCAACACCATTACCAGCCTGGCCGAGTTAAAAAACCACCTGGAAGAAGTGCGTGAGCAGGGCTACGCCGTAGACCAGGAGGAACTTTCCTTTGGCTTAACCTGCATTGCCATGCCGGTATACAATTATACCAATGAAATTATTGCCGCCCTCAGCATAAGCGGACCCTCTTTCCGGATGGATCATAATAAGATCATGAGCTGCCAGGAAGGGCTCAAGGAGGCTTGCGAGCAGCTATCTGTGTTTTTTGGTTCCAACAACGGCAAGCAGTAATTGTAGCCACAGCCTGGCAATAATGAATTACTGCAGTAAATGAAGAGATTTTTTTTGCGCTGTTTAAATTCTATATAACAGAACCAGGTATTTTATTTTGAAATTTTTTTTGAGATCCGGCAGGAGATCAAAATTTTCTCTCGAATAAATATTTCTACTAGAAAAAAATAGAAATCTCACACATGCTGTCGATTGTTTTGTCATTAAGCCATTCACAGGAAAGAGATGCAGGGAAAATGGATCATCTGAAACAGGCTGTAACCTCGATAACTGAAGAGGTCATTAATCTGCGCAGGGATTTTCATGCCTATCCGGAGCTGGGTTTTGAAGAATACCGGACTGCAGAGAAGATTGAAACTTACCTGCGCGAACTCGGCCTGGAAACAAAAAGGATGGCCAAAACCGGTGTAGTAGGCCTGATTGAAGGGAAATCACCTCGACCGGTCTTAATGCTGCGTGCCGACATGGATGCCCTCCCGGTCGATGAAGCGAACGATAACCTGCCCTACTGCTCTACATACCCGGGTGTAATGCATGCCTGCGGCCATGATGCTCATATGGCCATGCTGCTTGGCGCGGCTAAATTATTAAATAATATGCGCGATGATCTGGAAGGCAGCATCAAGCTGGCCTTTCAGCCCAACGAAGAAGTTGCCGGGGCCCTGAGTATGATCGAAGAAGGGGTCCTGGATGATCCACCTGTTGATGCGGTCATGGGCCTACATGTCTGGACACCGCTTGAAAGCGGTAAACTGGGTATTTCACCCGGGGCCATTATGGGGGGGTTGGAGATCTTTACCATCACCGTGCAGGGCAAAGGCGGCCACACCGGTTACCCGGAAACGGCCGTTGATCCCATGATTGCCGCTGCAGATATAATACAAAGCGCCCAGCGCATCCAGACCCGGGAAATAAGCCTGCTTAAACCGACGGCAATAATGTTCGGCCGCATTACCGGTGGAACAAAGGCCAATATTATTCCCGATACAGTCACTCTCGAGGGATCGGTGCGCACCCTTTATCCTGATTATGAACAAGAAAATCCCATGGAACGTTTAAAGCAGCTGGCCGAAAAAGTTTGTGCCGTGCATGGATGCAGCTGCACCGTGGATTGGTACAGGGAAAACATTCCCCTGGTCAATGATCCGGCCCTGGCCCGCCTGGCTTCTAATGTTGCTTGTGAAATATCCGGCAGCGAAGCACTGGTTTCGGATCTGGCCTGTATGCCCGGTGAAGATTTTTCGGAGTTTTCGGCCCGTGTCCCCGGTGTTTTCATTTTTTTAGGATCCGGAAATAAGGGGAAAAGTTGCGACTACCCGCATCACAACCCCCGTTTCAATATCGATGAAGACACGTTGCCGCTGGGGGTAGAAATGCTGGTTCGTTTTACGCTTAAATTTTTCCAGGATAAGGGGGTGAGTAACCAATAAGCAGTTGATTTAAATTGACGGTAAAAATCTGATGAAAGTGCAGTACATCTTATTTTTAATTGGGGGTATGTAAATGAACAGCAAGAACAGGTTGTGGTTTATGTTGATCCTGGTAGCAGTACTTGCCATTGGGCTGGTAGCGCTTTCAGGCTGCGAAGAAGCTCCGGTGGAAGAAGAACCGGTGGAGGAAGAGCCGGAAGAAGAAGCGGCTCCGGAAGAGGAAGAAGTGGATGAGCCTGTCCTTGATGAGGTCATTGAAGCCAGGCTGGCCTCAGAGGAAATCGAAGGCGATTTCATGACCGTGTGGGCGGAGAATTTCTCCGAGCACATGTATGAATGGTCCGACGGCATGTACCAGCTCGATGTTTATCCCTACGGAACCCTGGGTGATGCCCGGGACATTAACGAACTGGCCCAGCTGGGTGTTGTAGAGTATGTGTTCTCCGACTTTGCCTGGATCGGCGCCTTTGTTCCCGAGGCAACCGTTTTTGGCCTGCATTACCTCTGGCCGGAAGAACGGCCCTGGGAAGTGATGGACTGGGTGGTCCGGAACGGCGAGACCATGGAAATCCTGGAAGAAAGTTACCGCCGCGAAGGCCTGGTGCCTTTGAGCATCATGTTTGAAGGCTGGCAGTGGATTACATCAGATGATCCAATCAGGACCATAGATGACATGCAGGGCTTCGATGTGCGGATTATGGCTTCAGATATGCTCACCGAGCAGTACCTGGCCCTCGGCGCATCGCCGACCCCGATGGCTTACGGCGAAGTTTACAGCGGCCTGCAGACCGGACTTATTGACGGCCAGGTCAACCCGCTTTTTGCCATAAGGAGCATGAACTTCTACGATGTGCAGGATTACTTTACCCAGATCTATGCCGAGCCTTTTGTTGGTATTCCAACCATCAACATGATGTTCTTTGATACCCTGCCTGAAGAAGTTCAGCAGGAACACCGTGAGTGGTGGGCCGACGCCGTTATCCCGGCAGCAGACTGGATTAACGAGCGGCATGAAACCGACCTGGAAGCAATGTTGGAAGAGCGTCCTGAAATCGAAGTAATCGAAGTGACCGGCGAAGATCAGGACGAATTCAGGGAAGCTGCAATGGCTGCTCATGAAAAGTTCTTCGAGCATGGTGGGCCCAATGCACAGGCAATCTATGATGCCCTGGTCAGCGATATTGAACAGGCCAAGGCGGAGCTTGGTATTGAATAAACGATAAATAACCTGGAAAAGGCCCTGAAGCGAAAAAATGCGCTTCGGGGCCTTTTAAAAGTGAGGTTATCAGTATGAACAGTTTATTAAAAATTGTTGGTAAAGCAGTAGATTTTTTTGAGGTAACAGTTCTCAGCCTGGGTGTTTTTGCCCTGGCAGCCCTGTTAATTGCCAATGTTGTTGCCCGTAATTTTTTTCGCAGCATCCATTATGCCGAAGAAGTTTCCATGATCCTGGTAATATTCATTACTTTTGTCGGAGTTAGTTACGCAGTGCGCAAGGCCAGGCATATCCGCATGGGCGCTATTTTTGACGCCATGCCGCCCAAAGTGCAGAAGGTGCTTTTGCTTATCATTGCCTCCTACAGCGCCGTAGTGATGTTTCTAATGGCCTACTACGCTTATGAATATGTAGTTACAGCCAGGTTGACCATGCAGGTCACTCCTTCCCTGCGCATCCCGTACTGGATGACCGTGGTGATCGTGGTTATAGGGTTTGCCTCGGCCGGGATCCAGTATATCCGTACTATTATCAAAAACATTGTTGAAAAGGATGTTTGGCTCTCACCTGAACAGCAGAGTGAATATGAAGCCGAAGGATAAAATATTTGTAAGAAAGGTGGTGAGATATAGGTGCTTTTTTTGGGAGCAAGTATGTTGACGAAGCTGTTATTAGGCTTCCCTTTTATGGTTGTACTCCTGGGCTCATTAATTCTATATTTTTGGATTTTTATGCCCGGTTTTAATATGAACGTTTTGGTCCAGCAGGTCCTGACCGGGATTAAGCCGCCGGCCCTGGTGGCAGTTCCCATGTTTATTTTAGGGGCAAGCATTATTACCTCCGGCAAGGCTGCGGAAAAATTGATCAACATGGTTAAGTCTTTTGTGGGGCACATCCCGGGAGGGTTGCCCATTACCACCAACGCCAGCTGTACCCTTTTCGGGGCGGTGTCGGGTTCCACCCAGGCTACGGTAGCGGCAATCGGGGGGACCATGCGGCCCATGCTTCTGCAGGCCGGTTACCCCAGCTCTTTTACCCTGGGACTGATTATTAATTCCAGTGATATCGCTTTCTTAATCCCGCCCAGTATCGGCTTTATTGTTTACGGGGTGGTAACCGGGACCTCGATCGGTAAATTGTTCCTGGCCGGGATCGGCCCCGGAATATTAATATTTATCCTGTTTTCCATATACAGCTTTTTCTATTCTAAATATAAGAATGTGGGACAGCTCCCGAAGGCTACCTGGAGCGAGCGGGCTACTGCGATAAAAGAAGGCCTGCCCGTGATGGGGTTTCCAGCCATCATCGTCGGTGGTATTTACCTTGGTATACTTAGCCCCACTGAGGCCGCCGCCGCTGCCGTGGCCTACGCCCTGTTTTTGGAACTTGCCTTATACAGGCACCTGACCACCAGGAGCCTGGTAGACAGCTTTCTTCAAACCGGGGTGATCACCGGGGTGGTGTTCATCCTGGTCGGCGCCGGGCAGGCCCTGTCCTGGATGCTCAGTTTCC
This sequence comes from uncultured Syntrophomonadaceae bacterium, assembly GCA_964458455.1. Classification (GTDB taxonomy): domain Bacteria; phylum Bacillota; class Dethiobacteria; order DTU022; family DTU022; genus B1SED10-74M. Next base: position 1,024 of record CAYWIY010000108.1, on the reverse strand, counting down.
TCAGGATTCCCCAGCAGGTATTGGGCCCCTTATTCGGCACCGACCCCACTTACGTTACCGTAATCCTGATCATTGTCGTCTCCTATTTTGTGGCCTGTATGTTTGTCGATCCCATTGTGGCCATTTACGTGCTGAGCCCGATCTTTGCCCCGTATGTAATCCAGGCCGGGGTGGATCCGATCCTGCTCGGGGTGCTGGTAACCCTGCAGGCAGCAATCGGTTCAGCCACACCGCCCTTTGGTTGCGATATTTTTACAGCCCAGCTGATTTTCAGGCGGCCGTACCTGGAGGTAATTGGCCATACGCCGCCGTTCATCATCATCCTGATCCTGGTAACGGTACTGCTGGTGGCGTTTCCGCAGATAGCGCTGTTCCTGCCGGATACCGCGCTGCTGTAAAAGGGCTTAATTATAAATTGAACTAGAAAAGTAAAGATGTTTAAGGAGGTTGGGCCGTGTTCTACCGGGCAAAACCGGGTCAGGTCAGTTACGGGGAAGCGATAGGGATTCTATTGCTTGATAGCTGCGCCCCGTTTATCCCCGGCGATGTGGCCAATGCCAGTACCTACAGTTTTCCCGTCCGTTTTCAAAGGGTGCCGGGCCTGAGTGTGGAACGCATTTTTAATCACGATCTTGCCCTGGTGGATGAGGTGATCGAGGCGGCTGTGGAATTAAAAGCTAACGGAGTCAGGGCGATCACCGGCGATTGCGGCTTTATGGCCCTCTACCAGGAGCAAATAGCCCGGGCTGTAGGGATTCCAACTTTTTTGTCCAGCCTCCTGCAGGTGCCGTTTATAGATCGCCTGATCGGTGAAAAAGATAAAATTGGGATTATCACGGCCAATGCCGGAGCCCTTGATGATATGGTTTTGAAGCCCTGCGGGGCCGATCTGCCGGAAAAACTGGCTGTACGCGGGCTGGAGAATTGCCCTGCTTTCCGGGAAGCTTGTATTGAAGAAAAAGGGATCCTGGACAGCTCGCTGGTGGAAGAAGAGGTTGTAGCAGTGGCCCGGGAGCTGACAGGA
>CAYWIY010000107.1:6403-7255 GCA_964458455.1 uncultured Syntrophomonadaceae bacterium | reverse complement strand
GGTAAACAATGTTAGAGCAAATAAAGTGGCACTGATTGGGCTGGAGACAAAAATGAGCAAGCTGCCCTCAGATCTTAGCAGGGCCGTCCTTAAAGATCTTTCTACAATTGGTCCGAGAATGACTGCCAATCCGATAGGTGCAACGGGGAACTCATACTTAATCAATACATAACCTAAAACTCCAAACAAGAAAGTCATCAACATAAAGTAAGTTGAGGCTTGTTGAGCATATGCTCCCACCAAAGAAAAAAGTAAAATAAGAGGCACCAGTGTGGACTTTTTCAACGTGGCAATTTTTGATATATATTTTGCCCCTGAAAGACCTACTATTACCATCACGATATTAGCAAAATACAAACCGATAAACATAGGATAGATAACATCCAAACTATCTCTGAATAAGGAAGGACCAGGCATTAATCCCTGAATAGTAAGCGCTCCTAATAATACAGCGGTTACAGCATCACCTGGTATGCCAAGCGATAACATCGGAATTAACGCACCACCGGTAATGGCATTGTTACCGCTTTCTGCAGCAGCTACCCCTTCAATACAACCCTTCCCAAACATTTCAGGGGTTTTTGAAGACCGCTTAGCCTCACCATAAGCAACAAAAGCAGCCATATTAGCGCCAGCGCCTGGTAAAGCCCCGATAAAAGATCCAATAATACTAGATTTTATAATGGTTATTTTCAAAGCATTCAATTCCGCCCATGTAGGGAATAATTTACCCATATTTGCGGTTTTTTCTGCTATCCTGTCTTCCGATTCTTGTCCTTTTCTATTATCGGTCACGCTCTGCTCAATTAACCTGAAAACTTCTGCTACGGCAAATAAACCTATAAAAACAGG
>CAYWIY010000107.1:0-6393 GCA_964458455.1 uncultured Syntrophomonadaceae bacterium | reverse complement strand
GAAACCCAATCATCATGCGGGAAATACCGAAAGTAAAGCGTGCTGTCGGCATGATCTGATCCATTCCTACAGTAGCAACCAGCAAGCCCAATACCCCCGAAATCAAGCCCTTTGTTATCGATTTTCCAGAAACAGAAAAAATAACTGTTAAACCGAACACTGCAAGCATTGTATATTCACCAGAACTGAATCTAAGAGCAAAATTAGCCACAAGAGGCGATGCAAAAATCATTATGGTTGCGCTTATAATACCACCGACAAAAGAACCGATTGTAGCAACTGCCAGCGCTTTACCACCAAAGCCTTGCCGGCACAATGGATATCCGTCAAGTGCAGTAGCGGCAGCACCAGGCGTCCCGGGAGCATTGACCATAATAGCGGTTATACAACCACCATAAATTCCTCCCACAAATATACCAATAAGCATCAACAGGGCTGGTACTGTATCCAGGGCAAATGTAAAAGGTAATAACAAAGCTATAGCCAAAGTAGCTGTCAGTCCCGGAATAGCGCCAACCATAATACCCGGTATAACTCCAAGGACTATAAAGAAAAGATTGCTTGGTTGTAATACCACCATAAAGGCATCTAGAACAATATCCATTTCCTAAAAAACACTCCTCTTAATGTTATAGCAATCCCCCGGGCATTCGGACTGAAAGAATTACTCCAAACAAATAATACATACCAACAGTTACTATGACGGATTGAATAATAATTTTTGCCACGGTTTTTCTGTTAATGTCGCTTTCCACCAATAAAGCAATTACAGCTCCCAAAGTAAAAACAGAAATAATAAAACCTAAGACACGGAAAAACAGGTAAAACAAAAAAGTAGCAAATATTGCAATTAACGGCTTTTTATATTTCAGCCACCAATTAAACAAATATCCTTTCTCTGGTTCCTTTACTTCATCTTCTTCAATTAAGGCTTTCTCTTCTTGAAGTGTTTCATTATCAGTTTTGGCCTCTTTCATTTTTAACATAACAACAGCATTGCCAATCAAAACAATTGACATCCCACTCATTAGTAATGCTAAAACACGCGGCCAAAATGCCGGCCCGCTTGTTGCAATAGGTGGTTCAGGTAATTCAAATGAAGTTATAAAAACTACGATCGCCAGTATTATAAAAACAACTCCAATGATAATGTCTTCTTTAGCCCTTCTTCTTATTTTTGAATAGTTACTGATCATGGAATATTACCCATACCTCCTTTCTGCTATTCAATAAATTATTAATTTTTGTCTGAAAAATAGGAGCAAGAGCCCGTTATTCTTGAAAATAATATGAGTAGTTACTTATGAATACAGGCTCTTGCTTTTAGAGCATCACCAGCTTAGCACATAAGTTAAAAACAAGTTATTGACCAACAAGCCCCAAGTCTTCCATCATACCTCTTACCACAGGACGTTGATTACTTATAAACTCTCTTGCAGCTTCATGGTCTCTATACATCATTCCAATATCAGTATCCATTGCCCATTCTTGGAAATCAGGATTGTTATATGCCTCTTCTGCTGCATCCCTCAATATTTCCAGGATTGGTTCAGGTGTGCCAGCCGGAACCACTACACAACGCCAGCTTTCATATACCACATCATAACCAAGCTCTTGGAATGTAGGTGTCTCAGGAAATTCACTTATCCTTTCTTCTGACATTGAGGCAAGTAAGGTCAAAGTTCCATCTTCAATATGATCTATTGAAGCTGTGGTTGTAGCTACTATTGCGTCAACATGCTTGCCAAGAAGGTCAGCCAGCTGGTCAGCGGAGCCTTCAAAAGGAACATAAGTAAATGCATCCTCTGTTCCTATTTTTTCAGCCATTAAGGCTGCTGCCTGATGCCATACTCCACCTTCACCGGCAACTCCAATTTCCATTCTTTCGCCAGTTTCTTGTGCTTCTTCAGCAGCTGCTATAAAATCATCCAGGTCTTCATAACCATAATCCGAATGGGTAATTAAAACAGTACCCTGGGCTGTAAATTGCGAGATAATATCAAAGTCTTCATGTGTATGTGGGCTCGTTTCCATAGCATCGTTTGTCAGAATATCAAAAGTTAGCAAGCCAAGGGTATAACCATCCGGTTCACTTTCAGCCAATTCAGCCCAACCGATTGCTCCGTTTCCACCTGTAACATTGGTCACGTTGATGTCAACACCCAGTTCTTCAGCTATATAGGACAAGTAACCTCTAAACGCAGTATCCGAGCCACCGCCTGCTGTCCATGGACAAATAGCACTCAGGTCACCGGTAGGATAATCAGCATATTCATCTTCATCTACCTCTTCTACTTCATCTACTTCTTCTACTTCTTCAGCTTCCTCCACCTCTTCAGCAGCATCGCAACCAACCATCAAAAACCCAATAGTTGCGACCAAAACAACCAGCATAAACAATAGAGACTTACCAAAAAAACCTTTCATCATAAAACCTCCTCTTTGATGTTTTGAATCAAGCAAAATAACTAATTTCTCCAAACTCAAATGATCATTGTTATAATGATTGGTTAGACTTATACCTTCTATCCTGTTTCGTCTTAATCACGACTACCTTACAAAAGCATATTTTCGGAATTACCACCTCCTTATGTGACTTGAATACAAACCAAAACAACTATTTCATTCCCGGTTACTTCCAGATTAATGATTTTTAGAATTCTACATCACAATAACAAAAGCACCTGGAGCAAAATATGTGAAACACCATATCAATAACTCTTCCTGGATCTCTCCTCCTCGGGTTTACATTCAGCAGCAAGCCAAGGTGCTACCACGGGAGTTAATTCAGCAGCAGTTGGGGTGGGAATATCGATGAAAGTTGCTTTATCTGATCTAATGGCTTGCCCCAATGCCTTTTCAAGGTCTTCAATATTCTCCGGCTTATAAGCATTAAAACCGTGAGCCTGGGCAACTTTTGCATAATCAATGGAAGGATCAAAGCTGGTTGAAAAATATCTTTGACTACAAAATATCTTTTGCAAGTTTTGAATCCAACCATAACTATTGTTATTAAAGTGTAAATATATTATAGGCAAATTAAGCCGGGCGACAGTTTCCATTTCTCCTAGACACATAGCCAGGCTACCATCTCCAAACATACCTACTACTGTCGAATCAGGCTTGGCAAGCTTTACGCCAATAGCAGCGGGTAAAGAAAACCCAAGGGAGCCCTGAGCACGCGGATCAACAAAAGATCTGCCCGCCTTTTTCAACCTAAAATAAGCAGATGTATAAGGCGTTGGATATCCTGCGTCCAAAACAAGCATATTATTTTCGGGAAGCATTTTTTCCAAGCTTCGGATTATCAAATAGGGATGAATATAATTCCCCTTATTATGTTCACCTGCTGATTGCTCTGCTTGTTCAAAATCTTGTTTTAAGCGTTTTTGAAGTTGTAAAACCCATTCAGATGCTGATACGGGCTTAGAAATACGATCTTTAACAGCCTCTAGAAGATCCTGCAGCGTAAGCTTCACATCACCATGCAAAGCTATATCTATTTTATGGTTATTACCCAACTGACTGTGATCTGAATCAACTTGAATTACCTTAGCTTCTGGTTGAATCAAACTAGGGGACATCATGATAGTAGAGCTCATTCTTGTACCAAGCACTAAAACAACATCAGCTTCAGTAACAGACTGATTTGATGAAGGTTTCCCTCCGTTTGAACCAATTACACCCATTGCCAATGGCGATGTTTCTGCAATAGAACCCTTGCCGTTAATAGTTGTAACTACAGGTATTGAGAGGTATTCAGACAGGCTTTTTAGCTCTTCCCAGGCCCGAGACAACATAACTCCTCCACCAGCGATTATAATAGGTCTCTCTGCATTCGCCAGCAACTCTGAAGCTTTTTCAACCCACTGGTAATCCGGCCTGTTTCGAAAAGCAGGGTAATTCATACATGCTTCTTCGGCATATAAATCTTTTTCAGTAATATTTGAACTGGCTGAGCCAGAAAGAACATTTTCGGGCATGGTAAGGTGAGCCGGCCCAGTTTTCCCTGCATTAGCCATCCGGAAAGCTTTTCTAATCATATGAGGTATAAAATCAGGGCTGGTAGTTCGGGTGGCAAATCTTGTCATCGATGAAAGGACTGAAACTTGATCTAAAGCTGTTAACGATGACTTTTCATCACTTGAAAGTGGAACATCAGAGGCAAAGCTTATTAACGGCACAGAAGAACCATCAGCTTCAGCGATGGCAGGCGAAAGATAAGTTACGCCCCCGCCACTAGGTACCTCGCATACACCAGGCTTGCTAGTTACCCTGGCGTAAGCATCAGCCATGTATCCCAGATGTCTTTCATCTCTTGTCAAGACATGCTGCAACCTGTCAGTTTTACTAAGTGCGTCATATAAAGCTAAACTGGTGTCTCCCGGAAGTCCAAAGAGGTGCTTGACTCCATAATTTTCTAACATTTTTACTATTATTTCACTACCTAGCATCAGGTTTGCTCCTTTCACAAATGCTCTTTTTTTTGTAACATTCGCTTATCAAACAAATCGCTTGTCTATAATTAGCTTATACAACAAAAATTAAAACCTTATTAAAGCACTTGACAAATCAGGTCGATTTGTTTAATGAAATTTTAGTAATATCAACTTAATCTATTTCTCATTACTTAATCCTTAGATCCAAAATGTTAGCAATCACCTCCTTGCCACCTTTAATCTGAATATTTGCAAACCACAAACACTTTCATAGCTTAATCGCTAATCATCATTGATGAGCAGCTATAAACAGTTAATTCGACACTCCCTCATTATTTCCTCCTAAATATAATTTTAAGTTTCTAAATTATTATTGACTGCATCCCAATATCTTTTAACATCATATATAACATTATCCATATGTCTGGCCATCGCTTTTTCAGCCTCACCCGGATCTCTGTTTTCCAAAGCCTTAAGAATATTATCGTGATCACTTGCGATCCTACTACCAACTGTATTTCTTATATACTCAAATATTGGGGACAACTGACCATCCTGCCTAATGAGATCAAGTGCAGCTGCCAAAAATTTATTTCCTCCAGCGCGTGCTATCGTACTATGAAAATCTGAATCCTCTTCAGCACCGCTGACCCCTCGTTGAACCTGATTTTTATGCTTTTCCACGGTTTCTGCAATTATAACTAGATCTTCATCAGTGACTTTTTCTGCTGCTAAACGGCATGTTTCTTTTTCAATTGCCTTACGAGCTGTAAGTATATTTATTAATTCATCCTTTGCTTCAGCTTTGGCAAGGTTCATGATATAGTGAGTTTTTACCAGTAACTGTTTTTCATACTCATATCTATTTAAAGCTTCCAACCCCTCGTTTGTAATAAGACGCCCTTGAAAACCAATCTTTCTTGTTAATCCTTTAGAATCAAAAGCACGAAGATACCTTCCTATGGTAGCTTCACTAACTTCAATATTCATATTGCTAATTTTTTCACTAATAATTCCCGATCCTAACGGGGCATTGGCATCCTTAATTATTTTTAAAATATGATATTCTTCATTAGTTTGTATAGGCAATAATTCTTCCTCCTCCCTCCTTGTAATACACTTTCAGGTTAACAAAAAAAGGGCATTCTTTAATTTAGAAACCGCTTAATCGAAAATGGTTCCAGATCAAATGCAAGGTTATCTCCACAAATGTAGTCACTAATCAACCTACCGGTGATTGGTGCAAGACATATACCATCCCCTTCGTGCCCGGCTGCCATAATTAAACCTGCATGTTTATCAATACTTCCCAAAATGGGTAGTCCATCTGGAGTGGCAGGCCTGAGGCCTGCAAAACACCTTATGATATGGAAATGCTTTATCCTGGGATATATAGTAACTGCATTCTTTATTATTTCTAAAATTCCTTCCCTTGTGACACTATTGTCAAACCCAACATACTCTCTTGTCGCCCCGAATAATAAATTTCCTTTTTGGGTTTGTTCCATAGCCAAACCAACTCCAAGCTCCTTTGACTGGGTGCTGACATTATCTAAAATTTCAGGACTGTGTTTCGCAGCCAGATATTTAGTAGAAAGTGTTACTTGACTTACAAATTCCGGGATAGCTTCCGTTACAACCAGCTGCCCCCTTCTGGGCTTGATCGGTATTTCAAGCCCTATCATACTTCCAATTGTAGGGGCATAAACACCAGCAGCATTAACCACGTAATCTCCTCTGAACTCTCCCCTTGGAGTTATAACTCCTTTTACCTCATCGTCGTCCTGGATTAAATCAGTAACTTCTGTAAAGTTATAAACCTCTCCCCCTTTCTTTGCAACCTCCTTCAAAAAAGCCTCGGTAACTTTCAGCGAACTGACATGCGCATCAGATGGGCAATAAACAGCGCCCACAAGCTTTTCTGATAATTCTGGTTGTATTTTTCTTGCCTCTT
>CAYWIY010000106.1:0-7279 GCA_964458455.1 uncultured Syntrophomonadaceae bacterium | reverse complement strand
AACAGCGTCCCGGGTCAAATCATCATCAGTCGGACCCAGCCCCCCGGTAAAAATGATAATTTCGCTATGCTCAAGGGCCCTGTTTAATGCTGCCTGGATAGCATGTGCCTCATCTGCTGCCACCACCGATTCCCTTACTTCGATCCCTGCAGACCAAAGCCGCCTGGCCAGGAAACCGGAATTGCTATTTTCTATTAAACCGGTCAAGATCTCGTTGCCCACACAAATCAAGTCAGCCTGCAATTATTTTCACCCCTTGCCTTAATTGATAGATCACCGGGGCATTTGATCGATCTGAACTGCCCTGGTTGCCAGAAGGTTATAAGGCCCCACCGCCTTGATAACCGCCGAAACCCATGACCCGGGTTTGAGGTTATCAGGTGATCGAAAGTAAGTAATACCGTCAACCTCCGGAGCCTGGTATTCGGTTCGTCCAAAGCACCAGGTTCCACTGGGTCCTGCCTTACCTTCAACCAGGATGGGCAACCGTTTACCCGTATATTTTTGATTGATCCTGCGGGCAATACGCTTTTGCTTCAGCATTAACTCGCTCAGCCGTTTTTTGCTCACCCTGGTGGGGACCTGTTGTTCCAAATTAGCAGCCGGCGTGCCATCCTGGCTGGAATAATTAAATGCGCCCAGGCTTTCAAACGGATAACCTTCTATAAATTCAAGCAGTTCCTGGAAATGCCGTTTTGTTTCCCCGGGAAACCCGATCATTACAGTGGTGCGTAAAGCCAGGTCCGGAATCCGGCGGCGCAGTTTTTCAAACAGGGACTGCAGATCTTCTTTCCGGTAATGCCTGCCCATTAACTCCAGGACCGGGTCGCTGCTATGCTGAACTGGGATATCCAGGTATTTGCAGATCCTGTTTTCCGACCGGATCAATTCGATCAGGCGGTCATCGATCCTGGAAGGATAAGTATACATGATCCGGAGTCTAAAATTCCGGTCAAGAGCCAGGATATTTTCCAGGAGGCCGGCCAGGTCGGGGTAATCAGGCTGATCAATACCATAGGCGGTTGTATCCTGGGCCAGCAAGTTTATTTCAGAAGCGCCTCGATCAAGCAGGTTGTCCACTTCAGTTACGATTTCATGGGGGCTTCTGCTCCTGTACGGGCCCCTGATCGAAGGAATCATGCAGTAGTTACAGCGATTATTGCAACCGTCAGCAATTTTTACATTGGCGCTGTGCACTGGAGTACTCAGAATCCGGGAAGGAAGGGATTGGTAGGTTTCTGAGGGAGAGTTTTTGAAAACCGGGTGTTCGCCGGCAAAAAGTTTCTCCATGAACCGGTCCAGCTCCCGGTAGCTGTGCACACCGATAGCCCCGTCCAGGCCCGGGATATTCTCCATAACCTGGTTTCCAAAAACTTCAACCAGGCAGCCAGCGGCTACAATCCTGGGCTGCTTTGAGCGGGTGCGCTCAATCATTTCCAGGATGGTATTGACCGATTCCTGCTGGGCATCTTCAATAAATCCGCAGGTGTTGATAAATATAACATCTGCCGAAAGATAATCATCGGTCAGGATATAGCCCTTTTCGGCCAGGTATCCCAGCACCTCTTCCGTATCAACCCTGTTTTTAGAACAGCCGAGTGATATGGCAGCCAGTTTGATGCCGGCTGGCCTGTTACCGGGGTTTTCAAAAAAGTCTTTAATATAACCATTCCCTGCTATAAGGTAATATCATAAAACAATTACATGCGTATTTTTTATGGCAACTTAAGCAACAGCCCTGCAGCAGTTAAGTTAATACAAGCTTTATTCGGGCTCCTTATTGCTGTCATCACAAATCTTTGCCGCCTGCTCGGGGGTAACCAGGATTTCCCTGGGCTTACTGCCTTCAAACTGTCCCACTACACCCCTTCTCTCCAGGTCGTCAATCAGGCGGGCAGCCCTGGTATAACCGATCCGGAACCGCCTCTGAAGAAGCGATATGGAAGCCTGGCCGGTTCGCACTACCAGGTCAACCGCCTCGGCAAAAAGGGCATCGGTTTCTTCTTCCTCCACTTCCTCCGGTGACTCCAGGAAAGTACCGCTGTTTTCTTCTTCAACCAGTCCCTGCTCCTTAATAAAATCTGTTATTTTCTTAACCTCGTCCTCGCTGATAAAAGCGCCCTGGACCCGGAACGGTTTAACTGCCCCAACCGGGTAAAAAAGCATATCGCCGCGGCCGAGCAGTTTTTCCGCCCCCGCCATGTCCAGGATGGTCCGCGAATCAAACTGCGATGATACGGTAAAGGCAATCCTGGAAGTGATATTGGCCTTGATGATCCCTGTAAGGACATCCACCGAAGGCCTCTGGGTGGCCACAATAAGATGAATTCCCGCCGCCCTGGACATCTGGGCCAGGCGGGCAATGGCATCTTCCACTTCACCGGGGGATACATGCATCAAGTCGGCCAATTCGTCAATAATCACTACAATATAGGGAAGGTTTTCCAGTTCCTTGTCTTTGGCCGCCATCTCATTGTAGGTGCCGATGTCACGGACTTCGAGGCGGGCAAAAAGGTCATAACGCCGTCCCATTTCCCGGACCATGTTTCGCAAAGCCAGTGACGCTTTGCGCGGATCGGTCAGGACAGGCATCAGCAGGTGGGGAATGCCGTTGTATGCGCTCAATTCAACCACTTTCGGGTCGATCATCATGAACCGGAGCTGCTCCGGGTGCGCTTTGTATAATATGCTGGTAATCAGGGTATTCAAGCAGACACTTTTCCCCGATCCGGTGGCTCCGGCAATCAGCAGGTGCGGCATCTTGGCCAGGTCGGCAATAACAGGACCTCCGGTTATGTCTTTGCCCAGGCCAATTGTCAGAGGTGAAGCGTTTTTCTTGAATTTGCTTTCTTCGATCACTTCTCTTAAATGGACAAGCGATATAACACTGTTGGGCACTTCAATGCCCAGTGCCGCTTTGCCGGGGATAGGAGCCTCAATCCTGACCAGGGGAGCAGCTAAATTCAATGCCAGGTCGTCTGATAGGGAAATAATTTTACTGACCTTCACCCCGGCCTCCGGTTGGACCTCAAACCTGGTTACCGTCGGGCCGGCCTGAACATGAGTAACCCTGGCCTGCACTCCAAAATTTTGAAGCGTGTTTTCAAGCTTACGGGCCCTTTCCCTGCTGTTTTTAACCTGCTGATCACCGTTTGAGCGCGGCAATGACAACAGGTCAACGGGAGGGAAAATATAATCAGAGAAAGATTTCCCTTTTTTACCGAGCACGGCCGGAAGATCAGCAGCTTTTCCTTCATAGGAAGCCGTGTTAATGTTAAGCTGCCGTTCATCCTGGTAAGATCCCGTTTCCGCAGAAGGAGCGCTTTCAGCTGTTTCAGATGGTTCGTTCCAAACCTGGACCGGCAGAGCGGGCGCTTCTCCAGGAGAATCTCCTGATCCGGTGTCATCTTGTTTCATTTCAGCAGCACTTTTCTTTTTTGCGGATGCATCTTTCATTTTTTCTTTGGAAACGGCTACTCCTCTGCCGGTCAGCTTATAAATGCCCTTGAAAAGATTTTTCAACATCTCATAAAGCTGTTCCAAAGCCCGAAAGAGTATATTAAGAATCCGGTTTATAGAAACGTTGATTACCAGGAGGACAGATATAAGGGCCAGGGCAAAAAGCAGGATCCTGGTCCCGGTAACACCGATTGAAAAATAAAGGGCTACGGCAAAAGCAGCGCCGATCGCCCCTCCTCCTTCACCCGACAGGCCGGGCATAAAACTGCCCATAACCAGGTTATCTGCAGGCAAATAAGGCATCCTGCCAATCATAAATTGCAGGTGGATCCAGATCATGGCCAGGACCGAGAGAATTAACAGCCCGGTCATCCGCGTTTTAAAGTTAAACCTTTCGCCCGGGATGATCAGCCTGAGCCCAATAATGCCGATGAAGAAAGGCACCACAACCGCTGCTTCGCCGGCCAGGGTCCTTAGAACGGTATTAACCGCCAGGCCCAAACCTCCAGCTTGATCAGTTTGGACCAGGCCGACATAACAAAAAATAGCCAGGGCTACCAGGAGGATGCCTTTAACCTGGTTTTGCATATCACTGCTTGAACGTTTTTTCTTCCTCTTCTTCTTGGCCAAGGATATTCAACCACCTTGAAAATATTTGCCAATTCTTAACTACAGAGCATTATAAAACACTTGTTCAAGAAAGTAAAGGTGCTTTACACCCTGTTCTTTTAGCTACGCGCAGCAAAATCATGATTGACGGTTAATATCGCCGGTCAATACTGTCATAGCCCTGGGCTCCAGGGTAAAGTGCATGCTGTCGCCAACCAGGATTTCCCCCTCCATGTGCAGGGGGCGAGGTTCGCTTAGTTGCAGCTTTACCTCCGGAACCCTGTACATCGAAGCCTGGGCTACATATTTCAATTTGCCGGAAAAAACCTTGGGGAAATGGTACATCAAGCCCAGGCGGCTCATGCTGTCCTCAAACACGCATACATCGAAAAGTCCATCATCCTGGATAGCATCGGGAACTATCTTCATCCCCCCGCCGTAAGCCTGGCCGATACCCACCGCTACCAGCAGGGGAACCGCCTGCCGGGGCCCGTTACCGATATCGATCATCGCTTCGACGGACTTGTAAGAAAAAAGCTTTTCTAAAAAAACATAGGTATAAGCCGAAACACCTTTAAAATATTTAAGTCCGTTGTTTACTCTTTGCGCTACCGCTGCATCAAAACCGACGCCAACGGAATTTATAAAATAACGATCCATTACCCGGCCCAGATCGATAGCCCGGGTGTTACCATTAAGCAGGGCTGCGCCTGCGGCTTTTATTTCGCGCGGCATCCCCACCGCTGTGGCAAAATCGTTACCTTTGCCCCCATGCACTGCTGCCAAAACGGCCCCCGTGCCGGCAATGCCATTCAACACTTCGTTTACGGTCCCGTCACCGCCAACAGCGACGATAATCTCAAATCCTTCTTCGGCAGCTTTCGCAGCGGCATCGATGCCGTCCCCCCTGCCTTTAGTCCAATACAAGTCATAATCGGCTCCATGATCTTTAAAAACCTGTTCCAGTGCCGGTATAAGCGCCTTTGTTTTACCGCCCCCTGCAATCGGATTGATTATGAATTTGTAACTCCTCACCTTTTCTTCTTCCCTTCCCCTTTTATTTAGTTTTAGCATATCTGCTGAAGACTATTTTTCATGAAACCGCCAGGTCTCTCAATCCTGACAGGCGTGGAAAATAGACTTAAGGGCTGCCCGGTAAGGCAGCCCCGTATACCAGTTTCTATGCCGATTATATCATTTAACAGGAAAATTTACCTTCCAGTCTTTTCATGGTCTCCACGATTCCCCCGTACTCCAGCTCGGAGTAATGCAGCATGGCCGGCCCGGAAAAGCCCTGTTCCCTGATATCAAAAGCTTTCCGGGACACTTTTTCCCTGATGTGATCCCAGTAGGGGTGATCAAAACAATCAACCGGCTCTGTTAGCTTGCCGTTATGGACACAAAAACCGGCGGCGCTCACTGCCGGCGGCCCGTCAAAATAAGATATGGTGCAGCCCAGCCTGGCCGGCATCAGCGGGCCGGTATGGCTTCCCCGCATGAAACCGGCTACAAAGTGCCCGATACTGTAAGGAGAAAGAATTTCCCCGGTTGCCGGAAAATCACCCTGGCAGCGCACCAGCATCACCGGATCGTCTTTCCCAACGTAAGTACCGGCAATGTTATGCAAACGGGTAGTGCTGGCTGCTACAGCCTGGTGGCCTGTAGCCCGGGAATAAATAGCGGAAACGACAAAACGCTCGTTATCCCGCAGTAACGCCGCTATGTCATATGCTTCTTCGGGAGTATGCAGTTCAATAATCCGGTCTTTTTCTGTATGTTCCACGTCGAGAATAACGAACTTGAAGCCCTGGCTAATCTTGGGAGACAGGATCAAACCGGAGCAGTGCATCGGATCGGCAAAACTCAAATATAGGGGCAGGTTATATGCCCCGGGATCTGTTTTATCAGCTGTGAAGAGCAAGAACGGTTCGGCTTTACGTTCATCTATTTCCATCTCCGCAACAGCCGGCCCCAGGCCCTTCACATTACCCGAAAAAGCATCGCTCAGCAAATCCTGCCCGGCGCCGTATAAACCCTGTTCCTTGGCCTTCTCAGTACCGCATATAAAGGCGTCCCAGGCCAGTTTATGAAGCTCTGTGCATCCTTCACCATGCGTATGGCAAAACAGGATCGCCACATCGTCACCGGTACTGCCCACATAATAATCAGTGATCAACTTGCCAAGTTCCTTGTCAATACAATCCTTAACTGCCTCAATCAAAGCTTCGCTCGGCTTGATATGGCCGGCTATGCTTCCGATATCCGCCTTAATCACGCTCAGAGTAGTTTTCACTGCTATTTCCTCCCTCTCATTATATTAACAACAGTTTTCTAATCCGTCCTACTTTTTTGTATGCTTATGTTTCCTGGTTGTTTCCCCTGCTTAATATTTTTCTACTGTACAAGAGAAAATCCTTCATTACTGGCAAAATAAAAGGGAACGCCCGGGCGTTCCCTGTTGTGCATGGCATAAAGGCTGGACCGCCTTATTTTTTATCTCTCTTCTCAGAAGGAACATCGATTATTATAGGCATAATCATAGGCTTGCGGCCGGTATGGTTGTAGAAATAGTTGGCTGCCGAATCCCTGATTCTTGACTTGATCTTGTTCCACTCCTGTATATTTTGCCGCCTAATTCGCTCCATAGTTTTAGCCAGCTCCGCTTTTGCCCCTTCCAACATGTCCTCAGATTCCCGCACATAGACAAAACCGCGGGTAATTATCTCCGGGCCGGCCAGGATCTTGTTTCTATTGGGATCCATGGCCAGGATGATAATCACGATCCCGTCCTCAGAAAGCATCTGTCGATCACGGATCACAACTTCACCAACATCGCCGACACCAAAACCGTCTACCAAAACCCTGCCGGCAGTAACCGTACCGGACATCCGGGCCCGGCCATCTGAAAATTCCATGACATTACCCGGCTTGGCCAAAAAAACATTCTTTTCAGGAATATCCAGTTTGGATGCAATCCTGGAACAACTGGCCTGCTGCCGGTATTCCCCGTGCACAGGAATAACATACTCCGGGCGGAGCAGGTTAAGCATCAGCTTAATTTCTTCTTCACTGCCGTGCCCGGAAACATGGACCCCGGAAACAGGCTTGTAGATAACTTCCGCTTTTAGCTGAAAGAGGTTGTTAACGGTCCTGGCTACCAGCTTTTCATTACCCGGGATCGGGTTGGCGGCAATTATGACCGTATCTCCCG
>CAYWIY010000105.1:0-7356 GCA_964458455.1 uncultured Syntrophomonadaceae bacterium | reverse complement strand
AAGACTGATCGTTTCTGCCCTTCGATCAAGGAAGGACTGCTTATCTAAGCAAAAACAAATCAAGCCCCCGGGCGGGAAAAAGACCGGCCTTTTTTACCGGCTTATCTCAGCCCAGGGGCTTTTATATAAACCCGGTGTCTACATAACCACCTGATTCCAGCTTACTTTTGAAGGACTTTTTTGGCTAAAACCTCAACACTGGTTTTCCAGTTGAATCCCCTGACATACCCACTTTTCTCTTCCTGGTATATTCCTTTTGAAATAAGCCATAAGCCCTTCTTTTTTATGTATATAACTCTTGAGTATACCCACTAAACTAAAGCTGTTTCCTGTTCGCAAGCTTCCGGTTGCGCCGCCCCTCCCGGCCAGAGGTAACCATAGTTAAATTCGTTATCAAGGAGCCTGTCTTTGATCCCGGAAACATCGGCCCTTTTGCGGATCAAGGCCGCCATTACCCCGGCGTTCTGGATATTGCCCAGGAAAATCATTCCCTTGATAACGTTGTCTTCAAGCACGATCTTGCGGTATATCCCCCGCCCGGGCTGGTAGTCGGTAAGGATCTCGAGCCCGTCTCCAGGTCCGGCAGTGCTGAGACCGGCGGCAATAGCCGGCACTTCCCTGAACTCAACGGCATTTTGCAGCCCCAGCAGGGGCGATACCTGCCGGGATTGCCCGGCCATGTTGTAGGCGGCGGTTTTACCCTGGATCACGGCATTGGGCCAGATCGGAGTAAGCCCCCTCTTCCCGCTTGCCAGGTCGGTGCTTTCACATACATCCCCGGCGGCATAGATATTCATTACAGAGGTCTCCATGTGCTCATTGACCACGATACCGCGGTTGATCTCGACGCCCGTTCCGTCCAGCACATCAACGTTGGGCCTGGTCCCGGTGCAGGTCAGGACCAGGTGGGCTTTCAGCTCAGTCCCGTCCTCCAGGACCACTGTATTTTCAGCATCACTGCCCGGGCGCTCCAGCCCTTTGGGCGGCAGCAGCTCTTTAGTGGCGGCCCCGGCATAGATCTTGATCCCGGAGCGTTCCATGTCGGCAGCCAGGATCTCCGCTGCTGCAGCATCGAACTGCAGGGCTAAGATATGGGGCGCCATTTCCACCACTGCTACATCGAGCCCCCGCCGGTTCAAAGCGTAGGCGGTTTCCAACCCCACAAACCCACCGCCGATAACCACGGCTTTGTTGCCTGTCCGGCACCTGTTCAGGATCAGGTCCGCATCATCTAAGGTCCTGACCCCTGTGAAACCTACCTTCTCTATACCCGGCAGGGGCGGGCAGGTTGAAGAAGAACCGGTAGCAACCAGCAGTTTATCGTAACCGATCGCTTCCCCGGATTCGAGGACCACTTCCTGCTCTGCCGGATCTACATAAACTGCCCTTTCGCCAAGCATAGCCTTGATCCCGTGATCGGCAAAAAAGTTGCCGGCTTTAAAAACGAGTTCGCTTCTACTGCGTTTCCCGGCCAGGTACTCCGGGAGCAGGCAGCGGGAGTAGGGCGGTTCATTTTCTTCTGAAATCACTGTAATAGCCGCGTCCCGGTCCAGTTTACGCAGGGTTTCTGCGGCCTTGATTCCGGCGGCGCTGCTTCCAATAATTACATAGCGCATCATAAAACCCCCTATCCGATGGCCAGGAGCCGGCGGCCTTCAGCGGTTCTCCTGGCGTCGGCGTATACATTAGTGTCCATGTAAAGCAGGGCGTGGTTGGGACAGGAAGCTACACAGGCCGGGGTCTCCCGGTCCGGGCAGCGATCGCATTTCAAGGCGGTACCGCTGCGCGGATCGCGGGCCACGGCCCCGTAGGGGCAGGCCATAATACACATCCAGCATCCAACACATGATTCGGCATGACCTTCATTGGTCACCACGCCGCTTCCAGGATCCTTCTGCATCGCTCCTGCCATGCAGGCATCAACACAGGGTGCATCTTCGCAGTGGCGGCAGATTATGGGAAAGGGAGCCCCGTCAACCGATTGGACGAAGATCCTCGATGGAACCCCTTCCAGGATAGCGCCAATTATAGACTTGGATTCGGAGTGCTCGGCTGCACAGGCCTGGGCACAGGCCATGCAGCCGTTGCACTTTTCATAGTCCAGCAGGATCTCTTTCACGGGTAAAACCTCCTTTATGATCAGATGCCCAGGTCTTTTCTTTTAGTGTCAATATGCTCAACCATCTTTGCCGCTGCCTTGACCGGGTCTTCTTCTACCAGCACTTTCCCGCCGGTCAACCCTTCTATGTCTTCCGTTAAGAGCTTGGTGACCGTGGGGCTTCCCAGGACGGGCGGCACCGGACCCAGGTGGGTTAAAAGGCCAAAAGCTACGGCAAAAACACCGTCGACAACGGCCTTCTGCTCCAGGTACTCGGGAGCGGAAGCCACTACCGGCAATTTGCCGGGATCGACACCGAGGGCTCCGGCGATGGCGGTAACCGCCACCCCGATCCGGCCGATATCTACGCAGGAACCGAAATTGAGGACCGGCGGAATCCCCAGGGCCTGACAAACAGCCTGCAGCCCTTCACCGGCTTGCTCAGAGGCACCGGGCAGCATCAGGCCCTGCATCTCAGCAGCGCTGCTCATGCAGCCGGCATTAATAACCAGGACGTCGTTTTTAATCAATTCTCGCATGATGGTCAGCCCTTTAGTATCATGCCCGTTGCGGTTGTTGGTGCAACCGACTACGGCGGCTATGCCCTTGATCTGGCCTTTCTTGACAGCATCGAGAAGGGGATCCAGGCTGCCGCCCAGGGCCCCGAGGATGCTTTCCACGGAAAAGCCCGACACTACGCCAGATTGGTGTTCGGGGATGGAAGTTACTCCGTTCCGGTTGCGGTAAGCTTCAACAGCCATCTTTACCAGTTCGCGGGCCTGCTCTTCTGCCTTTTCAGGCTTGAAGTCAATATGGTCATCCACGCCTTCCATCCTGACCACCCGGTCCACGGAAACAAGCCTGGTGTGGAAATGGTCTGCCGTGCTCTTAAGGCCGGGTGTAGAGCAGTTCATGTCAAGCATAACCAGGTCAACCGCTCCGGTAGCGATAATATATTCCTGGGTGACCCAGTTGCCGAGCTGCCCGGCAAAACCTTTCGCACTGCTCCCGGAACGCTGCATTAATTCCTGGCCGGTGCACATGGAACCATAAACCTTGATTCCTTCAGCCCCGGCTGCTTTGGCCAGATCATTGAGTTCCGGATCTTCTGCTGCCTTGATTACGGCTGTAGCCATCAGGGGCACATGGCCGTGGGCAACAATATTGACTGTGGCGGGATCAAGGATTCCCAGGTCGGCGCTGCTTTCGGTAATGCCCGGAGTGCCGAGCAAAATGTCCTGGATGGTGATCGTCCCCACCAGGCCCATGTACCCGGCAGCCAGGGATAACCTTAAAACGGTCAGCATCAGGTCCACCGGATCGGTATTGATGCTGGTCATCGACTTGGTCAAAGCGTCCCTAACTTCTGAGAGCACACCGCCGGGGATAATACCCAGCTTCTCCCAGGCTTCCAGGCGGGTTGGCGGCGCAAACAACTTGACCAGGGCCAGGGGATCGCCGGACGATTTCCGCAGTTCAGCCAGGATTACATCGGCTAAGTCATCGGCCAGCTGATTGGTTTCCTTACCTGTATCAAGCCCGACCACGGAAGCTATTTCCCGCAGTTTGTCAGGATCACCAATCGTATAAGGGGTTTCCCCCCGCGCCGTGGCCTTAATTGTCTCCGCCACCTCTTCTAAATGGTGGCTGTAGGCGGCTGTGCCGTGCACTGCCAGCCGGACCATGTTCCGGGCTACAATAGTATCTGCCGTAGCCCCGCAGATGCCCCGGGGCGCCTTTTCGGATATGCGGCAGGGCCCGTGGCTGCACAGCTGGCAGCAGACCCCGGTCATTCCGAAGCCGCACTGCGGCTGCTGGGCCTGGTAACGATCAAAAATCGTATCCAGCCCCATCTCCCGGGTTTTGGTATACATTTCCTGGATTGAAGGATGGGCGGAAGTACAAACTTCGTACTGGGTACAGGTTACACACTCAGTTGCCATTTAAATTCCTCCTTAAAAATTAATTATAACCAACTTGGTTATATATTAATATTAATCCCCTTTCCCCTCAAACTTGCAAAAACTCCATTTGGAGTCAAAAAAATCGCTTACAGACAAATACTATCTAAATACTCTTAATTACACAGAATTGAGAGATATTTTGGCTGCTATTGTCATAAAATTCTCTATTGCCAAATTGCCTCTGCTCTGCTATTATTAAAATAACTCCTATTACCTTGGTATCAAAAAACTTGATAACATCTCAAGAGCAGCTGAGGGTAGGAGTTTTCTTTTAACCATATTTATAACTATATTGGTTAGTAAGTATATTGCCGGTGCTACCCTGAAGCGGCGTTGAAAGGAGTGATTGAAAATGAAAGCACTGCTTAAAAGGCCCATTAAAGAAGTTATTGAAGATCACCCCATTTTCAAGGCCCTGGCCGATAATGACCCCGACAAGGTAATTGAGCATCTGCTTAAGTACCGGGAGCTTTTGACCGACCATATCAAAAAAGAGGACGAAGTACTATACCCATGGATTGAGCGCCAGATGGCTTCAGATCAAATTGAAGCCATGCACCGGGCTTTTCTGGAAGAAGAAAGCCGGCGTGGGCCAGAAACAAGCTCGAAGTACGAAAACCTGATCGAGGAATTAGAAAATAAATTATTTACCAGGGAGGAGGTCCAATCATGATGCAGCCAAACGGATGCCCGGGCAGCAGGAGCATGGCCATTGACAGGCAGGACACCGGCACTAACCAGGAGGGCAGCCGGCCATCGCAGCTGAGGCAGTGGCCGATCCAGCTCTTCCTGGTTCCGCCGTAAGCCCCTTACTTCCAGGGAGCAGACGTCCTGCTCACTGCAGACTGTGTGGCCTATGCGCTCGGAGATTTTCACAAGGACTACCTGAAAGGAAAAAGTATCGCCATTGCCTGCCCCAAGCTGGACCAGGGCATGGACATTTACAGGCAAAAACTGGTGGACATGATCGACAAGGGTGGAATTAATTCGCTCCAGGTCATGATCATGGAAGTGCCATGCTGTATGGGGCTTTACCAGGTAGCAAACCAGGCAGTGGAAAAAGCCGGACGGAAAATACCACTTAAGAAAACTGTGGTCGGTATTGAAGGCAATATCGTGGCTGAAGAAAAAGTAACGAAGTGAAGCGGAAACCGGTTAAACCGGACTTCGGCCGCGACAAGCGCCGCATACCACAACCGATCACGGCCGATCAGTACCCAGTGCGACAGCGCCGGGGGGTAAAAAGCGGCCGGGTGCTGGGGCTCAGGAAGTCCCAGCACCCGGCCGCGCTATCTGCAGGCAGAGTTACTGCTGCGTTGTCCCAACTACCCGCGATGAGCCGTCACCAGTCCATAAGACACCACCTCTGAGCAAGGACAGTGCTACATAAAATCCTGGTAATTTGAAACCCCACCGGGTGGAACAATTACGCAGCTGCCTTCCCAGTCCCATTCTATAATTTTCTTGAAGAAATCCGGCTCTCCCTTAATTCTTACAAAATCCACCTTCAGAAAGTCGGCTACTTTCCTGGCATATTCTACGTATTCTTCGACCTCCGGCAGGTCTGTATCGATAAAGACAATCCGCTTATAATTCTTGTAGGCCTCCCGGGTTATCCACAGGGCATTATCTTCCCCGTACTTTTCAGCATACTCCTGGTACTCCTGGAGCGGATCGGCCTTTTGATCGATCCACCCCTTACTCAGGTAATAGGTACCCGGATCGGAGCCGAACTCCTGATTATATTTTTCCCTGGAACCGAGCAGCAGGCTGATACAGTCATGCACCCGGGGAATAACCAGGGTTTTGTCGCCGGCTTTTAAGCCGTCAAGCCCCCGTGAGCAAAGCCCGTAAACAAAGACCAGGGTGTCGGCTTCCTCTTCTGCATCGATCCGTTTCTGCAGTTCTTCGCGCAGCCGGTCAGGGGTCCTGTGCAGGGCATACTCCATGTATTCCACAGGCTGGTTTTCCGGCCTGATTTTTTCCACTTCCTCCATCATGGTCTTGCAGCATATTAACTTAGTTTTATTTTCCATCATTATCCACCACACATCTTGTATTTATTTCAGTTACTGCTTCCAATTTACATTTAACGTTTTTATTCCATTACAGGCCTGTACCGATCCGGTTCAAAAAGCATCATGAAAATTCAGCTTTTAAAGCACCGCCGGGCCAGGCCGGGTTAAAGCTTGCCCTTGAAGTGTCCGGCCACTTCATCAAGCAGGCGAAAAGATCTGGCAACCGTTTCTTCCCCGTCCTGGTTAACCAAACAGCAGCGGGCCGGGGCCAGCCAGGCCTGCTTGAGGATCTGTTTCCGGGGGATTCCCTGCCGGTCCAGGCTCTCCCATAACCCGCCCAGCATATCGATCATGGACTGCACGTTTTCACGTTCAAACTCCTCGGTCAGGGTCGGGGTTATTCCCCAGGAAATAATGCCGCCCCGGTCAAGAAATTCCCTGACCTCTTCAGCGTAACGGCTGAAAATATGGCCCTGGGCCAGCACATCCAAAGAAAGGACGTCCAGATCCATCTGCAGCAAAAATGACCAGTCCGGGTTGCCGCAGAGGTGCACTCCCCGGGGGCCCGGGAAATCCTCCAGGAAGGATAAGTAATCTTCCTTTGCCCTTTCGCTGGTATAACCGCTGATGGCCATGAAGATCATTTCCAGGCCCGGCTCGTCCACCCAGACAAAAGCGCCGGGGTGCGCTTCCTGCATTTCTCCGAGCTGCGCCTTTAGTTTTTTGGCCACAAAATCAAACACGATCTGCCTGACTTCTTCATAATAGATCATCGGCTTGTTGCTTTCGTCTAAAATTTTCAACCCGTAGCTGACCGGGCCGATGCTCTGGCCCCGCACATACTTGTATTTAGACAAATCCTGCTCTAAAAACTGGTGAAAGACTACCGAATATTCCGGGGACAGGCGGAAGAACTCCTCTTCTTCCCAGTGGGGCATGTATTGCTCGAAATCCTCGTAGAACTTGTCAATGGAAAAACTGACTACCCGCCTGTCCATATCCAGGATAATTCCCGGAAAATGTTCAGAAACCTGGGCGTACATATCTTCCAAGAAGCTCACCTTCGGCAGCTGGGGCCAAAAAGGAATATCCAGGCTTAAAGCCAGCTCCAGGGCCCGGTCGGCATCAGTGTGGGGCATGATCCCCATGGCCGTGGTCTGGCAATTACCTTCCAGTTTCAGATCAATCTTCTTCATCGAGCAACCTTCTCTCCCCGGTCAACTGCTGCAGCCTGGTAATATCCTGGGCTACCTCCAGGGCGCCCATGTATTTGCCG
>CAYWIY010000104.1:0-7361 GCA_964458455.1 uncultured Syntrophomonadaceae bacterium | reverse complement strand
TGCAGCATTGCCTATCATATGGCCAAAAAAGGCTGGAAGAATGTTGTCCTCCTGGAAAAAGGCACCCTTGCCTGCGGGGCGACAGGGCGCAGTGTGGCCGGGATTCGCCACCAGTTTGGTACTGAAATCAATATTCGCCTGGCCAAAGAAAGTGTGAGGCGGATGGAGCGCCTCGAAGAAGAACTTGAATACGACGGTAGTATTGAATTAATGCAAAACGGTTACCTGATGCTGGCATACAGCGAGGAAGAACTGGATCTTTTCAATTGTAACCGGGACCTGCAGAAACAAATCGACCCCGACAACCTGACTGAAATCCTTACCCCGGAACAGGCCGAAGAACTGGTCCCCGGCATGAATTTAGAAGGCCTGTACGGTGCTTCGTTTAACCACCGCGACGGGCATGCCAGCCCCTTCCACGTGACCCAGGCGTATGCCAATGCGGCCACCCGGCTGGGTGTAGATATCCGCACCGGGGTGGAAGTGGAAAGGGTCAAAAAAGAAGGTAACAAGGTCACCGGGGTGGTTACAGCCGGCGGGGAAGAAATAAGCACTTCGGTGGTGGTTGCTGCTGCAGGGGCTTACACTAAAAAATTTGGCGAACAGGTCGGGCTTGATATCCCTGTAATCCCCGAGCGGCACCAGGTGGCCGTTACCGAGCCCCTGGAGATGATCCTGGGGATCATGGTTATATCCTTTGCACACGGGGCATATTTTAAGCAGACCCCGCACGGAAGCCTGCTGCTGGGGGTGGGCGATCCCGAGCATGAAGTTAAAGATTTTAATGAGCGTTCCAGCTGGCAATTCCTGTTTGACGCAGTTAAAAAGACCACCTTTCACTGGCCGGTCCTGCGGGAGGCAAACATTATCAGGCAGTGGGCGGGGCTTTATGATATGACCCCGGATTCTCAGGGTATCGTCGGCAAAACTGCCGTGGAAGGTTTTTACCTGGACCTGGGCTGGAGCGGCCATGGTTTTCAGCTGGCGCCGGCCGTGGGGCAAATTATGGCTGAAATTGTTTCCGGCGAAACACCCTTTATTGATGTTAGCTGTATGTGCCTGGAACGCTTTGAGCGCGGAGAGTTAATCCCGGAACCGGCCTGCGTTTGATAATTTAAGGAGTGATTGAAATTAACTTATACGGTGAAGAAAGAGAATTCGGCTATTTATCCGAAAGCAGTGAAGACAGGGTTGTCCGCATGAAAAAGGGGCAAAATTATGCCGGGTATTCGGTTGGGATCCTGCACATCGATGATGTTTACTATCCCCTGGTGCCCGGTAATGTAGTCAACGCTTGTACCTATGATTTTCCAGTTAAAATGAAAGCCGTGCCGAACCTTGATATCCCGGGGCTGCTCAGTGGCGATCCCAGCCTGGGAGAACCGATTGTCAGGGCGGCAGAAGAACTGGAGCAAGAAGGCATCAGGGCCATTGCCGGCGCCTGCGGGTTCTTTGGTTTTTTTCAGAAACAGGTGGCAGAGGCGATCGATGTACCGGTCGGGATGTCCAGCCTGGTCCAGGCCAGTTGGATTAAGACTACCTTGAAACCGGGCCAGAGGATTGGAGTGCTGACCGCCGACCTGGCTTCGATTAATAACCGGCTCCTGGAAAGTTGTTCTATCGAGGATCCCGAATTGCTGGTAATCAAAGACTTAAGACATGGAACGCACTTTTCTGCAATTTTAGAAGGCAGGGGCTCATTTGATAACGGGGAAGTAAAAAAAGAAGTTACCTCTGCGGCTGTGGAGCTGGTAAAGGAAAACACCGGTATCGGGGCAATACTGCTTGAATGCAGCGATATGCCTCCCTATGCTGCTCATGTCCAAAGAGCGGTCGGTCTGCCGGTTTTTGATTTTATTACCATGATCAGGTGGCTGCACTACGCGACAACCCAGAGGCCTTACTCAGGCCATATTTAATCAGCGCTTATGCCGGGAGCGGATGCCGCCCCGGCGTAAGCAGCTGTGGGGTGTATTTTTACAAGATGCCGTTTGTGCTCAAGCGGCAACCAGGCAGAGTTGAAATCGAGGGTTGTGCCGCCCGGTTTTGGTTCTGCTGTTTGATCTGCAAGCATGCATAAAATCTTTTCAGGATGGCCGGGAAGGTCTCACCATGAATAGCGATTCCCTTTTCAATACACCCCACAACCTTCCCGGCCTTTACTGCCTGCATATCCCGGCAGGTTAAAAGAAAAAAGGCAGTGGAAAAACAGCTGCGGTTAGTGGTATAGTTGTAATGTCCTGCTAATAAATGCAGGAGTCCGGCCAGAAGGCTTAGACCGTCTACCGGAAACAATTACAACTTAAAACAGGAGATGCTGATGTCAGTAGAGCTGGTACATGGATCCAGGAACGGTCAGGTCGAGAATATTTATCGCGGCGATGCTGTAGTTGTAAACCTTGATGATGATGAAGTTATCTATGAGCTGGGTGATCGTTTTAAAAAAACTTTCTGGCGCTCTTCTGCCAAACCCTTTCAGGTCCTCCCTCTTGTTGAAGCAGGAGGTATTGAACGCTATAACATCAGCGGAGAAGAGCTGGCCTTGATGTGCGCATCGCATGGAGGGGAAGAAGGGCATGTTGAAGCAGTGGAAACCCTGTTGAAGAAAATCGGGTTTTCAGAACCAGATCTTCATTGCGGGCCGGCACCTCCCATGTACAGGCCCGCCGTAAAAGAAATCCTGAAGCGAAAACAGAACTGGACCCAGCTGCATAACTGTTGTTCCGGTAAACACAGCGGGATGCTGGCTATTGCGGCTATAAAGGGCTACGCAACCGATGGTTATGAAGAAATTAATCATCCTCTTCAGCAGGAAGTGCTGGAGATAGCTTCTGAAATAAGCGGGGTAAAAAAAGAAGAGATCGGTATTGGGGTTGACGGCTGCGGGGCGCCCATATTCTATATGCCCCTTTTCAATATGGCCAAAGCTTACGCTTACCTTTCAAAACCAGGCAGCCTGGCTGGCGATATCAGGGCCGGGGCCTTGAAAAAAGTGGCTGAAGCCATGAGTGCCTATCCCTGGTACGTAGCCGGTACCGGGCGGCTTGATACCGTCCTGATGGAGGTAACAGGCGGGCGCCTGCTGGCCAAGCTGGGGGCGGACGGCGTTTACTGTGTTAGCTTTATGGGTGAGGGTAAAGGGATCGCCCTTAAAATAGAGTGCGGTGTCATAAAGGCAATCGAGCCGGCCATTGTTGAGATTTTGCGCCGTTTAAACTATATTGATCACCGGGAAGAAGAGGTGATCATCAAGAAACTGGATTTTTCCATATACAACCACCGCAAAGAATCAATCGGCAGTTTGCAGGCAGTTTTTTAAACCCCGGGCAGAAGTTATAACTGTTCAGGCCTTTTTATAACCTCACCTAACCTGCCGCAGTCATTGCCAGCGCGGTTATAAGTATAAAAGTGGCTGGAAGGTAATAGAGTTTAGGGAGTTAAAGCTGCTCTAACTTAAATATGTACGGGAAACCAGTTAACGCCTGGAGCTCAAAAACCGGGTAGTATAGCGAAGGGTTTCGGTCGGGCAGGTATCGATGCAGTGCCCGCAGCCCACGCAGCGCAGATCAGTAACCGGGGCCTTTATTTGGGCCTCTTTTTTGATGTCGATGGAAAGCGGGCAGGCCTGGTTACATTTGCCGCACTCGATGCATTCTGCTTCAGTGGTAGAGATTCTTTGGCCTGCAGCCCTGCCAAGGAAGCTCAAGACAGTACCAAGGGGGCAGTAATAACAATACCCGCGCCCGGTGAAAACCACCCACATGAACATGGCTGCCAGCAGTTCCCCGCCCAGGTATTTATAAATTTCCACTTCGCTTATCAAGCCGGCGCTGTCACCGGGAATTGCACCTCCCAGGTGCAGAAGCCAGTAGGTGGTGAAAAATAAAGCGGCGGCTAAAAACAGCCACCTCAGGTAAGAAAAAATTTTAAGGGTGGATTTGCCTGCCTGTTTCTTTTTACCGGCAAGTGGAAAGGCCGGGGCAAAGACTTCCGAGGCAAAACCGTTGAACAGGCACAGGGTGGAGCACTGCCACCTTCTGCCCAGGAGCAGGGTTCCGACCAGGACGGCAAAGGTGATCAGGGCATAAACAACCAGGCTGGCCGTGATGCCGGCCATACCAAGGACGGGAAAGCGTTCGGCGAAAAATGAACTGCCGGGGTCAAGCAGTTGCAGGGGAGTGGTGTTCCAGGGTAGCGGCATGGAAAACAGGTAGAGTTCGCTGTTTCCCGCGATGTAGGGGCCGAGAATGTGGATCAGCAGGGCGTAAATCATAAAGCCGGCCAGGTTTTTTCTCCTTAAAGCGGCTTTTGAAGAGCTGCTTACAATGTGCAGGGTGAGAATGCTCCCGGCGATAATGAAGATAAACTTGATCCAGTTTTCGTAAAAATGCCAGAACCAGTTGATTAATTCGGCAACCGCCGGAGAAGCCTGCCCGGCATAGCCGAAATTAAGGCCGGCTATGCCGAGGGCCATAATGATATAGGAAGAAAGGATTGCTTTCAGCAGCTTTACTGCAGTGGAATTATTAATAATTCTGCCGCCTTTTCTTTACACTTAAATTGTCTTCTTCAAGCCTGGATAAAACAGGAGCACCTTGGCAACAACCAGTAATATAATGCCGGCAATGGTGGTTATGATAACAGCCGGATACTGCCCGGCAAATTCGGCCGGGGAAATATGTTTGTTCAGGATCCCGGCGTAAGCCCAGATGATGACCAAACCGTAGGCAAGATCCATGTCCCGCCTCATCCTGGCAATGCCGATTGCCGCGCCGACCAGTAAGATCAGGACCATCCAGAACTGATCGGGGAGGCCAAAGCCGCCCCAGCCGATACTGACCAGGAAAGTGGTTACATTGGCGATGGTGGCCACGGTAATCCAGCCAAAATAGATGCTGAAGGGAAGCCTGATAAAAGCCTTTTCTTTAAAGGAGAACTCTTCTTCACTCAACCGGGTGGCAATCTGGATCAGGCAGACCAGCACCACGATCATCAAAAGCAGGGAAAGCCAGATCACGAAATTATGCCAGGCAAAGATCCACAGGGCGTTGGCAACAGATGATATGGCAAAATAGATCCCGATTTTTTGAAAAAGTTCATCCCTGGCTGCACCGCGGTCTGCCTGGAAAAAGCCGAACTGGTACAGGATGTAACCGGCCAAAAGCAGGTAGATCAGGCCCCAGATACTGAATGTAATTGTTGCCGGGGCGAATAGATCAGGATATGCATCGGACACCTGTCCGGTTGTTACCCCGTTGATGGGGATTGCGTTGGCCAGGGCATTGACGGTAACCATGAGCAGGTATGTGGCTGCCACGACAACTTTTATAACAAAACCTTTGTTTTTTTCCATTTTGCACCCTCCTGTTAAATATAATAATCGTTACTGTAATTAAAGCATATTTTAAATATAGTTGCAAAATACATAACTATTTGTTATTAACGATGCAACAGGCAAATCTATGATCTCACCGCCGTCATTTAAGGCGAGGTCATATTCAGTTCAGGCCGCCTGCTGTGAAAATTGCTGCCCTGTAGTTTCTGGAAAAATATTCTACATCCTGGTGTTTAGCAACAGGGAAACAAAGCGGTCCACGGCTTCCTGCTGGTTTTCGCCTTTTTCTTGCGATTCGGAGATGCATTCCATAAAGAAGTTGGCCACAACTAGCTTGGTTACCCCTTCCAGCGCCGAGTGAACGGCGCTAAGCTGGGTGACGATGTCTTCACATTTTTCTTCTTCTTCGATCATCCGGCGCACCGCCCGGATTTGCCCTTCCAGCCTGGATAACCGGTTTACTACCTTTTTCCTGGTTTCTTCATTGCCTTCCATCGCTGCACGCTCCTATACAAAGCTTTCGTAATATATGTTTTCTTCTGGCACGCCACCTGCGCTCAGAATCCGGGTGGCCTCGCCTGCCATCTGGGCAGTCCCGCAAATGTAGACCCTCGTTTCCGGGGATAGCTGAAGATCTTTTAAGATGTCTGTTACATAACCTTTTGTGTACCGGTCGGTCCTGGGCCTGGAGAGGATCTTGTGGTAGCTGAAATTATCACTTTGACCTGCCACTTTCTCAAAGTAATCGTCATAAACCAGGTCTTCTTCGTAGCGGGCTCCGTAAAGCAGGGCGGCTCTGCCCTGGAAGGGGTATTCCCTGCGTTCAAAAAAGCTCTGGACGGTTGCTACAAAGGGAGTGATACCGATCCCGTTGGCGATGAAAAGCAGTTCACTGCCGGATGGATCAACGCGCAGTTCATTGCCCAGCGGGCCCTTCAGGTTAAGAGTATCACCTTCCTTGAAATTGTTAAAGATTAAATTTGTGCCGTAACCGTCAGGCAGCTTTTTGATCGTTACCTGGATTTCGGAATTGTCTTCGTTTGACCCGGAGATGGTGTAAGCCCGGTACATTTCTATTTCAGGCTCTACTTCAACCAGGACAAACTGGCCCGGGTCGTAGGGCATATGGGCCGGTTCGATCAGTTCAAAGCTGAATGTGCGGACATCGTCTTTCAAGCTGGTGATCGCTTTTATCCGGGCGCGGTAATAGCCGGCCCGGTCAAAACCTTCCAGGGAAACCTGCCTGTTTATTTCTTCTGCTTCCCGGGGGCGGGCCATCTGCAGGATGCCGGCCGGACAGTTGTGGACACAGGTGTTACAGCGGATACAGCTTTCGTCTTCAAATTGCTGCCTGTTTTCTGAGAATTGCCGGTACGGGGCAAGCTGCATGGGGCATACCCGGGCACATTTGCCGCAGGAGTGGCACAGTTCGGGGTGGCTGACGGTAACTTTTTCGTCGGTGTTTTTAGCCAGCCCCACCGCTTTGCCGAGCTTGTAAAAAATGACCTGGATGGTGCCCATGGGGCAAAACTGGCACCAGGTGCGTTCGTTGATCACCAGCCCCAGAAGGCCCCCGGCTAAAAGAACCATCAGGTAAGTGGTTGCAAAAACCAGCCCCAGGCGTTCAAGGAATTCTCCTGAGCCCAGGGTGGCGTAGACATCTATAAACCGCCGGCCGAGGTTAAACATGAAAAAAACCAGGACGGCAGCAATAACCGGTTTGGAGCGAAGGAAGGCCGGGATTTTAGTATGGCGGCTGAGCGGTCCGAGCAGGTTGTCAAAAAAACTGCCGTGCGGGCAGAAGTTACCACACCAGTACTTGCCCTTAAACAGGCTTGTTCCCATCAGGGCTAACATAATAAAAGGGACCAGCAGCCCGATCAGGGGCATAAACTGTCCTCCAATCCCAATTAAGACGGTTAAAATCCAGGCGTATTTCCTTACCGGGGTAAAAGACCGCTGGGTCTTGATATAGAATGAAGCTTGCTGACTGCTCTGCACAATAACACTCCTCTCAACACAGGGG
>CAYWIY010000103.1:0-7390 GCA_964458455.1 uncultured Syntrophomonadaceae bacterium | reverse complement strand
GATAAAAAAATGAAATCGCCTGCCTCCATGGCTGGGGATAAATGCACTTGATCATTTTCTTGTACTTTAGGTGAAGAGATTCTGCGACCGCCCATCTAGAATCACCTCCTTAATAATGCAGGCTATCAAAACCTCGCTTTTCCTATAATTGCACTAATTGTTAAGATCTAATTCATTTGCATTACAAACAGTTTCCGGGAAGTTCCCTTCCAAATACGCTAAAATGTTTGTCGCTACTGCTTCAGCCATTCGATAGGTTGATTCTTCAGTTATACCACCAAGGTGTGGAGAAAATACCGTGTTATCCAGGCTATACAAAGGAGAACTGCAATCAATATTCGGTTCAGTGCAAAATACGTCCAATCCGGCCCCGGCAATTCTATTATCAATTAAAGCCCGGGTTAAAGCCTCCTCATCCAGTATCCCGCCCCTTGCTGTGTTGATTATTATTGCTGTTGGTTTCATAAGGCTTATTTCTTTTTCACCAATAATATTTTTTGTTTCAGGCAACAAAGGGACATGCAAAGATAATACATCACATAAAGGTAATAAACTATCTAAATCAGGAAGCAGTTCAATTCCTAATGATTCAGCTAATGATGCATCTACATAAGGATCAAATGCTTTTACCGACATGTTTAAACCGTCCTGGACCATTTTAGCAAGTTTAGAGCCAATTGCCCCAATACCAACTAAACCAAGTACTTTCCCATTTAATTCTGTTGGCCTCAATTTGTTTCGTAGTTCGAAATTATCCTTTCGCACGGCTTGATCACAAGGTAAGATTTTTTTTGATACAGTTAACATCAAAGTAAGTGCGTGTTCAGCAACGGATACAGCATTCACTGTTGGACAGTTTAATACTGCAATGCCTTTTTCCGTGGCAGCTTCAACATCAATATTATCAAGGCCGGCTCCGGCCCCAGATATAGCCTTTACGCCATCCGCAGCTTCAATAATATCCCTGGTCATTTGAGCAGGAGCCCTCAGAACTACTGCATCAAATTTTTCTTCAGAAAGTATTTTTTTTAAATTATCAGGATCATAATTATCTGTCCTTGTTACTTGAGCCTCCCTGGCCAGGATTTCTTCCCCAACCGGATGGTACATGGGCAATATTACTAGTATCTTTTTAATTTCAATCTACCTCCTGTAGTACAATTATGGTAATTATTAATTCTATTGTTCCCTACTTATTCCCTCTATATAACATGTGGATGATGAGATGTGTATAGTAATTTTTTATCTCCATATCATTTAGATATAATACTAAAAAGCTTTTCGGCAACAAAGTAAGCGGTTTCTTCATCCAAACAAACAGGATGGATGGCTATGCAACCCTGGTTTAATTTATTATCTCTAATATATATACCCTGCCTTCTCAGTATATCGGCCACTTGAAAAGCGTTTTTTGCGGATTTTTTTTCATCAATAAACACTTCCAGCAATGGAAATCCCTCTTGATAATCTTCTGACCTGCTCAGCGTTACAGAGGGAATGTCTTTAATATAATTACCAATTATTCCAAGTAAGCCATTATAATACTCTTTATCGTTTAAAAATTTATCTTCGGTCAGGTTTTGTAATGCCACCAATAATCCGATAATCGCTTCTTTGCTGGCTTTTGCTGACCGTGCTATGCCATGTTCCGGCTTGCCTAACAGTTTTTCTTTTGGAATTAAAGATCTCGGCGGATCCCATCGTTCATAAGGAACACCGGCCATATCTAACATCTGCAGGACAGCAGAGGATATTAATTCTTTTTTTCCGCAAAGAATACCGCTAGCCTGAGGGCCTCTTATTCCTTTTCCACCACTAAAGCAGACTAAATCTGCTCCCATATCAATGAACCGGCAAAGGTTCTTAACCGGCGGAACCTGGGCAGCAGCGTCAACAAGCACAGGCAAATTATGCTTGTGGCCTGCTTCAATGACTTCTTGTAAGGGGGGATTACTGCCTGGTCTTACCGCATAAGCAACAGCAACAGTATTTTCATTTATCGCTGCCTCAAGATCATGTGTGCTTACTGGAGGGATCTCATCAGGAGCCGGAGTATCATTAGGGATACCAACTCCAATAATTTTTGCACCAGCAGCTTTAATAGCATGGGAATACCCACTAATGTGATGCTGGGGCATAATAACTTCGTTAGCAATTCCAGTTGTATCAGGCAAACGATTCATCTTGCCAACATTATAACCACATATACATGCAGCTGTTCCTAAAGTTAGAGCACCGGCCGCTCCGGAAGTGACAATTCCTGCTTCCGCATTGGTAGCTTCGGAAATTACTTTGCTGGCAGCAGCCTGGAGTTCATCTAAGCGAACAGAATAGCCGGCAGCTTCATACATAGCTTGCAAGGCTTCTTTTTCCATTGGAGCACCACCAAAACGGGTAGTATAACCGCATAAATTAAAAATCGGTTTAACGCCAAAACGTTCATAAATATTCATATCTACCACACACCTCAATTGATAACATTACCTAAACTAGCAGGCACCCCTGTTCTAGGGTGATTATTATGGTTGTACATAAACATTTAAGAATACAACTCCCAAAGTCACTAACAAAGCCCCAACGAACAATCGTAAATTTACTTTTTCTGCTTCTTTCAAAAATAACCAGGTAAATAAAATAGCCATAAGAGGTTGAACATTCCTTATAGCCGAAGCTTGCCAAACAGGAATTAATGTAAAGGCGGTGAACAGCGCATATCCCCCTATAATATGACCTATACTTGCAATTGCATAATAATAGACGTTTTTTCGGTCAATATGAAGGAAGGGGTTAAAATTCCTTGTTTTAACAATACTTACAACTGCAAATATAACTAAAGCTGTTACTAAACCAATAACATAACCCGTATTAGGAGTAGCTCCAAGATTTATAGCAGATCCTCTTGCTATATGGGAAAGAGAAAAAGAAAACCCTCCCAATAAAGCAATAACTCCACCTGATACTTTACTCTTTTCGAAAAGAGAAATAGTGCCGGCATGCTCCCGTAAACCAACCACGACAATTCCAATTACAATCATCATTACAAAGAGTACTCCTAAAACGCCCGGCCTTTCACCAAGTATAATTATCGCAAGTATCGTAGCAAAAAGCGGGTTTGAACCACCTCTTAAGGCTGAAGCGTGCGAAGCCCCAATTTGAGCAATCGCTGTAATTAGAAACAATCCCCCTAGAAAGTCTCCTAATCCGCCTTGCAAAACAAGCAGTAACAGTGCTAAAAATGACAAATCCCTAAATTCCTGAGTAATATCAATGCCATAAAGTGATGCTATATAAGCCCCAATGAGAAATACAACCAGGGACATCAAAGAAGTAACAAAGCGTATTTCCCATATATTACCAGCATTCTTCCCCATTAATCCTTTGCGAGTAAAGACAGTATGGCTGGTAAATCCCACAGCAGACAACAAAGCTAACAATCCGCCCATACTTAAGCTCCTTGTATAACTACCAGTAGAGTAATATATTTCATCAATAACCACGCTTAATGAGGACTAGGGTTTTCCCATAAACTGTATAAACACAAATATTAAGACCATATTTCTGGATTAATCAGGTGTTTTGGTTTCCTGCCATTTAAAACTTCTATTATTCCTTGAGCAATATCCTGCGCCATTCTAATCAAGGCTCCATCCGTCATCGCTGCCATGTGAGGGGTAACTATAATGTTATCCAACTCAAATAAGGGATGTTTTGGGGAAGGAGGTTCTTTTTCATAAACGTCAACCGCCGCTCCGGCAATCGTTTTGCTCTTTAAAGCTTTATATAAATCATCTTCGTTCACTATGCCGCCGCGGGCAATGTTAATTAAAAATGCTGTTGGTTTCATTAAACTGATCAGTTCTTTATTCACAAGGTTTACAGTATACTCATCTAAGGGAACATGGATAGAAATAAAATCTGCAGAACGAAATATTTCATCAATTGAATCTACAGGCTCAACACCTTCTCCTTTCATTTCTTCGGCAGAAACGTAAGGATCATAACCGTAGACATCCATAGAAAACCCATACCGGGCAATGCGGGCAGTTAGTCTACCAATCCTGCCAACACCGACAATGCCCAGTGTTTTCCCACACAGCTCCAAAGCAGTAAAGCCATACTTTGTAACCATGCCAGGTAGAGAAGCCTGCTGATTGAAAAAGCCACTTCTTAGCGCATCCTCAGCTTCCCTGATTTTCTTTGCTAAGCACAGAATAACTGTCATAGTATGCTCAGCAACTGACAAAATATTAGCATCAGGCACATTGATTACTGCTACGCCCATTTCATTTGCAGCATGCAGATCGATGTTATCAACACCGCCGCCGTGCTTGCCAATAACTTTTAATTTTTTACTTTGCCTGATTACATTACCCGGCAATGGGCTGCTGCGCATAATCAAGGCATCAGCATCAACTATTTCTTCTAGAATGGATTGCTCAGAATTATCTTTAGCAATTTTTACTTCAGCAGCTTCTTTTAAAAGATCAATACCCAATTTATGAATTGATTCAGCCAATAAAACCTTCATATTGATATCTACCCCCGATATCCATTTATAGTATCATGTTTCCAGGACAAAACTTTTTCTAAAGCTTGTTATTAAGCCCATTTCATCTCCGCTTGTCTCCCTAAATAAGCACAAACAACAGGGCGCTACAGTAACTGGTAAGCTAACCAGAATATTTTCTCAATGTCTCTTCATTTAAATGCACACCCAAGCCCGGTTCCTCCGGCACCTTTACTACACCATGTTCCAGCTGAGAAGGATTTATAGTAACTTCCCATCTTAACGGAGAATCCATCATACAATATTCCAAAAAGTAGGCATTCCGGGTAGCTGCAATAAAGTGCAGATTAGCCTTCACAAGTATGTCTGTACTCCATCCATGCGGTATACAAGGGATATTCCTTGCATTAGCCATTGCTGCTACTTTTCTACATTCCGTAAAGCCGCCTGCTCTAGCTAAATCAGGCTGTATCATGTCAACTTTGCCAATGTCCATTAGATCTTTAAACCCGTACCGGGTATATTCTTGTTCACCGCCAACTATATTAGACCAATTAACTGCTGCGGATATTTCACTGTACCCATGCAAATCATCAGCGATAACAGGTTCCTCAAACCAGTAAGGGCGAAATTCTTTTAATATATCTGCTCTTTGCATCGCCGTCTTAGCATCCCATTTCATTCCCACATCTATCATCAATCTTACCTCATTATTACCGGCTTCATCACGAATTGCTTCTATAAGAGCATAGTCCCTTTCTTCTAAATCCCCGAATCCGCCCCATCCAAATTTAATAGACCTAAAACCTGCATTTATACAATTATTTGCCTTCTCTTTGACGTCATTAATATCACTCGGGTCCTGCGGAAAAAGTACGCTGGCGTATGGAATCACCTCTTTTCTAAAAGCTCCGCCTAAAAGTTTATAAATGGGTTGATTTAACTTTTTCCCAATAATATCCCACAGGGCAATATCTATCCCACTCATAACGTTTATTGCCGCACCCTTACGCCCAAACTTATAAGTTTTATAGTACATTTTCTCCCATATAACTTCTACATCAAAAGGATCTTCCCCGACTATGATATTACGGATACCCTGGCATTTATCACCTGAAACTGGGGCATCAATTATGGCTTTTCCAACATGAGGAGAAGTATCCGCTTCACCTATTCCAATGATGTTTTCATCAGTGTAAACTTTAATTATCAAAGCATCCTGAGTCCCATCAGCAATGGCTTTTTCCGTTCCGAGGTACAACGGAATAGCTTCAACATCGGTTATTCGCATAAGAGAATACCTCCATAGCTTAATTTATTTTCCATAACTTAAATTATCAAATATGGATATAAAACCCTTTATTGATGTGCCTTTTCTCAACTCTTTGAAATGATACTAATAAAATAGCGCTTTAAAGTGCAATGAGCTTTTGGATACTCTTATTTCGAAGGTTATTATTTTAGTTATTTGTAAGCGAAAATCTGCAGGGCAAAAAATATTAAAAACAGCATTTTAAATCCCTTAGCGCAAAGCTGCGCTGTATGGTATTATTTTATAAACTAATAATATCATATAAGCTATGCCATTAACACCTTTGGAGAATAGATGTTATATGCTATCATATCCATTGGTTATTTAATTTTTTGAAAGATAGATCCTTTATTCATGGCTTATAAATAACAAAATTTTATCTTTGGGAGGTAATCTGACTTGAG
The DNA here is from genome assembly GCA_964458455.1 of uncultured Syntrophomonadaceae bacterium. GTDB lineage: Bacteria > Bacillota > Dethiobacteria > DTU022 > DTU022 > B1SED10-74M. Next base: position 1,167 of record CAYWIY010000103.1, on the reverse strand, counting down.
TTTTAAAGTTTTAATACCACAACAAATAGACGAAGACGGGGAAAAATATCTTTTAGAGCGCGGCTACGAAATAAAGGCATGCGACACTTCTATCGATGCTTTAAAAAAAGAAGTGGAAGACTGTGATGCCATTTTAGCAAGAACCGTATCTTTGCCCGCTGAAGTAATAACAGCTGGTAAACGATTAAAGGTTATTGCCAGGCATGGGGTAGGAGTTGACAATATCGACATGAAAACAGCAACGGATATGGGAATCTTTGTGACTAACGCTCCTTACTGCAATGAAAAAACAGTAGCCGAACATGCATTGGGCTTAATAATTAACCTTGCAAAAAATATGCTTTACTGTGACAAAGAACTTCGACAGGGCAACTATAGCATCAGGGATCAGATCACAAATATAGATTTGGATCAAAAAATTTTAGGTATAATCGGCCTGGGCAAGATTGGCTCACTATTATCAAAAAAAGCTGCCCTGGGCCTTAATATGAAAGTTCTTGGTTACCACCCCAACAGTCCAAAGGAAGCACTGAGCGAAGAAATTGAATTAACAAATGATTGGGATTATCTTTTTACAAATGCTGATTTTGTAAGCCTCCATTTGCCTGTCACTAAAAACACAAGAAACATCGTAGGGAAAAAAGAATTCTCCATGATGAAACCTACTTCTTATATAGTTAATACTGCGAGAGGAGAATTAATCGATGAACCTGCATTGATAGATGCGTTAAAAAACGGAGATATCTGCGGAGCGGCTCTCGATGTTTATGCACAAGAACCTCCTTCCAAAGACAACCCATTGTTTTCTTTAAATAATGTAGTATTATCTCCCCATAATGCATCCCACACTGTTGAAGCTAAAAAAAGGATGGCACTTTGCGCAGCAAAATGTATAGATGAGGTCTTGTCCGGCCAAAAACCAAGCTGGCCCTGTAATCAGCCTCATTGTTCTTAAAAGATAGTTCTTAAAAGATAATAATGCTCACGGTCAAAACTTTTAATCTAACTCTTGTATGGCCTCATTTTGTTGGAGCCTGTTCTTTGCGGGCAAAAGCAATAATTTTAGCGCTTAAAAATAAAAAAGTGCTGGAAATGATTAAAACTGCAACCCCCAGTATTATCCAACTCATTTCATAACAACCATATAAGTCTGCAACAAAGCCAAAA
>CAYWIY010000102.1:0-7430 GCA_964458455.1 uncultured Syntrophomonadaceae bacterium | reverse complement strand
TGAAAATAATCGCATTCGCAAATCAAAAAGGTGGAGTAGGCAAAACCACTTCTGTTATTAACTGCGGGGCAGGCCTGGCAAAGCAGGGAAAAAAGATATTGTTAATTGACCTGGACCCGCAGGCACATTTAACTTTAAGCTTGGGAGTAGAAACCCATGAACTTGATAATACAATTTACGATGTTCTAAAAGGCAATGTCCAAATAAGTAAAGCCCTCTTGGCCTTGCCCGGCGGCATGCAGCTGCTACCCTCTTCTATTGAATTAAGTGCTGCAGAAATGGAGTTTGCCGGGGAACCTGGCCGGGAATTTTTACTTAAAAATGCTCTTAAGAAACTGGACCAGCCCCTGGATTTTATCTTAATTGATTGCCCGCCGAGCCTGGGCCTGTTTACGATTAATGGCTTGGCCGCGGCCCACGATATTTATATACCCCTGCAAACAGAATATTTAGCGTTACATGGCACTGGCCAGCTGATGCAGGTTGTCGATGTGGTGCAGCAAAGATTAAATGACCAGTTAAAAGTGGCCGGTGTTATTGGGACCCTCTATGACCGCAGGAAAACTCTTAACCGGGAAGTAACCGACAAGCTAAAAGAGCATTTTAAGGATACACTTTTCAATACTTTAATCAGAACCAATGTAAGCTTGGCCGAAGCACCTTCTTACGGGCAGGATATTTTCACCTATAAACCGGACTCTGCTGGAGCCGCCGATTACGAGGCCCTGGTGAATGAAATACTAGAAAGGAGCGGTAACGATGGGTAAAAAGCCCAGAATGGGAAAAGACCCATTGTCATTTATTCAAGACAGCAGGCAAGCAGCAGCAAAGCCAGAAGAGAAGTCGCAAACGAAAACAAAATCGAATACGCAAACGTTTTCGCAAACGTATCAGCAAACGTCTGCAGATAACATTAAAGATAAAGCCAGCCAGGACACGGTTACACAGCGCTTAGAAGATAATCGACGCCGGCAAACCTACTGGATGGATCCAGAGGAAATAAAGATGATTTCTGAAATAGCAGAAATGGCTGGAGTAAGAAAATACCAAGTTGTCTCTGCAGCTGTGCGCATGCTTTATGAGTATGTGCTTTCAAAAGATGATGAGGAGTAATATAAGCACACTTTTACCAGGAAGGCCTGCCAAGGTGACAGACTTCCTATAAAGCCGGCGGTATGTAGCTTAAACTGCGCCGAGGATAATTATCCGGCTGGTGATTAACCTGGTCCCGGTATGAATCAATCATTAGCTGGACGTTGTGCTTTATATCTTCCTGGGCCGGATTATCTAACAGTCCATGTAAATACTCCAGGACCTCGATCCGTTTATCAATACTAATTTTATTTTGTCTCTCCTGCATGAACATCACCCCCGTGTTTTCTTTAAGCTTATATGCAATTTAAACCATGTCAACCTATACATTACCCCTTGATGTGATCTAAAAATCGATTACAGGCCATCTGGCTAGATGAGAGGGGTATTGGTGGCCAAAATGTTGTCACTTTTGCGCTTGTTAGGTACAACTACGTAACACGATTAAAAAAATGCAGAATTTGAAGATAACGCACAAAAACTTTATTATGGCTATACCTATTAATATAATTACCTCTATTCTCAACTTGTTATATAGTGCCGAATATGGTAGCTTTTTATCATGAAATCAAACGCGCATTCGCCCCCTTTTCGATACCGTTTTTCGTCTTCTTCCAATGCCCACTTATGGTAATTGCTTCCAGCTTATACGATACCGCATTTCTCTCTTTGCGGACCTGAACATCAGAAAGGGACAAAATAACAATGTCATCAAAAACGGAACTAAATAATAAGCCCAGGAGCAACAAGCTGCCTACTGTTTTATCGCTCGAAGAACAAAAGGCGCTCCTTGATGTGCCTAATCTTAAAACACCTACTGGATTAAGAAACTATTGCATGATGTTGATGTTTTTAAACCTGGGTTTGCGGGTTGGTGAAGCTCTGTCCTTGAAAGTATCAGATATAGATTGGAACACAGGGAAGCTCAACGTAATCGCAGGTAAAGGAAATAAAGACCGCGTGCTATGGCTATCAGATAACGATCTGGCAAAACTGCAATTGTGGCGAGATAAAATGCCCGGCAATAGTGCTTATTTATTTTGCACATTAGAGGGAGGCCCTATTATAGATCGCTATGTCCGCGCCTTTATCAAAAGATATACTAAACGGGCCGGCATAAATAAGCGAGTCCACCCGCATTGCCTGCGTCATAGTTTTGCTACAGACCTTTTACATGATTCTAAAAACATAAGATTGGTCCAAAAGGCCCTGGGCCACGCATCACTTGCAACTACAATGATATACACACATATCGCCGATGACCAACTTGAAAGCGCATTAAAACAATTTAGAGAGGGATCAACAAAATGAATCACTTTTACCTATCACCATCAAGCTTAACTTTTAAGCAATATAACAATATTTTAGCTAAAATACTTGCCTATGGCTGGACTGCAACATTTGTGTGGCCACGAGAAACATTCACGATAGACTGCTATTTAAATACTTCCGTGCTTAAAAAAGCTATTCGTGCATTATCGCGAACAGACCTATACATCGCGCATATACCAGGAACCTTTAGCGGGAATATTGAGCTCGGTATGGCTTATACGTTATGCGAGGAAGTTTTTATTGCAGCAAAAGACCCGGTCCACTTCACGCAGACCGGGCCAGCTGATGCATACATATCCACACTACCTGCAATAAGGCGTGTCTGTTGTGCTATTGAAGATATCCCTGCAATGCTTGAACAAGAATACTTATACTTGATTGATATTAAGAAGCACCAGTTCTAGCAACCTTAGATTTTAATATAGATTTAGCCCCGGCAATCATGTTTCTAACCTCTGTTTCGTTCACCTGTGGCTTATAATCATCCTGGGATACGTGCGTCTTATTTTCATTTTCTGCCGGCATAATATATGTTCCGTTAGTTAACATCCAGCGGATAACAGCTATTGGATTTCGCGCTGTTTCAAAATCACAACTTTTAATGGCTGCTTTTACCTCTTTTACAGAATTAGTGGCCAGGAGATCTTTTATTACATGGTCTTTTACTGTAACTTTTTTAGCTTTAAAAGTTTTTCTTATAGCTTCGATATCTTCTTCAGTTATTTTTTTTGAATTTAAATTATCCTCACTCTCACTTTTTTCTGTTGAAGTGTTATTTTTAATGTTGTTATTACTGTTGTTTTTCGGGTGCACCTCGTTCACCCCCAGGGTGCAGGATTTGCACCCCGAAGGTGCAGCAGGTTCACCCTGAGGGTGCACCTCGTTCACCCCTGAGGGTGCAGACATTTCACCCTGAGTTTGGTATAATATTTCCAAGTCATCGTTTTGGGGTGCAGATTCTGCACCCTGTTTTATTTTTTCCCCGTTTTTATCTATATTTGTGGAGCAATAATAACTTGGTGGGTAAACCAGGTAATTATTTGTTCTGTTTCCCCGCTTCTCTTTTACGACCAAACCACTGCTTGTTAATACGTCTACAGCGCTAATTGCGCGACGCCTGCTGCAGCTGCAATCTTTAGCTAGCGTATCGTATGATGGCCAAGCTCTATTGTTGCTGCCGGCGTAACGTGTTAAGGCCATATATACGCATTTTTCTGTAGTGGGCAGGTCGGTGTCGAAAATACCATTTTCACAGCAGAAAAACCCGGCCTCAAAGGCCCTTTTCACAGTTCCATGTTCCACAATGACCACTCCTTTATATTCTTAATGATTTTCAGGGACTCGCCATTGCTTGAGCGGAATATTGAGTTCCTGTAAACGCCTATAAATAGTCTGGTGTGAAACCCCATATAAATCAGCAATCGCACGGGTTGATAATTCACGCTCAAGGTATAAACGCCTCAGTTCCTTATCATCAATAGCTACCCTGGGTTTCCCTGGTGAAGTGCTGCGTTTGAGCAAGCTCATATTACCTCCCCTCCCTTCGTGATTATACTCCATTTTCAATATGGTTACATTGTAACTTTTGTTTATGTTACATTGTAACACCTACATTGTCAAATATGTCTGAAACATTATTGAAAGCATTGTATAATCTACAAAACAGAAAAGAACGGAGGTTTGCCTGTGTTAGTCAAAATTATTGTATTGTCGATGATTATTGAGCGTATATGGGAACATATACAGCAACTGCTGGGCGATAACTTCAATCATCGGTTGAAGATTATCGGCTCTGCCTTAATCTCAATAGCGGTGGCCCTTGCGCTGCAGCTGGACCTACTTTTCGCGCTTGAGGTTATGCCTGCAGCCACATATCCCGGCTACGTTCTAACCGGCCTGGTGCTGGGCCTCGGCTCCAACGTCTTGCACGACATTATCGACCTGGTGAAAGGATATAGCAAAAATGTATGACGAGGTATTTAGCTCACCCAACTTCGGCTACCCGAAGGGCTCGCATGGCAGAAATGGCCACGATATCTTAGGAATATGCCTCCACATTACAGGCGCCACCTGGACCAGCAATTACAACTGGATCATGAACCCGGCTGCTAACGCAAGCTATAACGCCATTGTCAGGGATGATGGGACTGTTGTGTCCCTGGTCCCGGAAGAAAATGCAGCCTACTCCCACGGGCGAATCAATAAGGCCACCTGGCCATTACTAAAATCAGGTGTAAATCCTAACCTATACACGTTAAGCCTGGCCAGGACCGGCGCGAACCAGCGAACATGGACCAGGGAGCAGCTATATTCCACCCTGGATGTGCTCAAAATCTGGGCCCGGAAGCACGATATCCCGCTTAAAAGGCCTTATATCTTTGGCCACTTTGAAGTAGATAGCGTCAACCGCTGGTATTGTCCAGGGGAGAAATTTTTTGACCGGGTTATTACTGAACTTAGCAAGATAGAAGCACCCAATGAGGACCCGGCGACCACCAGGCTATGGTATAGAGTTGTGGCCGGCTCATTTAGCAATAGGGATTATGCAGAAAGGCGCAAGGATAACTTAAAAAACATAGGTGTTGAGGCGTTTATTGTGCAATTTGTTGATGCAGATAATAACACATGGCATAGAGTTGTAGCAGCAAGCTACCAGGACCCGGAGAACGCCAGGCGGCACGCAACTAGCTTGAATAGTAGCGGGCTTGACGCATTTATCACGAAATTTAGGGAGGGTTGATGTTGATAACGTATCGCACAGCGCCGGAAATAAGCAACCAATGCAGGGAGCTTATCCGCGAGTATCATGGACACCTAGTTGATGCAAACATAGCTTATGTGTTCCGGTCCGGCCGGTGGATCGTTAAAGGGTCCACCCAGCTGGGGAAGGCTATTGTGGCCCCGGCTGTATGGCGGGAATTAACAGGATATGACCTGGTCCTGGTGGTTAATGAACAGGCCTACATGGCGCAAAATGGCGCCGGCAAAATAGCGATGCTCGATAACTTATTATGCTATTTCAGCCCGCCAACTACCACAAATGATGGCTGCAGCTATTCAACCAGGGAACCCGATATACAGGAGTTTTCAGCCATCGTCAGCCGGCGCAAGGTTTGTTTTTCTAACCTGCCGTCCATAGATGGACCTGGACGGCTGCAAAAAATCGAATTTGAGGACAACACAGATGCTGCAGATATCCCCCTGGAAGTTATCGGGGAAGATGAGGAAGATGATGACGCGAATGAAGAACCGCTATTCACAGTTGAAGACTATGACGACATAGACGACACAGGCTGCACAGTAACTAATCTTGTCAGTTTCAAAAAATAAAGTTTGCCTACCCCACTCCACTATGGCCCGGTTCAGGGTTGCCTCCTCCCCGTGCCGGGCCGGCCCTTATTGGAGGGTGAATATGGACCAATACTTAAACGAGGGCATAATAGCCTTATTGCCCGTATATACTACTACAAACCGCGCGCACGTAATAACGCAACGTGATGAATACTATGAGGGAAGAACGGTCCCCTGGCTGGTTGAAAAGCTAGCCACACACTACAGCCTGAATATCAATGAATTACGCCGGTACTATGGCGATTTATTGAGCGTTAAAAAACACGTGATAATCCCCATTAACGATGACTTGATACTTTTGCCTATAAAATCACGTGCCGCGGTCTTTTCAGGTGAAACTACAGTTGGGTATTGTAGTTTGCTACAGATAGATAGTGTTGATGATTATACTGGTGATGCTGGCCCCTGGTTGTCTTCGATACAGTTTAAAACAGGATACGAGTTAAACACACTAAATACCGCAGAAACATTACGCGATAAGATACGCCAGGGGGAGCAGGTCCGGCACCACTACATCAAGCGCCGCGGCCAGGGCCCAGGGTATGCCGGCTTAAGCAGGGCCGATATCGAAGGCTGTCTGCCTAATTGTAACTGTTTACTAATCGATTTTTTCCGCAGGTTGTTACTTCATAACGATGACGAATTGGCCAGATAAGGTTGCCCGGCCTGGCGGCCACTGTGTGCGCTTAAAAACAACCGCAACAGTCCAGGCTAACGTTATAATTATCGGCCCAGGTCCACCCAGGGCAAACTTATCCCCGTTGGAACCCAGCGGGGATATTTTTATGAGTGCTGCAGGTGTAACCGGGTTTCGCCTGCTCCGCAGTCGGCTGATATCTTTAAGCTGCAAGCTGCAACATAATACTGAATGAAAGGAGGGTCTTTTATGGCAACTGTAACCCCTATCTCCAAAAGGATGCAAATCAGGTGGAATACTGGACTGGATGAAAACTTCGATCCGATTTACTCAATGCGGAGCTGGAGCAATATTAAGCACGCTGCAACTAACGAGCAGATTCTGCAGTTGGGCCAGTATTTTGGGCAATTATGTGAGCACACATTATCCGCAATCCGGCTGATTGAAACAAACGAACTAGAATAGGTATAGCAGCCATCAAAATTTATTGAAAGGAGGTTAGCTCATGGCAACCGTAAACAAAACGCTGCGAATGTTATTTTTGAACGAAGAAGGACGCACATCTGCAGTTAGCCTGGCCGATCCGGAAGAAAATCTCGATGCGCAGGTAATTGAAGATTGCATGGATCACATTATCGATAGCAATATGCTCCAAACCAACAACGGCGACCTGGTAGAAAAAATCCGCGCTGAAGTAGTTGAGCGGTCGGTTGACACCGTCTTCGACCCAGCATAGTAGCATATATAAGCATTATTCGCCAATATAAGGCAGCGGGTGTTGTATCCGCTGCCTTTATTTATCAAAGGGGGTGTAACCATGCTAGAAGACCTGGCCCCGGTAATATCGAACCTGGGCTTTCCGATTGTCGTTGCTTTATACCTGCTAATGCGCGTGGAAAAGAAGCTCGATGAATTGGGGGCCAGCATGGCTGAGATAGTGAAGGCAATCTCTAAACTACTGTAAAAAGGTTGGCCGGCCTGGCCACAATCCGGCCGGCCGCCCTTCCGGCCAACCTGG
>CAYWIY010000101.1:0-7436 GCA_964458455.1 uncultured Syntrophomonadaceae bacterium | reverse complement strand
TCCACTATTTCTTACCTAATCAGCCCGGTTGTGATAAAATAACTTCAGCATATTTTGGCCAAACCGCCTGGATTGAGACAGTGTGGGTTAGAGATGTCACTATTAAGTTTGCTGTCCTTGTTGAATGATAATCAGAGCCAAGGGGACGGTTCGAACATCCCTTGAAGCATAAGCTTCAAGGCCGAAAAGGAGACGATGGAACCGTCCCCTGTGGCTTATCGGGCCAGGCCTGAGTTACAATATTTTTTATATGAGAGATTAAGTTGGACAAGGGGCCCGTCCCAATATCCCAACAGGAGTTCAAGTTATGTTCGATCCAACTACGAGGTTCTACCTAATTGCCGCTGTCGCCGCTTTCCTGGTCTTTATCGTGGTCTACAGCATTTATATTTCCCGGAAAATAAAAACCTACGAGGATTATAATGTAGCGGGACGAAGCGTGCCCATATTCCCCCTGGTCCTGACCATTATGGGGACTGCCATCGGCGGCTCGACAGTCCTTGGTTTTACTGCCAGCGGCTATGCCCTGGGAATAGGCCGCTCGTGGGAAATCCTGCCCGCCTATATCGTCGTTGTCTTTGTCATTGTCGTCATGCTTAAAGCGATTCGAAATATCGGAAGCAAATACAACCTGGTAACAATTCCCGATTACACTGCGCTGCGCTACGGCGAAAAAGCCAGGCTCCCCTCTGCCATCGCTATGCTCCTGGCCTACTGCGCCATAACAGGCATGCAGTATACAGCGGTTGGTACTTTCTTGCATATCATCTCCGGCCTGGACCTGGTTACAGGGATCTTGATCGGCTGGCTGATTCTGGCAGCCAAGACCGCCCTGGGCGGACTCAAGGCCGTGATCTGGGCCGATTCGATCCAGGGCACGATCCAGAACATCGGGATCATTATCCTTTTCATCTTCCTGTTTGTGCTGATAGGAGGCTATGCCGGAGCGGCCGAAAAAGCGGTTGCGATTGGTGAGCCTGAGCTGATGAATCTTTTCAGTATGCCCTTCGAAGAGCTGCTGGTATTCCTTTTAACTTTAGGTGGCTACCAGGTAATCAGGCAGGATTCCTGGCAGAGAATATGGGCGGCCCGGGACATGAAAATAGCCGTAAGCGGCTTTTGGATATCAACCATATTTAGCTTTATCGTTACGGCAGCTATTTTTTCACTGGGCACTTTCGGCAGGCTGATTGGTGTAACCGTTGAGGACCCCTCTCTCGCCTTCTACATGATCAGCGATGCCGTATTGCCTGCGGCCTTACTGGTTATCGTCATAACCGCCCTGATGGCTACAATAATATCCTGCGCCGATTCCAACCTGGTAGCGGGAGCATCCTCGATGATCAACGACATCATTAAACCGAGGCTTAAAACCGGTGACGATAAAACCTTACTGCGCTGCAGCCGTTATGCTGTAATTGCCACTTCCCTCGTATCCCTTATCTTAGCTCTCTATATTCCCCGCCTGATCGAACTCTGGGTTACAGGAACGGCCATGCTCACATCCGGCTTGATGATTCCGGTTTTGGCCGCCTTGTTCTGGAAAAAAGCGACCCGGGCTGGGGGTGTTGCCGCTATCTGGGGAGGACTGGTTACGGCAGTTGCCTGGCAGATCTTCGGCCACCCCTTCGGACTGCACCCTGTTTATATCGGTGTGCCGGTATCATTAACCCTGCTGGTTACTGTTTCGCTTTTCACCACGATTGCTCCGGATGAGCCGGTAGAAGAACTGCTCTATAAAAACAACAGATCCAGCCAACCCGGGACCACAGGACCAGGTCCCTTAAAACAGTATCACTCCTAAACTCTACAACTCAGGCCTCTCTGGCAAGAACAGGCATACATGTGCCAGGGAAAGATAACCTTTTACCACCAGCCGTATCATGAGGATTTTCAGAATAGAAATGACCCTCATTCAGAACAGTTGGCGCTTTTCTAAAAATTTGTTGACTAAAGATAATCACCGGCAGTATTGAAGCAAGTGACCTGTCCATTGCTCCAACTCTAAAAAGGAGTAAGTTATACTTATAGCGAATTGTATTACCACAGAAAGTGGGGAGTTTATATTTTATGGTCGGCAATATCCTAAAAATTAAAACCACCATTCCGCCCCCGGGTAAGAATATCTTACCCAGGCCTCAAATCAAGGAAAAGCTGGCGGAAGATTTGATCGTTGAAGAGGGATTTACCAGGCCTTTAACCCTGTTTTCAGCGCCGGCCGGTTTTGGAAAAACTACTCTGGTTCGAAAATGGCTGTCCGGACGGGAAACAGAAACTGCCTGGCTGTCACTTGATGAAGAAGACAATGAACCGGAGAGGTTCTGGATTTACCTTATCGCAGCCCTGCAAAATATCGCGGCAAACACAGGCAGCGGGACCATGGAAGCGCTGCGCACCCAGGGCCACTTTTCAGAAGCCTCTGAAAGCAGGGGCGCTTTACTGACACCGCTGCTCAATGATCTGTTCTCCCTGGAAAAACCCATGTTTTTAGTGCTTGATGATTATTACCTGATCGACAACTCCCGCATCCATGAGGACATGGTATTCCTTATTGAAAACCTGCCCCCCACCCTGCACCTGGTAATAGCAACCCGTTCTGATCCGCCCTGGCCCCTCTCCAGATGGCGGGTAAAAGGGAAAATGGCCGAAGTCCGCCTGGAAGAGCTGAAGTTTTCCGAAGAAGAAACCGGTAAATTGTTTGCCGGCATTAAAGGCCTTAACCTGACCGAGCAGCAGCTCTACAAGCTGCATCAAAAAACTGAGGGCTGGGTTACGGGGCTGCAGCTGGCAGGAATATCTTTGACCTCAAGCCGGGATAAAGATGGTTTCATAGCAAGCTTTGCCGGAAGCCACCGCCATATATTGCATTTTTTGAGCGAGGAAGTTATCAGCCGGCAGCCTGAAACAGTGCAGGAATTCCTATTGCAAACTTCAATTTTAAACCGCTTCAACGCTTCCCTTTGTAATACAATCACGGACAGGAAAGACAGCGCAGAATTACTGGCCAGGCTGGAGCGCGAAAACCTTTTTGTTATTCCCCTCGATGAACAGGGAACCTGGTACCGCTACCACCCCCTGTTTGCCGATCTGCTTGCTCACCAGTTGAAAACCCGGCACCCCGGCTTAATCGACCTGCTGCACGAAAAAGCATCCCGCTGGTTCGTTGAGGCCTCAGAATTCGGCGAAGCGGTGCGTCATGCCCTTGCTGCTAACAACCACGAAGAGGCAGCCCGCGTACTCCATGAAAAGTACGAAGACATCCTGTTTAAGGAGGGGCCGGGGCACCTGAACCGCTGCCTGGATAATTTCCCACCCGGTCTCCTTGAGAAATTCCCCCGCCTTATGGTACAAAAAGCCCTCTATTACCTGATCTACAAGGGCAGCAGGGAAGCTAAACCGGTCCTTGAATCAGCAGAAAAGTTCAGTTACGAGAGTGAAACTGAGCAAGAAGAATATACAGGCATGCTTAATACCCTCAAAGCCTACTACCATGTCTATACACAGGAACTGGACAGGGCCCTGGAGTATGCAGAGCAAGCCCTGGAACTGCTGCCGAGACATAGTTACTACTGGCGGATGAACGTGGCTATTTACTCGGGCGATGCCAGGCTTTTTTCCGGTAACCCCAAAGAAGCTTATCCCTATTACCTGGAGGCGCACCAAAACAGCAACCAGATGAGCAGCAAATTTTTCGCCCTGACCACGGCTTTCAAAGTAGCCACCAGCCTTTATTACATGGGCAAGTTAAAAGAAGCTGAACAATACACCCGGGAAGCCCTGCAAATTGCCAGAGATTACAACCTGGCCCGGATTGCCAGAACAGGTTTGCTGTGGGCCCTTCTGGGCGGACTGCTGAAAGAAAAAGGAAATCTGGAAGAAGCAGAGCGCTGCATAGAAAGAGGTCTTTTTCTAAGCGAACCAGAAAACCCCTCCCTGGCCTGGAACAGCCTCTTCAAGGTAGCCCTTTATTACTCAAAGCGGGATTACGCTCAGGCAGTCCAGGAAATTGGAAAAATTGAGGCCATAGACAAAGAGCGCAGTCTGCCCCATTTTATCACTTCCGCCGCGCGAGCCTGGCAAGCCCGCATCCTGTTGGAAATGGGAGACGTCTCCAGGGCGGGTGAAGCCTTAAGCAGCATAGGGGTTGTAAAAGATCACCCCGTCCAGGGCGGGCTGGAAAAGGGTTACTTGATTCTGTGCCGCCTGCTGCAGGTGAAAGACGGTTACGAAAAGGGCAGCCTGGAAGGTATCATCAGCCAGGTGGAAAACCTGGCCTCTACCGGGAACAATACCAAAATACTCCTTGAAACCGGGCTTCTAAAAGCGGAGCTGGAAGAAGAAGCAGGGAACACGGAAAAGGCCGAAACTGAGCTGATACAGGCTCTGAAACAGGGCAAAGCCGGTGGTTATTTCCAGCTGTTTGTCGATGAAGGTAAAAATTTGCTTCCCGTACTAAAAAGAATCCCCGGCCTGGAAAAGATTGAAGGACCGGGGGCCAGACCTGATGATTTCACTCCTTATGTTGCAGCTATAATCCGGTCCCTCTCTCCAGGAGAAGAAAGCGCCCTGGAAGATGGAAGGGAAAAATATATAACCCGGCAGCAGAAAGGCCAAAAAGAAATGCCCGGTGAAACTGCTTCAGTTAAGAAAACCCCGGCAGAAAAAAACTCCTCCTTTGAACTGGTGGAAGATTTGAGTGCGCGGGAGCTGGAAATCCTGGAATTGATCAGCCAGGGCTATTCCAACGAAGCTATCTCTAAGAAACTATTTCTTTCACTGGGAACGGTTAAATGGCATACTACCAACATATATGGCAAGCTGGGAGTCAGGAGCAGGACCCGGGCTGTCGCTCTGGCTCGCGAACTAAAAATCATCGCCTAAAAAAGGCTGGCCTGCATCGTAAACAACGAATATCGACTTCATGTTCAAATTAAACCAAAATCATGTTACACTATTTACAATTGCATCACGAGGAGGCAGCTGAATGTTTAAACTTTTTTGCGTGCTGGTCTTTAACTTGAACGGGTGGAAACTTGTGAAAAACACTGATGAGAAAATCCCCAAATCCGTGGTACTGGGAGCTCCCCATACCAGCAACTGGGACTTGATTATTTCCATGGGCGGTTTTCATAAGATGAAATTTCCCCTGAATTTTTTTATCAAGAAGGAATGGCTGAGGATTTTCCCCTTGAATAAGCTCCTTTTGTCGGCAGGCGCTGTAAGCGTTGACAGGCAAAGTAAAACTGCAACCATGGTTGACAAAATGGCCGAAGTTATAAAAACGTCCAAAGAGGATATCGCGCTGCTGGTTACTCCGGAAGGCACCAGGAAGCGTAACTGCAGGTGGAAAACCGGCTTTTATTACACAGCCCTAAAAGCAGGCGTTCCTATCATTTTAACCCACCTGGACTATGCCAAAAAAGAAGCCGTTTTCGGACCCACCTTTATGCCGAGCGGAGACTTCAAAAAAGATATGGAAATTGTAAAAGAATATTACAAAGATGTAACCCCCAAATACCCGGAAAACTTCTGCCTGGAAATCTATCAGGATGATGAAGATGAAACTGCCGACAATAATGCTGCAGCAAAAGAGCCGGTTGGCACCGCAAAGTCTTAATGTAGCAGGGGGACGGGGTACTTGCTACAACCGTATACTCTCAGTGCGAGGGCATGTAGCAGGTACCCCGTCCCCTTGCTACACGATTACGACTTCATATCCTTCCTTTCCACCTGCAGGGACAGCAGGTCTACCCCGCTATCCCGAAACTGCAGAATTAGGCCGTAAACTGCCGGCAGGTCGGTTAGTTCACCGGTTAAAACCGTGGTGCCATCACCCCGGTGTTCAAGCTTCAGCCCGCTGAAACAATCGGTAATCCAGTTATCTAGATGAGCGGCTGAACTGATCCGGACCTGCCAGCAATAATTATCTGCGCAAAATGCCTGATGTTTTTTCTTGGCCATTTCCATGTCCTCCAGGATATAATCATGCTTTACCGCAACCAGCCTACCGGCAAACGATCATCCGTCTTAATTACCGGCTATACATTCTGCTTCGGCCGGGATGGAAAGTCTACCAGCTTTATGCAGTTGATCAAGAACCGGGGCTGCAAGGCCCGACTTTTCCACCAGCATTAAAAATTCCTTTTCCAGCTGATCCATTTCTTCCCTGGCATTCCTGAGGTGTCGGGCCATGCCGATATCGGCAATCTTGGTTTTTAAAACCTGCTGGAATAAGGGAGCCAGGATGAAGTCGGGCAGGGCAAAAACCCATCTCAGTTTCGGCGGCTCTACCGGGTAACCCAGCTTGCGCAGGACCGTAAAAGCTTCCCGGATTCCCTGCAGGCACTTGACCACATCTTCCCGGTTTTTAGAAAGCTTGATATTGCAGGATTCATTCATATACATGGCGCACCCAAATGGCATGGCCAGCGCAACATGATAGCGCTTCCATGAATCGATGTTAGCGCTGAAAGCCACATCGATCCCCGCTTTTTTGAGTATGTCGGCAATCTGCAACAGGCGCTCAGATTTCTGGCCGTCCAGTTCCCCCAGGGTTATTTCCTGGGTTATCATGTAGTGGACCACATGACCAACCCGCTCGCCGCCGGCATTGGCATGGCCCATCATAACCCTTTCCCGCCCCAGAGCATCGATCATGGCCTGCGGCCCTTCAGCGGTATTGTTCATAAACACAAAAGCCGGTATATGAGGATTGACTTTTAAAGCAGACAGTGTCGACTCAAGCTGGGTTTTCTGGACCAGGACCAGGCATACGTCAAAGTATTCATCAGCAGGCATCCCTTCGACTACCCTGACCCTGGTGGTGCTCTCTTCCCCGGTATCGAATTTTTTTAAAACTACACCGTACTTGCTTAGTTCTTCATAACGCTTACCCCTGGCCACCAGGGTCACATTGCTGCCTGCTTCATGCAGGAGGGCGGCATAAAGGCTTCCCAGTACTCCCGCTCCGAAAATCAACACTTTCATATCTTTCATTTATTTCATCTCCTTTACTGTTTTTTGTTGTCTAAATCATAACCAAACCGGTAAATGTTGAGACCTGCTAAAGGGAAGGTTTTGAGGTAGGGCTCTAAAACCTAACCTTTGCCTAAATAATCCCAGCAAACAACCTGCACCTATTGAAGGGATAACTACCATTGATGCAGAAAGATTTAGCAGGAGGAGCATTCAGTGACTGGGAACATTTTAAATATAAAGATCAGCATCCCCCCGCAGGGCCCGGGACTGCTTGAACGGCCTGAACTCCTGGAAGGGCTGGAAAAAAGTTTGCAGTCCCAGGATGGCTTTGCGCGGCAGTTGACCCTGGTATCCGCCCCGGCCGGGTTTGGCAAAACCACTTTGGCCAGGAGTTTTTTAACGGGTAAAGAAAGCTTTTCAGCCTGGTATTCCCTGGACCAGGGTGATAATGAGCGGGA
>CAYWIY010000100.1:0-7514 GCA_964458455.1 uncultured Syntrophomonadaceae bacterium | reverse complement strand
CGTTGATAAGCACAAAATACTCCGCAGGAACCGGCTGGTTATCCTCGAATATCCCGTCGATCATCCCTTCGGTTTGATCTGAAACCCACTGGTTAATCATCGCTGTCGTTTCCGGATCAGCAAAGTCTGCCGTCCTGGCTTCCGCCCTGTGGAAGTTCTCAAGAGTTTCCAGGTACTGATCATGAACCGGGAAACCTTCTTCTAACCAAACAGAATCAGCGATGGAGACCTTGACACCGTCTTCTTCACCTTCCAGGGATTTCCTGAAAGCAAGGCATTTCCGGTTAAACTCTTCTAAGTCCATATCGGCCACCTGAAGCAGTTCAGCGATTTCTTCCCGGGTTTCTCCCTCGGCGCTGTTATAGACCAGGGAGAGGGCCAGGTAAATGCTTACCGGAGACATAAAGGTGTTTTCTTCGGGGTCGGCAAGACGGTGGTATAGGTCAAAAACAAATTCGGGCGGCATGATCCTGTCTACGGCGAACACGGCTTCTACCTCAGCATCGCTTTCAACAACCAGATCGTAAGTTGGCTCTCTTTCACCGGTCATCATACCGTCTTCCAACCAGTACATGAACTGGTAACCGGTAGCCGGTTCCGCAGTCAGGGTCACCCTTTCTCCTTCCGGGTAAGTACCGGCGCCGCTGATTTCTCCCATGGCATCGTCTTTGATTTTTACTGATACCTCATACCCTTCTTCTTCGGCGAAAACCGCCGTCAATTCGCGGTCTTCTTCAAGCGCAAAACTATAGGTTTTATCGCGGCTGACTTCGTCCCCGTCTTCCGACCACTTTTCAAATACATACCCTTGAGCAGGGACGGCTTCAACCGTAACTTCATCATGCTCATCTTTTTCATAAACCCCGGCACCACTGAGTTCCCCGCCTTCTTCAGGCTCGGCGGCCAGGTTGATTTCATATTCAACTGCCTCTTCTGCTTCACAACCGGGCATAAAAAATAGCAGCCCTATCGCTGCCATGATCAAGATACAGGATTTAAAAATCATAATACTAACCCCCTCAGAAAAAACTATCGTCCGATGCTATCCTTTCTACCGGCGCTATACTTCTCCTGCCTGTTTCAGGAATCTAAAGTGTAAAATGTTTATAAACAAAGGAAGGACGCAGGATGAAAAAGTGGAGTTAGGTCTTGGATTTACATTTTGAGGGCAGATCACGTTTTTTTTAGTATGAGCTGCCCCCTAAATGCAGCGCAAAAGAACCGTCCCTCTGTGCTGTTATAACAGGTTCACGTAAAACATCAACCAGGCCATTCCCAGGCTGCTCAAGGCAAGAACAGTGTAATGGAGGCGCGCCCCCACGGTCCAGTATTTTTTTATCCAGCCCAGGATAGCAAAACCTAACATAGCTACCGCCGCTGCCGCTATTATGTAGGGCAGGATTAAAAGAGTATCCAGGCCGGCCGGTTCCTCCAGGAAAATGCGGGGCACGCCAAAGGCCGGGTCAATGTCTGCTATTATATCCAACAGGGTGCCCAGCAATACAAGCATAACAAGGCCGTATAAAATGGCCGTTAACCGGGCCGCCAGGGCTGCCCTGGGCGCACCGCTTTTTTCTTTTCGGAGTTTCCTCCCGGCCGAGGCATACAGCCACCCGACAATCGCTGTTAATACCAGGAGCAGGTTGCTTCCGGCCAATAAACCGGCCGTGGTCCCACTTCCGTACCACGGAGCCATGGTATAGGTAGATACCGGCCCTTCGCCGCACATCATCATCCTTCCTGCGCTGTCTTCAACAAATACAATCTTCTTGATCAAATCGGTCCCCTGGTCATAGCGCCTTTCATATATACCCGGCTCTAATTCAACAAAATGCTGGGGGTAACCGAGCAGGTTGACAAACAGGTAACCGTCCTGGTCCACTGCGACCCTGACACCGGACAACAGGTTGAACAGCTTTTCCATCGAGGTAAAGTTGGCCCGGTTAGGCAAGTATTCGCCCGCCAGGGCGGCAGTCCGCTCCCTGCTGCCTTCGGGGGGAGTAAGCTCATCTGCTGCAGGGGCGGGATAATAACGGTCCATGAAGGCGGTGAACAAAAATTCCCTTTCCCAGCCAAGCCCGCCGTTATAGGAGACATAGAGGCCTAAGTTTTCTTCTGGCAGCAGGTAGCAACCTGTAGCAAACAAAAAAGTGTTGCCCCCGTGATTAATCGCCCGCCTGCCGTTAATGCTCTGCTCGATAAAACCAAAGGTCATCCCGTCCTGCTCAGGGTGCTGGGCAAACTGACGGCTGTGCATTTTCCGGGCAGTAGATTCTTCTAAGATTCGCGCGTCCCCGTAACGGCCTTCCTGCAGGTGAGCAATCATAAAGTTGGCCATGTCTTCTGCGGTGCCGCTCATGCTGCCGGCGGGCAGCGCGCTGATATATTCGAAACTGCCTCGGTAGTAGGTCCCGTTGAAAAAGTTATAGCCTTCAGCCATGTAGGGTTCCAGTTCCTCCGGCAGCGGCTGCCGGAAAGTACTGCGCTCCATTTCCAGCGGTTCGTATATATACTTTTCCACGTACGCAGCAAATGGCATCCCGGATATAAGCTCCACGATGTAACCGGCCAGGGCGGTACCGTAATTAGAATAAGCCATCACTTCACCCGGCGGGGAAACCCGGGCGGGGATATTCTTTTTTAAGTATTTTTCCAGGCTGAGCATCTCTTCAGGGTCGAGGACAAATAATCCTTCGCCCCGATCTTCAAACCCGGGAGTATGAGTCAAAAGATGGCGCATGGTTACCGGCCCCGGCGCATCTGAGCTATTTTGCCCGTAAAGTCGGTTCGGTATCTTGAAATCCAAATATTCATTAACATCGGCGTCAAGCTCGATCAGGTCCTGCTCGATAAGCTGCATCACCGCAGTCCAGGTTAATAATTTCGAGGTTGAGCCCGGACGGAAAAGGGTTTCTGCCGGGTCGACTGGGATCCGGTTTTCCCGGTCAGAGTAACCATAACCCTTGCTGAGGATTATTTCCCCATCTTGAACTACAACCAGGGTGACTCCAACAATATTGTTTTCATCCATCTGGCTGTAAATAACCCCGTCAATGAAAGCTTCAAGCCTGGCGGGATCATCGGCAGGCGCGGCCGCAGCTTCTGCATTGATCATTAAAAATAAAAAAGTCGGAAGCACAACCGTCAAACAAATAAACCTCTTCAATCTATCCATGGAACCCAATCTCCTTCTCCGGCTTAAATCCCGGGCATATTCCGTCATATTATACCCCTGTTTTTAACTTTATGGTAGCATTAAAAATATTTTCCACTTTAGGCATATATAAACCAGGCAATATAGACAATAAAGCTAATCCAATATATTATTTAAAAAAAGGGGTGATTACAGTGAAGGGTAACGTCAAGCTCGGGATTATTTTAATTATAGCGGGGGTAGTATTGTTACTCAGCCAGCTCGGTCTTTTTCCGGG
This sequence comes from uncultured Syntrophomonadaceae bacterium, assembly GCA_964458455.1. Taxonomy (GTDB): domain Bacteria; phylum Bacillota; class Dethiobacteria; order DTU022; family DTU022; genus B1SED10-74M. The sequence continues at coordinate 4,083 of CAYWIY010000100.1, read as the reverse complement.
TCCATCAATACTTTATTTAATATCGCTGGTTTTCTTTGCAATCTATGCTTACAGGGGAGGTACAAAGTATTACAGCAATATTGGTTTCCTAATTCCGGCAACTGTCATCCTGGCAGTAGCAATTTATGCTTCCTATGATAATTTTCATCCGGCTTACTTTTTCATTGGGTTGGGTTTAAGCTTCCTGGCTATATTTGTTATTCATACCTTCTGGTTCAGGGAAATGGACCGGGGAGAACGCTACTGGCCTATTTTCCCTGCAGCGGGTTTATTATTGTTTGCAACTCTTGTTGTGCTGCCGGAAAGGCCGCTCTGGTTTTTCAATTTCATGAACTATCTCTGGATTATTGCCCTGATCGGGTTAGGGGTATGGTTGATTTACAAAAGCATACGGAAATAACAGGAACAAAGGAGAGCCAAAACAGGCCCGTGCCGGAAGCTCCCCGGCACGGGCACTTTTAATCAGCGCGTGTACTTGCGAAAGCCGCTTACCAGGGCCTGCTGAGGCAACTTTTCTAGCTGCTCCCCGGGTATCTCCCCGGGGCTCAAACACGTAATGCCGCGCGGCCGCAGCATTTTTGCCCTAATCGCTTCCATAATCCTGGAAAGGTCAAGGTCCTTTATACATCTGGCACCGCAGGTGAAACAGGAAGCACAAATCCAGGGGGTTTTACTGCTTAGGAGTTTCTCTTCTTGCCCCATTTGCAGATAGAGTAATATCTCACGGGGTAACAAGTCCATGGCAGAAACAACCGGGCACCCGGCGGTGCACTTCCCGCACTGTATACAGTTATAAAAATCCTGGCCACTTCTTTCCATAATTTCACTGTGAAGCTTGTTTGTTACATTTTCTTGTTTTTGCATTAGCGTATAACCTCCTGCACTTCCAGGTTTAATGCCTCTGCCAGAGGCTCGCTGAAATAGGATATCTTTATCTTTCCTTCTTTAGCAGCGGGGGTTTGCTCCAGGTTGTAATGGCAAAGGGGACACGCAGTTGTTAGCTCTTCCGCTCCGTACTCCAGCGCCATCTCAACAACATTGTTTGAAGCATCTTCCATAACCTGCTGCTCTGTTACCGCAAGATATGCCCCACAACACTTGTTTCGAAAAGGAAAGGTGATCACTTCCGCTCCCAAAGCATCCAAGAAATCCTCCATAATACGAGGTTTTTCCGGGTCGTCAAAAGACATCTCTTTGGCAGGACGCAGGAGCATGCATCCGTAATAAGCAGCCAGGCGGCGTCCTTCCAGGGGCATTTTAACCTTTTCTTTCAGCGCATCCCAGCCAAGTTCATCCCGCAGTAGCTCAAGGTAGTGAAGGACCGGTGTAGCGCCGGGGTATTCCTCCTCAAGGAAGCTGCTTATTTTATCCCTGGCATCCTTATCTGCGGCAAGCCTTTCCCTGGTGCGCTTGAGCACGTGATGGCAAGCAGAACATAAGGACACAACCGGTCTATCTTTAGCCGCAAATAGGGTCCTGGACGGCGACAACAAGGTTATGAGTTCATCATCGGTCAGCGGGTAAACCGCGCCGCAGCACTGCCACTCGTCAAACTCTTCCAAAGATAGTCCCAGTTCAGCCGCTGCCATCAGGGCTGCTTTTTCCATTTTGGAAGCTGTTTTATCTTTGAGGGTACATCCCGGGAAATAGAGGTAACTCAAATTTCTACACCTCCAGCGTTTTGTTGATCAATTGCTTTGGGTACTTAGTTAATTCATTATTACACTGTAGATATCCTTTTAAACGTGCCGGGGCTTTTACTAAACATGCCAGATAAAGTCCCGATCACAGCACCTTTAATATAAGTATAACACAAGGACAGGAGTAATGTCTCTTTTGATGAACTTGTAAGGGATGTGAAAGTCTGTACTAACACCCGATCAGGTTAGAGGCTTTTCAAAAGCCACCATCCAGAATTTTTCATCCATAATATTGTAACCCCTGATTTCAAGCATTTCACCGGGTATATATTTTAGAGGCGGAGCATACACATCCGGGTTTGGTTTCGGCAGAAGCCAGGCAAGCCACCGCGGGGGCCGGGCCAGTTCAATCGACTCATCGACCAGGTATATCTTTGCCCCCGGCTTGCCCACACGGATCATTTCCCGAATCGCCTTTTCTTTATCGATGAAAAAATTAAATCCGCCCACGTGGAAGACGACATCAAAGAGCCCGTTCGCAAAAGGCAAAGTCTCGGCATTACCCTGCACCAGGCCGGCATCGATGCCCCATGTCTCAAGGTTTTTTGAGCATTTTTTGAGCATGCCGAAAGAAATGTCATTGCCAAAAAAGTGGCCCTCTACTCCGTGGTTTTTCAGGTTCAGCAGCTGCTGCCCCGTACCAACCGAAGTCTCAAGGATATAATCACCGGATTTGGCCTCCATTATTTCAGCAATTTCAGCCAGCCATTTTTTCAGATTCATAAAATTGAAGCGGTACAGCAGGTCATACAGGGAACTGCCTAAATCATAACCTCTTTGCGACTTCCGATTCCACCCAAATACATCGTCCTTGCGTAAGATCACCGGTATCCCTTCTCTGATCGAAAAACGTTCACCAACTTCCCGGTCAACCAGGTCATCATTTTCAGGAACAAGGACATTCCCCGTATCCGGGTTCCGCAAAAGTTCCAGGATTTCAGCCTGCTTTGACTTAATAGTCTCCATGTTAGCCCTCCTCAACTCCAGTTTGGCTTTGCTATTTAACCTTCAGGGTCAGATCTTCCTTGCCAACCTGCTCCAATAAGCGCACATATCTATAACCCTGCATGCTTATACGCTCCCTGCTTTTAATACCTTACAGGGCATCACGTTCACCATATCCAATTGAAGTATCTCTGTATTTCGAGGCACACATCATATTTACCTCCTGTTGCCGATTTGAAAGGATTCTTCCCACCGATCTTACCTGGATTATAACAGGGGATACGACGGCATGAACCTGCCAAAGGTTGGTAATCTAAAAAACAAACCACGCCAACCATAGACTTAAGCATACTATGAGCAGAAAACTGCCGGCTGATTGGAAAAAGCAATAGGGACAAGTTACAGCATAAACTGCCTGCAAGTGGGGATTTGACTTGAGATTGGTTTAGGATTGATATAAATAGTGGAGGAAAATCAGAAATAGAGCAAGCGGGTAAACTAAGATTACGGCTTTCTCATTTATCTTTTGAGCCGTCTTCCAATAATATCAAAACCTGGTTTATAAAAGATTCGAAAATATGGAGTTCTTCTTTAGCTATAGTATATACTCTTTCATTATCATACATCATCTTTACCCCTCCGAAACTATCATTTCCAGTGCTTTATTGTAGCGGGGATAAACTTTCCTGTACTTTTGGCTAACTTTTTCTATAAAATCAGTAACCACTGTATTATCTCTGTTATAAATTAAAGTACCATTTCTGATTACTCGAAAAGAAAAAATTGCTTCACTGCTTTTTAAAATTACAAGATCAAATTGATGCTTGTTTATAGGAGAAAGAGTCCGAAGTATCTTTTCAATTATTAGCTGGCAGTCCTGATCTGAGTATTTTTTTTCATCAACTATTATTAACCCGATATCAATATCACTATCAGGTCGACAGTAATCCAGGGCCGAACCGAAAAGGTATGCACCGGCGATTTCTGGATATTTTTCCAGAACGGGGATCAGCTCTTTTTTAATATCCTCCAGATCGATTTTTACCATATTATTAAGCATACCCTAACCCCACAAGCTGTTTTTTTTATTATAACATAGTGAAAATCTAATGTTTTTTTTGCCGTTATAGCCTACCGCAAAGATTTCCAAAAAATTTACTGTCATCGCTCTTGCTATTTAACTGTAAGATCAGTATCAACGGGCATTTATGCTACAGCAGTCTCATAAGCAAACCCTGCTTTAGTAAAAAGCACCCAGAAGAACGCATAAAGCGGGGATTCCCGACAAGACCATCCGGGAAACCCCGTTTTTATGCTCGGCCTAAACAGGCAGGAACCTGAGTTTAAAATATGCGCATAATGCCACCCGCATATCTTTAATTAGAGAATGCATGCTTACCTAATACAATTCATTTGCCAGGAATACAGTAAATTCCCT
>CAYWIY010000099.1:0-7555 GCA_964458455.1 uncultured Syntrophomonadaceae bacterium | reverse complement strand
TGTCCCTGACCGCCCGGCCCATTTCACGAAAATCAATCACCTCGGTTTTGCCCAGAAAGAAGAAAGCTTTCGGCTTGATTTTCTCTAAATCCCTGACTACCTCGTTAGCTTTCAAACGCACATCGAGCGGGGCGATAATGGCCCCAATCTTAAAACAGGCGTACATTAAAATAACATGCTCGGGCACCAGCACCAGCATGGTTGCCACCCGGTCGCCCTTTTCGATACCCATATCCCGCAAGCGCAGGGCGAAAAAATCAACCAGGTCATTGAATCTTTTATATGTAATTGTTTTACCATCTTCATGCTGGATCAAGGCCGGCTTTTCAGGGGTTTGTCTGGCCCATTTCTCGGTGTAGGAATTTAGCAGTGGTAGTTTCCAGTCAGCATATTCTGTCACTGTAGTTTCCTCCTTCCAGGTTGTAAATATATTAACAGGCGTTTAGCCATTTAAGAAACCTTCGCTCACCGCTTCTTTACCCTCGGCGTTAAGCACCCTGAAAAATAAGCTCTTCCCCATTGACTCTTCTGAGCGCTTAAGCAGCTGGACCCTGATAAAACTGTCCGGCACCACCATACCCCTGAAGAAACAGGATAAAGCGCCAATCCTGGCCGGTTCGGCATAAAGCTCCCGGTTAGTGAGCTCCCTGACCGCCTGGGCCAGGGTGGCAATGCCCTGGTATATAATCCCGGGAAGCCCGACTCCACGGGCAAAGGCCGGGGAGGTATGGATAGGGAAGGGCACATCTGCACAGCCGTCGTATATATAGCAGTCTTTACGGGTGACCGGCAGGGAAACCTCCCAGGCCGGTCCGGAAAACTTTTCTTCTTCAGGCAGCTCCACGGGCGCAGGGACTTTTTCCGCGCCCCGCCCCCCGTCCGGGCATTCAACCCCGCGCAAGAGACCGCCTATGTACTCGGTAAATACAGCATCACCGTTTTTATCCAGAGCCGGCAATTTAAAGATCACGTGAGTGCCGCTTTTCCTGGGCAGCACGGCGGCAACTTCACCGGTTATGGATAAACTGTCGCCCACCTGAACGGGACGGTGGATGGTCAACTGCTCAGAGTAATGCACCAGCTGAAATAAAGCTTCCGGCGGATAGCCCAGGTCCACGTAATCGCCTAAGTTTTGAATAATCGGCCAGGTAATTGCCGAAGCCATGGTCGGCGGGGCAATTAGTCCCTCTTTCCTTTCATCATCAAGGTAACAGGGGTTGAGGTCACCTACCGCTGCAGCGTAATTGCTAATCTGCCTCTGGCTGATTTCAGCAGTATATTGTTTTAACTTTTTACCGACAACATCAGAACTTACCTGCATTTTGTCCCCCTTTATCAGTTGAGATAAAAATAAAGCGTTTTTATTATTTATACATCCCGGTAGAATAATCCTTTCATGTACAATGTAAATCAACCGGCAATGAGGACACTCCTGAACAATTAGCAGATCCAAAAAAATAATATTGCCATGTCCGCAGTAACAGGGCTGGAACAAATAATTGATAATACTGGAAATACAACTTTAAAATTATGTTTAGCAGCTTGCGTTAAACAGGTTTGTGCTCAAGTACTTATCCCCCCGGTCCGGGAATACCACTACAACAAACCCATCTTCGAGGTCCTTGATTAATTCCAGCGCAGCCAGCATTGCCGCACCGCTGCTCATCCCTACAAAGATACCTTCCTGTAAGACAATAGTTCGAGTCATCTCAAAAGCGGCATCAGTTTCAATCATAATTCTCCGGTCAATTTTTGTAGGGTCATATATTTCCGGAACAATTGCTTCCTGCATGTTTTTTAAGCCCTGGATATAATGGCCAACCACGGGCTGGGCTTCAACTATTTCAATACCTGGGTTCTTCTTCTTCAGCCCCATACCAACTCCCATAATAGTGCCTGATGTGCCAATAGCAGAAACAAAATGGGTAATCCTGCCCCCGGTTTCTTCCCAGATCTCATTAGCAGTGGTTACATAATGGGCCAACCTGTTATAATCGTTTGAAAACTGGTTTGGCATGAAGTATTTTTCTGGGTACAAGCGGCACAACTCATGAGCCTTCCTGATCGCTCCGTCTGTGCCCAGGGCGGCTTCAGTGAGTACTATTTTTGCGCCATAAGCCTCGATCATTCTGCGGCGCTCAATAGAAACCGCTTCACTCATAACTATTTCAACTGCGTACCCTTTCACAGCCCCGATCATTGCCAGTCCAATTCCCGTATTGCCGGAAGTGGGTTCAATTATTGTTTTACCATTATAGAGAGTACCCTCTTCTTCAGCCTGCTCTATCATTTTTAAGGCTACACGATCTTTGATGCTCCCTGTTGGGTTAAAACCTTCCAGCTTAGCATAAAGTGATATATGCGGCTTAGGGTTCAGCTTGTTTATCCTGACAAGCGGAGTGCGACCGATAGTGTCAATAATATTGTCATACATGTATCTAAATCCCCCCGATTCATGATCTTAAACATAGTTCACCCTCAAAAAGGAGCACCTGACAATTTATAATAACACATTACAGCATTAATGGGCACGTAACATTAAAGGGTGGCCAATCAATTAATATAATTAGTCTATTTTGACCGGTCCACAACAAAAAATGGAAACTCCATTTTAACTATAATCTTGCTTTTCTATCTATAATATTCTCTCTATAATATGGAACTAATTATTTTTTTGTGATATTATAATATTGAGTATAAAATATGTAAATATATTCTATTAATGTCATATATTGATCATGGGCTTGCTTAATTACTTGCCTTTGTTCCAATTGCCTGGTAAGAAGTTCAGTGTCTCAGGTTAAACCTCGGGTTCTATCCATGGCATTACCACCGGAAAAGGTATAGCAGCGTTATTATGGCATTATTTTGTTCTTGTTACTGCACATGCTTCTATAAGCATTTTTATTGTTAATATGATCGGAGTTTTAAGACAAGTCATTTAAGAAGCCTTTTGATGCCTTCTTCTGCCTGCGTAGCAATTAAATAATATATAAAGAGGAGAGATACATGTCGCACGAATGGTTCATCCTTAAAGACCGGAAGAAAGAAGGACCCTATAACTGGGAGCACTTGAAGAGCAAAGTAGTAGATGGTGAGCTCAATAAAAGCGATTATGTCTGGACAGAAGGCATGGAAGATTGGGCTGCCGCCTCAAGCATTCCCGATTTATTCCCCACTGCTGCACCTCCCCCGCCAGTTCAAGATCCCGGGGCTACAACCAGGGATCTGCCCCCAATCCAGAACCAGCCCGAGGCAAAGAAAAAGAGTGGTAAAAAGATTGCTTTTATCGTTGTAGCTTCCTTACTAGTACTGTTCGTAGTGATCGGCACCATTGCCGTGTATACTGCTCGATCCGCTATTCAGAACTCAAAAATATATCTCGAAGCAACAAGCATTCTGGAAGATAGTGCTGAAGCTGCCGAAATCCTTGGCGCCCCTATAGAGGTTGGCAGCGAGGTAAACGGCAGAATTAATGTTTCTAATACTGAAGGTCAGGCAGATATGATCATACCAATCTCTGGACCGAAAAGAAATGGTGAGTTAAAGGCGTTGGGTTACATGACCGGGGGAGAATGGCACTTAAGCTTACTCCTTCTTAGAACAGAGGATGGCCAGCTACTTGACTTGCTGGCTGATGATGATGAATCCGGAGAAGAAGTAGCTACCCGCCTGGAAGATGATGAGTCAATCAAAAAAGAAGCAGAGATGCTAAATTTTAGTTCTTCAAAATACGGCTTTGAGATTGAATATCCTTCCTATTGGACTCTTGTAACTACTGACGATGAGGAATCCTTTGACGTAATCATTTCAGCACCATTGCTGGAGGGAGACCTGGTAAATATATTCCATATATACCCGATAGCAAAAGCGAGCGCCGGAGGCCTTTATAACAACTTAGACGAACTATATGAGGATTTAAAAAGAATAAATCATGAACGGCTTGATAAGGAAAACGAACAGGTTCTCGAGGAAATATATGAAGATAACCTGGAATGGGTCATAGATGAAATCTCATACAACTCCTCGGTCTATACCGCTGTTTTTACCTTAGACGGAGTTGAATATGTTGCGTTGGCCCTGCTGCTCGATCGTGATGATGATTTATTCTATCACATACAATATCTGGAACCACGTGATCCTCCTGATGATTTTGTTGATTACCTGGAGGTAATGCTTGAATCCTTCCGCTTCATAGAAATGGACTATGGAAAGCTTAAAATATAATATTGGAGGATGAATCATGTCAACAAAATGGTTTATGAAAACAAAAGGTGGCGAATACGGCCCTTATACCTGGGATCAGCTTCTCGGGTATGCGCGGGAAGGCCGGGTAATGAGAGATGACCTGGTGAAAAGTGAGGCAATGAGTGACTGGGTTATAGCTTCTCACCAAGAAGGTTTGTTTGAAGGTACAAGTGGAAAAGCCGCTCCGCCCCCTCCACCAAAAAGCCAGGGAGCAGCACCCCCAGCGATGGAAACAAAGCAAGCCAGTGCGGAACAGATGCAAAGCAATAATAAAAGAAGTCCCCTTAAGACCCTGGGCATTATCTTGGGAGCAATAGTTGGAATTGGGATCATCGGGATCATAGCAATTATAGCTACCACGCCATCCGGCCCGGTTGAAGTAGGAAATGTCCAGGTTTCATCAGAAATAAACGAAGAAGAAGCCACAGCGATTAACCCTACTGACACTTTTGATGAGAATCCGGATACAATTTATGTAAGCACGGATGTATACAATGCACCGCCGGATTCAACGCTATCCATAAAATGGTTTTTTCTGGACGAAGATATAGAGTTTGGAGAAAATACAGTAAATATTGATCACATTGGCGATTCACAATTATACTTTGCTCATAAACCTGACCTTTATTGGCCTCCCGGATCTTACCGGGCCGAGATAAGTTCAAATGAAAGTGATGAAATACTTGCTACTACCGAGTTTACAGTAGAATGGAGCCAGGCTGTATATGAAATAATATTTCCCGGCAGGCAATCATACTTTCACCAGGACTTTGCTCTCGCTTACCCCCCGGATTGGACTTATGAAGAACTTGGTAATAAGATTGCGTTCTATGGAATTGAAGGAACACCTGAATATGATTTAACTATTGAAATCCAGGTTATAACTGCGCAATATCCCGAGGACAATCATAAAGACCTGGACATGATAACAGCAGAACATATTCTGGATCTTGAATCATATAACGGTAATATAATTGATCAAAGTTCAGGACTTGTTTATGAATTCTATAATGCTGAACTGCCAATAACTATGTTTACTGCAGATTATATTTTTGATGGTATTCAACTAAAAGAATGGACAGCTCTTGTTAAAGGAAATGACGATAAAATTATCGAATTTATCTACACAGCTCCTGCTGATTCTTTTGACAATTATACTCATACTGCTGCAGAAATATTTGACACACTGATACAGTTCTAAAGTTACTAAAGGGGTCAGGTCTTGGAATATTATATTTCAAAGCCTGACCCGCTTATGGAATTTAAGATCATCTCACCCGTAAATTTCATGGCAAAATAAATCATAACTCCGGAGTGGATACTGCGATGGTTATTTTTATAGATCCAAACCTGTAAAACCTGCAGAAAGGTTCTTCTGGTCCCTTGTTCAGTTAAATGATTTGAGCATGAGCTGCCTGTGCTAATAACAACTTTTTAGCGATGCCCCTTAACAGCTTATTCTGTCAAAAATTATGTCGAAAATGTTTGACACTTTTACCCGCCATTGCTATAATCTTATCGCACTGCTCATGTTGCAGTTTCACCAAAAATACAATTGAAAACAAGTGGGGTTAAAATGAACAATAACGAACAGGTGCTTAATATTGCTTTTGAAAGCGGACGGCTCAGCTACACCAGCCTGGAAGTTGACCTTTACAATACCGGCCTTAACCAGATCTTAAGCGCCTCGGCTGCTCGCGGGCATTTGCTCTATCACTTCAGCATGGAAGGCCTTTTTCTCCATGAAGACAGGCCCCACGCCATGGCATCGGTCCTGGAACTGCCCGAAAACTGGTACAGCGACCCCCTGGAATGCTACCGTTTGCTAAAAAAAATTGATGAACGCCCTGTAGACTTAAGTACTATAGACCTGTGCTTTTTCCGGGCAGACGACGTCAGGCACTCCGGCACACCAAACCTGGACCTGATTCGAACCATAGAAAAGCACGGAATCCTTCTCGAAAGTGTGGAGTCCACCCTCTCCACTAACGACAAATATGAAACTATAGTTCGCTGCCCCGACCTGCCCCAGCCCTTAACTTGCGCCGCTGAAACCCTGGATGATGCAATGGAAGCTATACACAAGCTGCCGCGTGAAAACGGCTTTTTTGTATTGAAAGACCGTTACGGCTACGGCTGCGGCCACGGTGTACACCGGATCGGCTTTGACGACCCGGAACTGGCAGAAGTTATCAATATGTATCTTAACCTGTACAACCATGTTATCCTGCAGGAATTTTGCCCCGAGATAGAAAATGGCGATATCGTGGTGACTTTCTTTGACGGGGAGCTAATCGGCAGCATGCTTAGAGAAGCAGCGGCGGGCGAATGGAAAACCAATTACAGCCTGGGAGCAAACCAGCTTCCCCACACCCTCAGCCCCGAGCATGAGAAAATAGCCCGGGCGGCGCAAAGAGCCTTTCCGGAAACCCGGTTGCTGTCTGTCGATATGCTTCATTCCGGTAAAATACTTGAAGTCAACGCTTTTCCCGGAGGGCAGGGTCTGCTTGAACTGTACGGGATCTCTCTTAGCAACATGGTCCTCGATCGCCTGGAACGTGAGCTGCTCGGCAAACCAAAAACCCCCTCAGCAATGATAAAAACCATTACCACCCAGCCGGCCTACCAGTGGGACGATATTTATGACCACTACAAAGGGCACGCAGAAGAAGTTGATCTGGTTGATGTCTTCAGCGAGGAAAAATATGTTCTTTCAACCGGGGACTTAATCGAATTCCGGCCTCAAAACCCGGACTTTATTCTCTCAATTCCCCATTCCGGCGTCCTTATACCGGCAAACTACCAGGAGCATTTCAAGCTTGATGCAAAGACCCTCTTAGAAATCGATCTTTTTAGCGATATCCTTTTTGAAGCCATCGGAGGGCTGCAGGTTATCTCCAGGCTGGCCCCGTTTTTTGTGGACATGAACCGGAGGAGAAACGGTGCGGAATCAAAAAAGCTGCCCGGGCACCTGGAGAATCCCCCAACCGAATATTACACCATCAAAGACGAACTAATCCTGCAAAAGGGTTATACCCCTTCCCAGGAAAAGAGCATCCTTGAGTATTACGATCTCTATCATGACATCCTGGCCTTGCTCATAGAAAAACAAAAGACAGAGCGAGGCTACGCCCTGCTTATTGACGCCCATTCGATGACCTCGGTGGGGCTTGGCCGGGTGCACGACAAGGGAGAAGAACGGGACAACATCGTGGTAGGCACCCTGGATGACACCTCGGCCCACCCGGAAATAATTCAAGCTTTTGTTAATACCCTGAAGCAGGGGATCAAACCCTTAGACCTGGAG
>CAYWIY010000098.1:0-7579 GCA_964458455.1 uncultured Syntrophomonadaceae bacterium | reverse complement strand
CCGGCGGCAAAGCCAAGGCCGTAAACCAGGATGTTGGTCCACTGGTCCAGGTTGGTGAGGACCATCCCCAGGGCGAGCAGGTAAATAATGACTTCAAAAAAACCGATAATTGCAGCCTGCATACTGTTGCCCCGGGTTAAAAAGATAATCCGGACAGTCCCCAGGCTGACGTGGGCAATCTTGGCAACAAAAATGGCCAGGTAAGTTAACAACACGGGCACGAATGGCAATTCCAATCCTCCAATGCTTAATGTAATATCGCCGGTGCCGGCAAACAACAGGATTCATTTTAGCAACCGGTAAGACCGGTGTCAATCAAAATTTTAGCGGCGAATTTAAGCATTCGCCGCTGTTCATCAAACCTGTTAATTTTTCCGCAAACAGGACCTCGGGCAGATAAATTCGGAACCCAGGACTTGAAATATAAAAATACTGCCTGGCTCCCCTGCCGGTACAAAGCCCAATAATGTCTTCAACCAGTGTGCGGCAAAGACAGGCTTATTCACCCAAACGCAAATCTGTTATGAGCCGATCACTGTTTGCACGCCGGCTTAACCGGCATAACCTTCAACGGATCGAGTCCATGTTTTCCGAACGGGTAGCTACCAGTTCAAGCGCATGTTCATTTTTAACCCGGATCAGGGTTCCCTTCATGCCGAGAGACCTTGATTCTATGATACCGGCACTTTCAAATTTACGCAGGGCATTTACAATAACCGAACGGGTAATGCCCAGGCTGTCGGCAATCTTGCTGGCGACAACAATACTTTCATTGTTACTAATATTTTTCAAGATTTCGCGGATCGCCTCAACCTCGGAGTAAGAAAGGCTGTCGAAAGCACCTGCGGCAAGTTCCTTGTTCCTGGTATCCTCCTCTTCCTGGCCTACTGTGACCTGCATTAAAATCATTCCCGCTAATGCGGAAGCTATTTCAGCCAGCATAAAGTGCCAGTCTTCGAAATGTTGGCCTGGATGATACAAGAGTAATGTGCCGAGCGGTTCATTTTTACTCTTTACCGGGATAACTGTATAGAGCATACTCTTTTCTGCCACCGCCGTTTGTTGTCCTTCCCCATCCGAAGCACCTTCAGGGCCAGGCGCATTAAGTAGAGGTTCCTTAGCTTGAAGCATTTCTTCCAGCCCGGGATCCCCCTCCGCTGTCCCTTGTTCCACAAGGTGTGCCATGTGTCTGTCCGGCTCAATATCACCTTTATATCCGGCCAGGAGCCTGCCATTTTTGTCTATAACAAAGGCGGCAGAACCGGTTACGTCAGCAATCCCTCTTGTGCCTACCTCCAGGGCGCTCTCGAGGTTGTCACTGTGAAGGAAAGCAGCCTTTACTTGCCTGATTGGTTCTAATAATGAATTATCTTCCATTTGAAACTCCTCCTTTAATCTCTTTATATTACAAAATATTAAATATGTCAACAATATTCTCACACAATGACTTCTCCTCGATAGATAATTGCACCTTTCCTTTCTATATAAAATTATCATTTTCCCTGAGCAGCCCCTCACTGTTCACCAGAGGGGTTAAACCGCCCCCTGAAGATTTGATCGAGGAGCCGGTAAACCTCTTTTAGCGGTAACCCGGACTGTTCAGCCACCAGCTTGCAATCTTCATATTCCGGCGAATAATGCAGGGGTAAAAGGCCCGCAGGGCCAGGGCTATATTTAATCCTGACCGGCCCCCAGCGGGTTTGAACAATTTCCGTATCCCGGGGGCGCATTACTTTGCGGGCTTCTGTCAGGCGAAAACCTAAAGTTGTTGTTTCTTCAAAAATGATATCCTGGACAGTTTTCATTTTTTCCGGCGGAGAGAGAACAGTCAGGTGCACACCGGGTCGATTTTTTTTCATCTGCACCGGGGTGTAATATACGTCCAGGGACCCGGCTTCAAATAGTTTCTCCATCAAATAACTATATATTTCCGGGTTGAGATCGTCAATAGTTGTTTCCAGAACAGCAACCTTTTCTTCAAAAGTAGTTTCTTCCGGCTCGGTGGTGCCTATTAATATGCGCAAGTAGTTGGCGTAACCGGGATCAATGCTGCCTGCTCCGTAGCCAACCGCCGTGACATTGAAAGCGGGTATAGGCCCAAAGGAATCGGCCAGCGCTACTGCCAGCGCTGCGCCGGTAGGGGTCACCAGCTCGTAGCCGGCATCTCGCCCTTCTACGGGCGCCCTATATTTGGCTAAAAGTTCCAGAGTTGCCGGAGCCGGTAAGGGCAGTCTGCCGTGAGCGCACTCTACTTCTCCCCGCCCCGCGGGAAGCGGCGAACAGACCAACCGATCGGCCCCGAGCAGGTAGAGAGCGGCACAGGTGCCGGTTATATCAATAATTGCATCAAGGGCTCCCACTTCATGAAAATGCACCCTGTCAACGCTTATTCCATGTACGGATGCCTCGGCTTCAGCCAGGCATTCAAAAACTGACCTGCTCTGCTGTCTTACCACAGGCGGCAAATCAGCCTGATCCAGGATGGACAGGATATCACCTAAGTGCCTTTCAACACCATCGCTTTCCTCCAAATTTACCAGGGCCCTGATCCCGGCAATGCTCCCCCGGGTAATTTTTTCAGCCAACAAATTCCAGCCCTTAAGCTTAAGGCCGCTTAGCAGTTCCTGGAGTTCCTTTAGATCAACGCCACCATCAATGAGGGCGCCCAGGGCCATGTCACCGCTGATTCCATTGTAGCAATCAAAATAAACGGTTTTCTGTCCCGGTTTTTCGGAAGGATGCTCTGGCATCAACGTTATCCTCCTTCGTTTTCTACTTCCCCGGCCTTGTTTATAAGAGCAGCCGTGTAACCGGCTCCATAACCGTTATCTATATTGACCACGGACACCCCTGAAGCGCAGCTGTTAAGCATGGTCAGAAGGGGAGCAATACCACCCAGGTTGGCACCGTAACCAACGCTGGTTGGCACAGCCACCACAGGGCAAACAGATAGCCCCCCGATCACGCTGGCCAGGGCCCCTTCCATTCCGGCAACGACCACTATGACCTTGGCCCTGCTGAGTTTGTCCCAATTGTCGAAAAGGCGGTGTATACCGGCAACTCCCACATCATAGAGCCTTTCAACACGACTGCCAATTAACTCAGCTGTCAGCGCTGCTTCCTCGGCTACAGGAATATCGGCTGTTCCTGCCGAAACAACAACTACGCAACCGTAAGGTTCCTTTTCAGGAGCACCTCTAAGCACCAGGGCTTTTGCATCCCGGTGGTATTCCACCTCGGGGTGTTCAGCCCGGACCGCTTCATAAGCTTCTTCCTCAGCCCGGGTGGCCAGGACAGTGCCACCGGATACAGCCAGGCGGGTAAAAATAGCCGCGATCTGTTCGGTAGTTTTCCCTGGGCAGTATATTACTTCGGGAAAACCGCGACGCAGGTAGCGCTGGTGATCAATCCGGGCAAAACCAATATCTTCGTAGGGCAGGACACGCAGACGCTCAGATGCTTCTTCCACACTAATCCTGCCCTCACGGACAGATTCAAGTAACTCATGGACTGATTTCCGGTTAATATTTGCACTCCCCTTTCCTAACATTTATATTTGATTATACCATACGAATGTAAATAAAAAGTATTAACATTATGCAGTATACAGGCATATTGGTTTAGATCTTAAATTATAACATTTTTCGTAACAGATCCTTCATACATAATGGATTAATAAGCCAGAGCGCCTTATAAAAGAGCATCATCTAGCAACAGCAACCCTGGATACAGAAGCAAATGCACAATCATCCCTATTGCTGTATAAAAGCTTATATAAGCATTTTTTGCCTCTCAATTAACATTGCCTGCACGGCGCTTGTTCCAATATAGTTAGGGAACAGTTTATAAAACGGCAGGCTGAAACAATAGCCTGACTATCACCTGAGGAGGAAACAACATTGCTTAAAAAAGACAACTTAGAAGTTCCTTCGGATAAGATTAACACTATTATCGGTAAAGATACCTTTTTCAAGGGAAGCATAAACGGCAAAGGCCTGATTCGTATCGACGGCGAAGTGGAAGGAGACATTGCCAATACCGGGGATGTTATAATCGGGGAAAGCGGGAAAGCAAAAGTAGAGCTCAAAGCCCGCAATTTAACTATTGCCGGTTATCTGGAAGGAACTGTTGAAGCAGAAGGCAAGGTCGAATTAAAAAGTACCGGAACATCTACCGGCTCCCTTAAAACCAAAAAATTGATGATCGAAGAAGGGGCCGTTTTGTCGGGCAGCACCGAAATGCAGGCAAAAGATAATGCTTCCCAAACCACATCTCAGACTACACCAAACAAAAAAGAGGACCAGCAAACACCAGCAGGTGAAACTAAAAACAAATAGCCTGCACAGCTTATTTTAATTCTTGTAAGCAAAACTGATGCATGAACAAGGTAAGGAAGCACTGGTTATTCTAGGGTGCTTCCTTTCATCTCATCTGGCACTTTTTATTAATTATTACTTGCCGGAACAAGAAAGGCCTCCAGTCATGACAGGATGAGGCTGTTTAGCGATTCCAATAGGGGCTGTTCATCAATGCGGTGCGGAATTTTTCCCTTAAATCAGGGTAGCGCCCGGCCATTTCATTTAAAAGTTCTTCCATTTCAGTGCGCTTGGTCTTTTCACTAACCGGACAGGGGTTCTTAACAACAGGCAGCTCTTCCCGCCTGGCCAGGGCGGCCAGGGTGCTTTCTGGAAGCTGGATCAGGGGACGGACCTGGTATAGATCTGCCCGGTCAAGGTAGGTTACCGGCTTAAATGTACCCATCTTACCGGTATAAATCAGGTTCAACATGAAGGTCTGAATGGCATCATCCAGATGATGCCCCAGGGCCACCTTGTTGCAGCCCAGCCTGAGGGCAACCTGGTGCAAGGCTCCGTGGCGCATATTGGCACAAAGGGCACAGGGGTTCTTTTCTTTCCTTGTATCAAAAACGATCTTGGAGATAGCAGTTTCTTCTACATGCAGCTCGGTATTCATGCTACCGGCCAACCAGTACAGAGGCTCCAGGTCAACATCCCAGCCCAGGTGGACATAAATCGGCTGCAAATCGAAATCAAAGGGGGCGTGTTTGCGGAAGATGGAAAGGATATATAACAGGGCAGAACTGTCCTTGCCCCCGGAAAGGCCAATCGCCACCCGGTCACCGGGATCAATCATTTTAAAATCATAAATTGTCCTTTTAACCCGGGTCAAAAACCACTTACTGTCGCTACGCCTCAAATTCGTTGCATACCTCCTGCGTTAACGCTATGCTGGGCAGCAAAGGGGGGGGGTGACATGGGGACGTGGTAACAAGAGGACGTTTCACTTGTCATGTCTAACCGCTTTTTCTATGGTTGCCCTCCCCAAACCAAGGACTCGGCTTAATTGCCTGATACTATTATTTGTGTGAGAATAACTATATCTTTATTCCGGTCATTTTTCAAGAACTAAAGTCCTCGCCCTGCATAATCGGTAACTTGACCTGGGGGATGTTTTTAACTACAATGAATCCAATGAATCGCAGTGGAACAAGAAGGAAACAAGCCTGCGGAAAAGAAGTGGGCCGGTACTAAAAAAGGGAAGCGCTTCCGTGGCAACTCCCCTTTACATCTGCTATAGCGACAAAGTTGGCTTCAAACAGATGACGATGACAGATGAAACGTCCCCCTGTCACCCGGTAAGATGAAGATGACAGGTGAAACGTCCCCGCATCACCCGCGTCAGGTGAAAGGAGGGTGTTAATTGGCTCGCAGTTCGAGAAAGAAGAAAAAGGTTCGCAGTAAATCCTGGGGAATTCTCTTTTTTTTATGCCTGATCGCTTTTTTCCTGGGTTATTTCCTGGCCGTTAGCGAAATCAGGTTTTGGTAGCAAAAACCCGGCATACCCTTGAATATATGTCAGAAGAAATTTACTCCTAACAGCTTCCTGACATATGCCCATGTATGTTAAAAAAATGTCCTTTTGTCACCTCAAGCGTCCCCATGACAACCCCGAAAGCCCCGGTACACAACAAATAACAGATGAAACGTTCCCGCGTCACCCATTAGTGCTTGTGGAGCATGAGCTCGAAACGGGGCAGTTTGAAGCGGCTTTTTCGCTTCCAGTTCAGCAGGCTGCGGGCCTGCTGTTCTGCTTTTGTCACCACCTGCAGGCGGCGCACTTTCGAACCCAGCTTTTCCAGGTAGGAGGCAAAACCGGCAGCGGCTTTTTCGGAGGCAAAACGCAGGCCTTCCATGTTAACCACCATCTGGTTGTAGTGCCGGGGCAGCATTTTTTTCAGGGTCCGGTTTAACTCTTTAAGCTGCAGGCTGTCAGCAATGCCTTTTATTTTCAGGTACAGGATCCCTTTTTGCTCGGTTAAAGTAATCCTGAGCGGTGAAGTGGAAGCTTCTTCTGATTCTCCACCTGCAACAGGGGCTTCCAGTTGGCGGTAAAAGAGGGTTACCGGCCGGTATTTGGCATAGGCCTGGTCTTTAAGGTAGCGGTTATACCAGCGGCTCTGGAAGGCAAAATGCCTGACCAGTCCGAAACCGATGGCCCGGTAGAGGGCGGAAGCCCAGCCGGTAGTAGTAACGTTTTTAAAAATATTGGCCAGGGAATAAAACCTTTTGTGAGCCTTGAGGGTTTCTTGCTGCAGCTCTTCCGGGGTCATCAGGGCCGGTTTGAAAACGGCATAGTGCCCGTCATAAAGGGACCAGTCGTAATTGATGATCCTGCCCTCATTCTCCAACTGCTCGTAAAAGGGCGTGCCCGGCATGGGTGTAAGCATCATGAACTGGACGCTATCGATCTTGGCTTCAACGGCAAAGTCGGCCGTTTCCCTGATCGTCTCCGCGGTATCGCCGTCGCCGCCGAAGACAAACATGCCGTGGATCCTGATCCCGTATTCATGAAAACGGCGTATCGCTTCCTTGATGTCATCGACACTTTGTTCTTTATTGTAGCCCTTGAGCGTTTCGGGATTTATGGATTCAAAACCGATATAAACGATGCTGCAGCCGGAACGGTACATCAAATCCATTAATTCATCGTCATATGAAGCATCAGCCCGGACCTGGGCACCCCAGCCCTTGATCCTGATTTCAGGGCGCTCAATCATTTCCCGCATCAGTTCCTTGCTGCGCTTAGAATTGGCGACAAAGTTGTCGTCGCAGAAAAAGACATGTTTATCCGGGAACTGGGCCAGTTCTTCTAAAACACTTTCAGTGCAGCGGTATCGGTAACGACGCCCGAACATCTTAGTAACACAGCAAAAACTGCAGTCGTAAGGGCAGCCCCTCGAGGTCATCACGGGGATACTTAACATCTTCGAGGCATTATCCATCATGGACAAATCAGGAATAGGCAGGGTATCCATATCGATAGCCGACTGCTCGTACGGATTATGCACAGGTTCTCCGTTTTTCCAGTAAGACACTCCCGGAATACCTGCAGGCTCCTGACCTGCTTCGATAGCCCTGACCAGGGGCAGAAAACTTTCCTCGGCTTCCCCGCGGACAATGTAATCGGCAAAATGGACGGCTTCTTCGGGAACCAAGGAAGCATGGATGCCCCCCATGATGACCGGTATGTCTTGGGACCGAAGCAGACCGGAACGCTG
>CAYWIY010000097.1:0-7685 GCA_964458455.1 uncultured Syntrophomonadaceae bacterium | reverse complement strand
CCGGGTAATAATTCAAGATATAATTACTTATAAATACGGTAAAAGACAATAGCCCATGCGCCTGTAGCTCAGGGGATAGAGCACCGGATTCCTAATCCGGGTGCCGCAGGTTCGATTCCTGCCAGGCGCACCAAAAAAGAAGGGATTTCGAATTTGGGTAATTTTGCTAAATCCCGCAAGTGCAACAAAAGTGCAACATTATTGCTCCTGGGCTTCGCTGAAAAGAATCCCCTCGAGCTTGTCGGTTGCACTTTGTTGCATATATAGGAGAATGTGTGAAAAATTATCTTAATACGACTTCTTATCCCTGGCATAATTATAGATGTTAAGCCAATAAGGGTTACTTTTAGGCTACATCATAATAATAGCCAGTATCGTTGCTACAAATAAACCACTGGCCACTGGAATAAAGTTTTTGCGAGCCAGATCCAGGGGAGAAACACCAGCCACACCGGCAGTTGCCACCAGGCCAAAAGCCCAGGCTGTTAATGTGCCGCCACCGCTAAATACTGAACCTACCTGTCCAAGAGCAGCTAGAGTGGAAACCTCAATACCTAACGGTCCGCCAAGAGCCCTGGCCATAGACCCAACCAGGGGCAGCCCGGAAAAGCCGGAACCATCAAGTCCAGTAATTACACCCATGATCATAACCCCAAATGCAACCGGAATATCGGTGACCGGGATAGCAGCAGCAAAGGCCTCTCCCAAATCAAAAAGAAGGCCCGGTGCACCTTCCCCCAGGATAGCTTCAGCTGGACCCGGAGCTCCCAGGTAAAAGAAGCCTGCGATCGGAATAACCACGGCAAATATTTTAATGGAGAACATCAAACCTTCCCTGATATATTCCGCAGCTTTCTCCAGGGCCCCATGGCTATGCGAAATCAATGAGCCGAGCAAAATAAAAAACGCCGCTGTTCCACCCAACAAGCTGGTAGCTGCGCCTCCTCGGATTCCTGTTGCCGCCATAAAAATAACCAGAACGATGAAAACAATTGGAACAGCTATGGCAATAAAACGAGCGCCGCCGCTGTAGCTTTCTTTGGGCTGAGCTTCAACCAGTGCACTTTGCTCTGCCCCTTTACCTTCGGATAGTTCTTTGCGAACCATGAAAAAAGCAACAATAATTGCCACAACACCTGCCGTAATTGAAAGTATTGCTCCACTGCTCAAAACTCCCTCGATGGGCACGTCGGCTGCGCCGGACGTAATTGCCGGCGCTCCCTGCAGGACCATGTCACCGGACAAAGCCATCCCGTGGCCAAGGATATTTACGGTCATGGCTGCCGCCATGGCCGGCATGCCGGCTTTTACGGCAACCGGAACCAGGATGACACCGACCAGTGCTGTAGCCGGGGTCGGCCAGAAGAACAGAGCGCAGACGTACATGATAATACCGAGAATAAAGAAGGCGCTGGTAGGATTTTGCAATAGTTTCTTAATTGGCGCCACCATTAAATAATCTGACCCCATGCTTTCCATCGTTTTGAGCATGCCCACCATCATGGCAATTACAAGCATTATGTCAAACAAACCGGTCCCTGCTTCCATAAATGAACCGAAAAGTTTTTGCAGCGAGGAAACCAAGTCTCCACCGGTAAATATCATGGCAATGACAAAAGTACCCAAAGCAGCAAGTAAAACTACGCCCCGCCTTAAAATCATGGCTACTACAACAGCAATAACAAAAATCAAAAATGCCCAGTGTGTTGGGCCAATTTCGGGTGCCATTTAGTAATCCCCTCCAAAGATATATTTTGGAATTAAGAACTTAAGATTACCTACTTTCTAGGCCTGTTTTCTTTTGTTTTTGCGTTTATAATCCTTTCTTTTGATTGTTTTAGATATTCTCAGCAATCACCTCCTGCAGACCGGTCTTTTCCACCCTGCTTTTTATTTCGCCAAGATCAGTGGTGTAAAGGCCGAGCTCCTTCATGTGCTCAAACAGGACTGCACCGGAAAAAGTATATTTCTTCAACTTTCCTTCTTCGGTCTGCATTTCTTTGCGGACATAAGTAACAGCGCTACCAACAGATAAGGTGTCTGGGAAAATAGCCGGTTCCAGCTCGGCAGTGAATCTGGCTGCATTCAAGCCGGCCAAGCTTCCGGTGACTATGGCTTCGGTATGGCCGACCAACAGACCAGCTTTTTCCCCGGCACAGAAAAGGTTACCGCTCCTTTCGACTTTCAAGGCATCGTCTCTGGGGGCCATTCCAAAGTAACGCATGGAATTACCGAGCCCTCCGGCATAAGGATCTTCATAGCGGGCTCTTTCCATTCCCGGAATCAGGCGCAGCAGTTCCAGGGGATAAAAAGGACTCATCAGTTTGGCGTGGCCTGTGTTAAGCAGGATAATGTTTTCAGCATAATCCTGCGATGCATACTGCTGGCAGGCTTTTGCGCTCAGTTTTTCGGTATTGATCTGGTCCTTGGGGACGGATATAACGACTACACCTTTATGGTCAAGTTCTTCCACAACATGAGGGGCGAGAGATTCTTTGAAGAGCTTGCAAGAACCGCTCATCGCGCCCATTGATCCGTCGGCCCTGACTCCGATCATTTCTTCCACCCCGGCCTTGGCGGTGAGGCTAACCCTGCCTCCAAAAGACTGGCAGCGCAGGACACACATCGCACAACCGTTTCCATGCTTCGTACAGTTGTTAATCCCCCCTGCAGTACCGGTTGTATCGATGAAGACATCACCCGAAAAGGTCCTTTTATCGGAGCTTTGGATTTGTTTGATCTTGCCGTTATCCACTTCTACATCACTGATGCGCGTTTGCAGGTGGATCTCCACCCCGGCATCGAGTAAAACTTTTTTGATCACCGGTTCCATGATCGCAACATTGTAGAGCGAAGCGTGCTTATGGCCGGGAAACTCAATATTTGTGTGAAGGCAGTTATCATCGACAACTTTAAATAGATCCCCTATGCCCAGGCAAATTGATTCTTCCGTAGCCGTATAGCGCCCGTTATTGCGCATTATACCTCCCACCAGGCCGGTGCCGAGCAGCATATCAGTTCTTTCCATGAGATCAACCTGACAGCCTTTTTTTGCCGCCATATATGCTGCCGCACAACCTGCCCAACCTCCGCCAACTACCACAACTTTTCGCATTCGGTGTACCTCCTATTCATTAATTCTTTTGCCTGTTAATAACCTTTCTTTTTCCTGTCTTTCTCTGATAAAATTATATCTCTCAGTCAAGGGGAAAAATAATCCTGGTTTCCGGCCATTACCGCATTCAAGCCAAGAGTAAAAGGATTTTGACGTAATCAACCGTGGGAGCAAGGTTGTGGAAAATTAATTGCCATCACAGTATCATAAATCATATAAATTATTTGTCATAATTCTACAGGATATTCCTTACATACATCTCAAGACTGTTTTAGGCAGAAATGAAGGAAACATATTATAAATTATTTTTTTACAAATTCCATTATAGAATTAAGACTAAGTTCCAGGTCTTTGCCACAAATGAGCTCATCCCCTTTAATAACTATGTTAATATGATTGGGCATATGGGTTTCATCAAAACCACAAAGATCGCCGATCCTCTTTCCATTAATCCTAACTTCATCTCCTCTTAGAATAACACCAGTAGTTATAAATTCAACAAAGCAAAGAAAAGCAACACTATTTACTGTATCACCTGGCTCCGCATCTTCGTCTGTAATAATAACTTCATGAGCCTCATGTTTTTTTACTACACGAGATTTAGGGTAAATCAGTTGCAGTTCACGATTATCAAGGTATTCTTTAAGAATCACTACGTTTCTTCCAATTACTGTATTCTTTTTATGATACGGACTCGCTTTAAGAATGTTGTGTTTATATGGATCTTTAGCCATATTTAACCTCCTACATAATTATTCATTAGTAGTCATGAGCAAAAACCAAGTACATATTAATTAAACTACCTGTAACCATTATTGTTATCTTCAATCCGATTTTTTAAAATCGATCATTTTTTGTAAAGCCAACTCCCCCTTCATGCCAGGTGCAATACCAATCTCCTGGCCCTTATTTGTTATACTATCAATTTCTGCGTTTAACATGTCTTCAAAACTTTTCACACGAATAACTCGTCCGGCAATAATTTCCCTTTCTGAATGAAGTAAATCCATAGCAGGGACATTTAAAACTCCACACATTATATAACCAACTTCAGGGACAACTATTGTCATCAACGTAGTTTTAGGCAAATTGACTGTAACACCGAAACACTTCTCTTCACCAACAACAATTTCAGTAATGCTTGTAGCGACCAAAAATAACACCTCCATAATTTTAGTAATAATCACTTACTTAACAACCACATCTCTACATTTTGTAATCTTCACAACATTCGCCTGTCATTTTCAAGAGTTCCAGGTCATCCTCTAAGGTATTTACAACAGGTAACTCAACTGCTTTTCTTATTTTTTCCAACAAAATATCTTTATCTACATAAGCTGCTTTATAATCACCAAATTCATGCCGATAACAATTATAATAGGGGCTGACAGTAATCCCCAACAGCTTTATTGGCCTGAAAATCCTGTGTTGTAATACATTTTCAGAATTTTGAAAGAATCTCGTTACTTCTTTTATGTCGCCTGCTAAAATCAGCTTTGTAACATCAGAGAAAATTAACTCCAACGGCTTTTTTATGGCATCTCTAAGCATTATTAGCAAAGGCATTGTAATTATTCCCGGAATATAAAGACGCGAAATATTTTCTGAGCTGATTATGTTCAACAGAACATCAAGATCCTCTTTAGTCAATAATGATTTCAAGGGCAGTTTCAATCGGTCATTTCCTGTTTCAAGAGTAATATATTCAGGCATTTGGCAGTTAGCTGATGGTATTTTGAATAAATCACACATGGCTTTGGTTTCCTGAACCAATACAGGTATGTTAGTTGTCTTAGCAGCACCGGTAGCCATAATTAACCCGTCTGTAATAGAGAAAGGTGCTATCCTATTTAAAGCGCCGTCTATAAAAACATAATCCATTCCAAGCTTTTCAAATTCTTTTAAAATGCTATTCAAATAATTTGTGCTGGTTGGACCAGCTAATATGTAATAACCTGGTTTATTAATGCGTATAATCAGTATTCTGCCCAGAGCAGAATTAACATTCGTTGTTTTAAAAACCTGGCAGTCTTTATGATTGCCCTTCAAAGTATTTTCAGCAGTTGCAATAACTGTACCTTGTGGCATAAAATATTTTGGTTTGGGTAGCTTTGTTATATTGTCAAAATCTTCGCCATCATAACCAATACTGGTAACACCTACTTTACAATCTTTCATTAAAGTGGAATTTATCAATGAAATTACTGTGGTTGTTTTACCAGTATTTTTGGCAGTACCAAAAAAACCTATAGTTTTCATGAAATCAGCCTTCAACAACTTATTTATATTTAACAGTGCCCTGGCCAAATCTTCCTGGATAGACTCCGTCTTCCTCACTGCCAATAATACCTTTATAAATAGCTTCTACAAAATTCTCTTGTCGGCTGACTTTGTATAATGTTTCTTTTATATTATCTACCAATTCATCTCTCCAATGTTCAGCCTGCTCAGTGGGCTCAATCCTGCAATTTCCAAAGAAACGAAGTGCTTCCCTGGTTGACTTTAAAGTATCTACTCTGGAGGCAGTTGTAATTGGACCTCTTGAATAGGCCTCATCTGAAGAAGATATTGAAATACCATCTACATCAAGTGAGCTTCCCAGGGAGGCATGCAGTGCTGTAGTAGTTGCCGCCTGCACTCTATCTTCAGTGTGAGTTAAAAAACCAATAGGTGCACCTGGCCAAATCGGCGCGTTTATAATGCTTCTCAGCGCCATAATTTTGGCCGCATTAAAATCAATATAATTATTATGCATCTGACCTCCTAGCATCATTTCAGGAGAATAACAAAACAGTGGTTGAAGTATTGGCTTTGCATCCATTAATATGGCAGTATAAGCAACAACCAACATTCCGGAAAATGCTTTAAAAGCTGGAACCCCGCTTAATTCCTCATTAGTGACTACATCGAAAGACATATTATATTTGCTTGCTAATTCGATAGCTTTTATAGCATCAACTGCCAACCTTTCCGGATCTGTTCCAGCAGCTAATGATCCATAGGCAATATTAATCTTAGTTAAGTCTGCTCCAAGTTGGCCAGCGATAACTACAGTTTCTGGAGTGTTCAACCCCCTGTGGGCTCTAATTTGCCAAAGTGTCTCACTGTTTAGTGCACTTTTTATTTCTCTAAGGTTGGCTGGTGTTATTAGGGAACCATCATCCTGATGTGTTAGTAGCCCTTCTAGAAGTCCTTCGGTTCTGGAGTTCCAAGAGGGGTCAAAATGAACTACCCCATCCGCTCCCCAATCCTCAGCAACCTTAATATGAGTAATATCCATCACTGGACAACCTGTACCGTATTGAATAAAGATCAGTGGCTTATCTTTTTCATGTTGTATTGATAAGGGGTTGTATTTTTCTTTAATTTCTAAAATATAATCTCTTAATGATACTAAATCTTCGTTATTGATCTCAGTAGTTTTAGGATGCCTTATCTTTTCACTATACCAGTTGGCTATTTCAACATCACAGCAATTAATGTAAGAATTATATAGTTCTTTAAGCAGTTTGCTATTTTCTTTTTCTGTTTTTGCTTCAAATATTTTTTCACGGTAATCTGCTCTTTGTGTCCCCGGGCTAGCCTTATCCTTGCCCCAATTTAAAAATTTATTTGTAATTTCATCCAACATGTCCTTAATTTCCCTATCTCTTACTACGTAATCATAACCTTTAGTCATATCTTTTTTCTGTTTTGAACCCTGTTTATGTAAAGGTTTATATGACCTGCCTTCTAAAAAGTCTATAACCTCTTCTACTTTCGTCCCTGCGCCAAAACCGGCGTCAAAACCAAGTTCATGAGCTAATTCAGGTTTAATAGCCATTCCACCAATGATCAATTTGATATTATTTCTAATTCCAGTAGCTTCAAAAATATCCACTAGATTACTTAATAGTTCTTCTACACCATAGCCAAGCGTACGGCTAATCATAACCACATCAGCTTCAAATGCCTCAACGTGCTTGACTACTTCTTCGAGTCTTCTATCAGGGGGCAATATCTTTGTAGTATAACCAAATTCTTGCAGTGATTTATTGATGAGTTTAATTCCAATATCATGAACTGGATCCAGCGGGACAAGCAATATTTTTTTAGAATTCACTATTTATGCCCCCTTATCATTGTGAAGCCAGGCATAGTTGTCACCAGCTCTATGTATATAAGCACGGGCTCTTACCCTGGCACCACTACCCTTCCATTCTACAAAGACAATATCAATATCTTTAAAACCGAACTTTTCAATGATGTTAATCATTATTGATTTAGCTTCTGATTCATTTTGGGCCCTGATAAAAGTTTCAAAGTCCATCCCATCAACTATTTTGCTTATTGAATGAAACAAGCTAAGTCCCCCTAAGATATATATTCCCAATCTAATTTTCCAGTTTTACACTTTTGATCTGCCGTATTATAGTAAATACCACTGTTAAAATTGTTAGTAAGGTTAATATGATACTTATCGGACTAGAGACAAATATCAATAAACTTCCGTCTGACCTTAACAAGGCAGTTCTTAAAGATCTTTCAACAATTGGTCCTAAGACAACTGCCAAACCAATGGGGGCAACAG
>CAYWIY010000096.1:0-7697 GCA_964458455.1 uncultured Syntrophomonadaceae bacterium | reverse complement strand
ACCAGGGGCATTTTCCTGGCCATACCGCCAAGGCGGGACAGTTCCAGTTCATGGGTTAACATATATACTACCCCGATCATGGAAAAGAGACCGGCCTTAAAAACAGCGTGATTGGCGATGTGATAGAGGGAGCCGGTAAAGCCCATCGCCCCTTCCAGGCCCATAAATACAGCTACACCGAGACCGGCGGCAATATATCCCATCTGGCTAATACTGCTGTAAGCGAGGATCCGCTTGGTATTGCTTTGCAAAAGAGCCATTATAGCGCCAGCCAGCATGGTCACTATTCCTATCCACATCAGGGCGTAACCGCTGTTAAAAATAAAGGACCATTCAGCTGCACCGCCTTCTCCGGCCGGCCGGAACAAGATCAGGCTGATTCTAAGAATTCCGTAAGCCCCGGCCTTAATCATGATCCCTGACAGCAGGGCGCTGGCCGGTGAAGGAGCCACTGGATGAGCCAGAGGCAGCCAGATATGCAGAGGCACCAGGCCGGCCTTTATACCAAAACCAACCAGGAACAAAACCAGGATAGTCAGGCGCTGACCACCCAGGTCTTCCAATGCCGGGACCATATCTAAATGACCGGTACTGCCAAATAGGAGCAGGATAGCAAATAAAAGTGCAAGCCCGCCTAAAATAGCCATATAGAGATAAAGCGATCCTGCCTGCAGGGCTGCCCGGTCCTGTTTATGGATCACCAGCACAAATGAGCTGAAAGTCATAATCTCGAAAAATATAAAGAGTGAAAAATAATCGCCGGCAAATACTACACCCAGTATTGCCCCCAGGGTAAATATCAAAAAGCTGTAGTAGCGGCGGAGATTATGCTCATAGTCCATGTAGGAAAATGAAAACAGCACTGCCAGGAAATAGACCAGGGTTATCAGAACCGCAAAAACCCAGCTGACGATATCAACACTAAAATAAAGGCCAAACTGCATAAATTCGATCAAATCACAGCAGACTTCTCCCTGCAGCACATAAGGAAGAAGCCACATGACACCGATCAATGAAAAAAGTGAGGCAAGAATAGCTCCCGCTTTGCGAATTAGCATCTTGCTTTCGGGAAACAAGTACAGCACAATCCCGGTTAACATGGGTACCAAAACCAGGTACAGAGGGACATAGGTGCTAAATGTTACATCCACGGGCTAAATCACCTCAGTATTAAATAGATTATTAAAACAAACCTCCCCTTAGTAAGAAATCCGATGTCATCTGAGACAGATCGAAAGGTATATTTATGGGTGACAATCCAAAAATAACAGTACTTATAGCCAGTATAACCAATGGCGCCAGCATTTTCGGGGTGGCATCTTGCACATTAAGCTGTAAAGCATGTCCATGCTCTTCATCCCCTACCATCTCGAAAAAGGCCGGTACAATAATGGGCAAGTAATAAAGGGCATTCAGCAAACTACTGACCAGCAGCACAATGACATAGAAGGTAGCATTAGCATCTAAAGCTCCAAGGCCAAGGGTCCATTTACTCAAGAACCCGTTCAAAGGCGGAATCCCGATCATGGCCAGGGCAGCTATAGAAAAACAGGCCATAGTGAAAGGCATTTCCCGGCCGATACCTCCTAAATCAGAGATGGACCGCTTGCCGGTCTTCCATATGATCGCCCCTGCTGCAAGAAAGAGGCAGCTCTTCATGATCGCATGGCAAAAGATGTGAAACATGGTTCCGGTGATGGCATTTTCATTAAGTATACTTAAACCTAGAAGAACATAGCCCATCATCCCCACGCTGGAATAAGCCAGGCGGCGTTTCAAATCGTTCTGAGTCAAGGCGACGGCGGATCCTAGCAAAATTGTTATAACAGCCAGAACTCCCAGCACGATATCCCAGTTGTTGGTCTGCATAACTTCAACTGAAAAGGCATTGAATATAACCCTGAACAAACCGTAAGCCCCTGTTTTGAGCATTACTCCGGAAAGCAAAGCGCTGGCGGGCGAAGGAGCAACCGGGTGGGCATCAGGAAGCCAGACGTGAAGCGGAAACATACCGGCTTTCATACCAAAGCCAATCACAAAGCACATAAAGGCCAGGAATGCCAGCAGGGTCCCTTCATCAATTATAGTCCCTACACCAAGTGACACGGTCCCTCCAAGCTCAAAAGTTATAATAATGCCAAAGAATAGGGCAAGGCCGCCGATGATGGTCATGACCAGGTACTTATAACCTGCTTTCAACGCCTGTTCTGTCTCTTCATGGACCACCAGGATATAAGAAATAAGAGACATTAACTCGAAAAACACAAAGAGGGTAAAAAAGTCTCCAGCCAGGAATATTCCAAGGCAGCTGCCCAGGGTAAACATCAAAACCGCATAATAACGGCTCCCTCCATGTTCTTCGGCCATGTAATCAATAGAGTAGATTGTGCATAAAAGCCAAATGAAAGCAGCTATGGCGGTCAGGCTAAAACTAAGCACATCAAGCCTGATTGAAATTTCCAGGTTCGGCAGTATTTCAAAGAAAGTATATTGAACAATGCCCCCTCTCACTACAAAAGGATATAGTGTCAGGACAAGCAGGAAAGTTACAGCGCTTGTCACCACGGCTAAAATATCACGTAGCTTATCCGATCTGCCGCTGGCCGACATCAGGATTGGGGTCATAATAATTGGGAAAAATATTACAAACATTATTATTGTAATTGCTGTCGCTTCATCCACCGAAGCCACCTCCAAAAATCATTATATAGTTCAACTAAGTTTACGGCAATATTTTTAAACAATCCCAGGATTGTTAAAAAAACAACTGCAAGGCATTTTCCAACAACACTATAGTAGGCCTGGAGAAAACTCCGAAAAAGATTATGGCAGCCATCCCAACTATAAGCGGTATTAGCATCTGACGAGGTACCGGTTTTACTTCGTGTTCAAATTCTTCCTGCTGCATAAACGCATTTACAATAATTGGCATATAATAGGCTGCGTTCAGCAAACTGCTGGCCAGGATAATCACCACGAAAATGGGCCTTCCAATTTCAAGGGCGCCAAGGGCCAGGTACCATTTGCTGATTAGACCTCCGGTTCCTGGAATACCAATCATGGAGGCACTGCCTATGGTAAAAGCAATCATGGTGATGGGTAAAACCTGCCCGATTCCTCCCAGCTGTTTGATCTGGCGAATACCGGTGGAATAAATGATCACCCCGGCGCACATAAAGAGCATCGACTTCATGATCGCATGCACAAGCAAATGATAAAACCCACCGGTTATCGCAATGGTATCGTCAAGCCCAATTCCCAAAAACACATAACCGATTTGGCCAATGCTGGAATAGGCAAGCATCTTTTTTATATCAACCTGAACCATAGCAAATATAGACCCAAACAACATCCCCATTGCAGCAAGCCAGAGTATGATTTCATTGAGCGGTATTGACTCGAGCAGCGGCCGGGGAAAAAGCTGGTAAAACATAATAAACAGGGCAAAAGCGTATATTTTAATCACCAGGCCTGAAAGCATGGCGCTTGAGGGTGACGGGGCCGAGGCATGGGCATCTGGAAGCCAGACATGAAGCGGGAATAAAGCTGCCTTGGTCCCAAACGCTACAATGAATAATGCTGATGCAGCAAACATATTGTTAGGGTACTGCTCCACCGCAGCAGGCAAATATTGATTAACCAGGTCGTAATTCATGTGCCCGGTAACCATGTACAGCATTGCCACACCCAGCAAAAAACAACCGGTTCCCATGGCGCTCAAGATCAGGTATTTAAAACTTGCTTCCAGGCAGGCGCGATCTTCCTTGATAGAAATAATTGCACAGGCCGAGATAGCGCATATTTCCATTAGAACAAACAGGTTAAACAGGTCATTAGTTAGAGCTATTCCAGCCATTGAACCGACAACCAGGGCATACAAGGTATAGTACCAGCCCATTACTTCAGTCTTAAGTTCGTGTTCCAGGTCTTTCAGGGCATAAATCATGATCCACAGGCTAACGGCCAGGATAATTAACAGCATGTAAGCCCGGATCAAGTTCACCTTTAACTCTATGCCCCACGGTGGAGGCCAGCCGCCCATGTAGTAAGTAAATTCACCAACCTGGATAACTTGAACCATAAGGTAAATCGCCATTACCAGGGCCAGGAACAGCGAAGCAATCAAGGCCGGTGCACTAAGTTTTCTGGCCCAGCGGTACAATATTGGGGACAAAAACGAGATGCCTAAAAGAATTGCTAAGATTAATGCTGGAAAATGATTTGTTAATTCCACTACTCCTGGCTCCTTATCAGGCAAATTTCATCATAATCAACAGTTCCGTAGTAACGATATATTTTTACGATCAAACTCAAGGCGTAAGCGGTAATACTAACGGCTACCACGATTCCGGTCAACATTAAAGATCCGGGAAGGGGGTTTACATACAGCACTTCATTGGCAGGCGCTGTAACAATCGGAGCCTCTCCTCCGTAAGTATAACCAACGGCCACAAACATTAAAAAAACTGAGGTGTCCATGATATTCATGGCGATCACTTTTTTGATCAAATTCGAGTGTGTAAGCATGGTGTGCATACCGATAATAAAAAGCAGGATTGCCACCATGTAATAATAGTTGTGGACAATCTTCATGAACATCTCCATTTTAATCTTCCCCTTCGATAATATTATAGAAAAGAGATACAATAGTGCTGGCAACCTTAACCCCGAGGAAGGCTGTTATTATAAATATTGCTCCCGCGCTGAAAAACTCCCCTGCCTCACCGAGCGGAAATCCGGCCGCCTGGTTGGACAAAAAGTTGGCCCCTAAGGCCACCCCTACCAGCCCGGTAATAACAAAGCCGAGAGCTCCACCGCTTTCCAGGACAGAAGCGGTGGCATGCGATATTTGTTTGGCCCCAACTTCGAGGTTAAAAGACAGGGCTACCAGGACCAGGCTGGCACCAAATATCGCTCCCCCTGAAAATCCTCCACCCGGCGACAGGTGCCCGTGCAGGATAACATAGATTCCGTATACCTGGATAAAGGGCGCCACAAGCCTGCTGGTTATCCGAACAATTTGATCTTCCACGGTTACCTGCCTCCTCGTTAGTGAGATTTCAAGGTAGCAATTACCGCGGCGATAGCTACAAAAAGAACCGTTGCCTCACCAAGGGTGTCGAAAGCGCGGTAATCGATAATAACACTGCTCACAATATTCACGGCTCCAGTATCTGCTATTCCTTCGCCCATATAGCGGGCTGGAATTTCATTGAAAACAGGATTGTTTGGGTCGCCAAAAGGTGGCATTTCTGCAACTGTAAAGCTAAAGAAAAAGCCAATCAAGCCGACCAGCAATATGGTGAATACACCGCGGGCTTGAAGACGCAGCAGGTAGCGCATGGCAAAAATAGCCGCAATGATAATAAATAGTAAATCTTCCACCCGAATATCCCTCCTAAAGGATACTTACTCAGCCCGCCTGGTTTTACTGATTGCCGCTATTAGCAGCAAGGTGGTTACCCCGGTACCAAGCGCTGCTTCAACCATGGCCACATCGGGCGAACTAAGCTGTTGCCAGACAATGGCCATGATCAAACCAAAAGAGGCAAACACAATTACAGCGCTGAGCATGTCACGGATCTGGGCCACTGCAATAGCGCAAACCACCAGAAAGAGTAACAGCAAACCATCTAAGACTAGAGTCAATACATCAACCATCCGGCTCACTCCTACCGATTACGGGATTAATCCCGGTTCTATAAGCAGCCCTGGCGATAACATGGGCAGCCGTCGGGTTGGTAATTACAATGAAAATGATCAACAGAGCCAGCCTGACAGCAACAGCAAGCTCACTCTGCAAGGCAAGGGACAAAAGGACCAGGCCCGCCCCCAGGGTGTCACACTTGGTCGTCGCATGAAGCCGGTTGTAAACATCAGGCAGACGCAGCAAACCAATGGTAGCAACCGCCAGGAAAAACAATCCCACTATAAATGATATTATCGATGCAATATAAAGTATGATATTTAGCACGGCGTCGATCAGTCCAGGGCTCCTTTCTCCAGGTACTTGGCCACGCCAATTGTGGTAATAAAGCCCATCAGGGCATATACCATGGCGATGTCAAGGAAATACACCTGT
This sequence comes from uncultured Syntrophomonadaceae bacterium, assembly GCA_964458455.1. GTDB lineage: Bacteria > Bacillota > Dethiobacteria > DTU022 > DTU022 > B1SED10-74M. Next base: position 1,615 of record CAYWIY010000096.1, on the reverse strand, counting down.
TCATATATTCGGGCAATCAGGGTAATGATAATCAGGGTATAGGTGGTAATAATATTAATCGCCACTACCCGGTCAGGCGCCGTCGGCCCTGCCAGAGCCCTGATCATAGATAAAAAGATCATAAGCATGACCAGGATCGCCCCTATTGTGTATAAATAATCAAGTATCTGTTCATAGATCATTTCTATTCACGCTCCATCTGCTGAAGCCTGGTAATAGGATGCCACTGTGTAATGGCCTCGCCGCTTTCCACCGTCAATGCATGGACGAGGAAGTCTTTTTCATCCGCCAGAACCGTTAGAGTTCCCGGGCAGAGAGTAATTGAATTTCCCAACAACACCCGGCTGGCCACGCTGTCTATCTCCACCCGCATCGGCACCATATTAGGGACAATCGGCATCTTCGGATGCAGGACCAGGTAAGCCACCTGGAAATTAGCAATCAGGATATCCCTGAGCAATTTAAAAACGTAACCAATTAACCAAAAAACGTTTCTCAAGGTTACCGGAGGCCTGTCCTGGGCGGTAATGATCAGGTTGCGGTTAAAAAAAACCACAAAAGCTGAAGCGGCAAAGCCCACCGCTAATTGAGGCCAGTGGAATTGACCGCTAACAGCAGCCCAGAAAGCGAATAGAACCAGAGTTATACCGATGTAATTCAACCATTTTTTGCTCATTTCAGTCAGCCACCCGGTTATTTATTTGCCTAAATCAGCAGGCATAATAATTTTTTCACATGCTCCAACAATTAAGGAACTACTCTTATCAACTGCCCTCTTCAGATGCGGCGGCAGCGGCAGGCCGTTTTTCTAACTCTGCCTTGTTTCTGGGTATCGCGGTGCGCGGGTAAATAGTTACCGGCGGACAAACAGGTACGCACTTTCCGCAATCATCGCATTTGTCAAGATCGATTACAGCCAGTTTGTCATCCATATCTATAGCTTCCTGCGGGCAGGCTTTCACACAAGCCCTGCAGGCTATACAACCTACTGAACAAGCTTTCGATACTGTCTTGCCCCGGTCGTGGGAACTGCAGAGCACCAGGTGTCCCTGGTTTGACCGGCGAGGAAGAGTTTTTATCAAATCCCGCGGGCAGGCATTCACACAGAGCCCGCAGCCGGTACAGGCTTCCTGGTCAACGACCGGCAAACCGTGAGAACCCATTTCGATTGCTTCAAACGGGCAGACCCGGACACAATTGCCCAGCCCGAGACAGCCATAACCACAGGCTTTAAAGCCTCCATTAAAACGTCCGGCAACAGCACAATCCTCCACACCATCATATATGAATGTATCAGCCGCCCTTTCATTGTCCCCAATGCAGAAAACTGTCGCTACCAGCGGTTCTGCTTCGCCCACTTCAATTCCCAGTTCTGCAGCCAGGGCTGTTGCCGTCTCGGTACCTCCAGGAATGCAGCCGGAAGGATTGGCCTCTCCTCTTACCACAGCTTCAGCAAACTGAACACAACCGGCATAACCACAGGCGCCGCAGTTGGCACCGGGAAGAACATCTTTTATTTTATCCACCCTGGGGTCTACCTTAACGGCAAACACTTTCGCCGCCATAGGAAGAAGTAGTCCAAACGTTAGGCCAATTAACCCCAGGGCAATAATTG
>CAYWIY010000095.1:3295-7734 GCA_964458455.1 uncultured Syntrophomonadaceae bacterium | reverse complement strand
CTTACCCGTGTCACCTTTAATTAGGCTTCGTGTTTTGCTATAATTAATTCTATAAGCAAGGAGTGTCCTTAAAATGAGTGAAGTAGACAAAAACATGAAAGACTGCCTGAAAAATATACCGGGATACATTAATTACCTTTGCCGTGGCTACTACGTGCCCAGGGCACTGGAAGAAGCCATGAAAACGGGAGAGGACCTGATCCTGCACTTGAGCGATACACCCTCTTATGCCTATAGATCAGTGATCAGCCTGGTAGAAATTTTAAAGCCGCGGATTATTATCCACACCGGGGATCTGGCCGATGACATCAAGTTGGAACTCTACTCCGACCTGGCCCACCTTTATAAGGAAAAGGCGGTGCCGTTTTTACGGAAATTGGAGAGTTCTGTTGCCGAAGAGATCTATATAGTCCCGGGCAACCATGATCTGGCCGGGCTGCTTGAAGAAGAGGCAGGCAGGAGCCGGATCGTACCGGATGGAACCGTTATCGAAGTCCGGGGATTAAAAGTGGGCCTGGCTCACTGCCAGGAAGATCTTCCTGACTTTGCTGACTATAACCTTTACGGTCATAACCTTGACTGCCCGGCAGACGGCAACCCCTGTACTTTGAATGGTTGTAAAGATATTAATATAATTTTATACCCTTCCTGGCGAATTTATCACATTCCTTACCCTGTAGGGACTAACCATGAAAGACAGTATAAGCTTTTGAATGGACGCATGCTTTAGCCGGCAGTTTTTAATAACTATGGAAGGAGCTCTGCCATGATCCTGGTGCGAACTGGCCCCCGTTTTTTATTTTTTAGAAACAGTGACAGGGAACAGCTTTTGTCACTGCTGGAAAAGGAATATTCTTCAGAGAGGAAGCCTCTTGATCAGGCTATTGAAGAAAGCAGCGAAGGGGATACAATCATGTTTGTCCTGGAAAAAGACGAGGAAAAAGAGCAGATAAACGGAAAGACGCCCGTGCTGCTTTCAGACATCGGTTCCTCCCCCCTGCTTATATCGATCATAAACAATCAACACCTGCAGGAGAGTATTGAAAAGGCGGAACTGGGGCCGGGCTTGCTGGTCATGAAGGCACCCCCACCAGGGGAAAAAATTCTCGAAAAAGTTCAGTCGGAATATGATGCACTTCCTACAGCCCTCCAGGAAGCGATCATCAAGGGCCATTCCAGCTGGAGCGTGCTTTGTTTCACAGATCGCCCCCTATCCCGTCCTTTGAGCACTTCCGACCTGCTGGACAATACCCTGCTTATTAAGAAAAATGTGCCTGAACTTTACCAGGAGTTGAGGCGCCAGGCGGTTAAATATCTTACAGAAGAACTGGAAGAAGGCGAATGGCGGGAGCTTAAAATTAATATTTACGATTCCATGGAGCGCTATAACATCAACTATGAGCGGGTGGCTACTTTAATCGAAGACCTTGAAGTTGGCTTTATCCTGGGCGAAACCTGGTCTGTCGACCACCCCTTTGTTTTGATGACTGTACCTGTTTTCCAGGTCCGGCTGTTTACCTATATGAGCCCCAAGGAAGTAAAAAGAATCATGATGTCCCTGGAATACGATGATGAAGGTAACCGGGTTGTCGATTTAGATCTCTATTTCCAGAATAAAAAAGTTGAGTGGGGCGGTGTGGAAAAAGGCAGAAAAACGAGCCGCAAAGATATTGCCCTGGCTTACAAAGACAAGTATATGCCTAACCTGACTGCATCTGCCAGGAACAAACTGGCCCGTCTTGATCAGTCCCTGCGGGAATGTGAGCAGAAGGAAAAGTGCGAAGAGGAAAAACGGTGAATGGCATCTTTGTATGCACTGCAGGCAGCTGAATTAAGTTTCTTAAATAGTGCAGCGGTAATTGGTTAGAGAAATATTTTAATCTCAGACGTTTGACTAATGATTTTTTGTTAAGAACGCTAATAAATTTGGGCAAGCTGCACTTAGAAACCCCGGGTCTGCCCCTGCCAGGGCGGTTCTTTTCCAGCTTGAAATTCCTCCACACCGGGACCGCCCAGAATGCGTAACCGCCAGATCCCATAAAGATAGCTGAGGACCAGCACAACGATAATAACCGGCCAGCCCAAAAGGGTATTGGCCCAGGCCAGCCTGGCCGGATCTTCACTCAAATATAATGTGACCTGTATAATCAGCCGCATCAGGATCAGGCTGCTCCAGAACAGGGTTACTTCCCGGTAAGCCGGCTTGATATCCCGGCGCCAGAACCATTCCAGGGGCCACCCCCGCGTGAGGTGACTGGTCCAGGCAACCAGGGGCTTCCCGGCAGCAAGGCTTCCCAGGGCCAGGAGTAAAAGCAGGGCACTGCTGGCGATGGCCGGAATAAAATAGCCGGCTGCGCTGCGGGTCAGGTAAGCCAGTGCTGAAGCAACACTTACCCCCAGCAATCCGCCCAGGGCATACAGCCAGGTGTGTTTTCTGAGAACCCGGGCCGCACCCAGCAGGATGGCCAGCCCCAGGGCGGTGATCACTGCGGCATCAAGCCCAAAGAGACTGTTCGCGGCGACAAAAACCAGGGGGGGCAAAATGGCATCAAAGGTTTTGCCCGAAACAACCGATTTTAATTCTTCAAAGATTTCATTTTGCTTATTTCCCAAGATAAATGTCCTTCACCTTTTTTTCCTGCAGTTCAGATCGTTTTTTCCAGCAGTTCTTCTTTGCGATCCCCCAGGAATAATTTGAGCCAGTCCCCATTACTGCCATAAAGTGCCACCAGGATATATACGGAAGCAGTTAAGAAGCCAAATACCATCATCAATACGATCCAGGTTGTAGCTGCGAAAATGTTTTTTTCCCGGAAGGCAATCCACATTGAAAATAGAATAAAACCGACATAAAGATCGACCAGGGAAACAATGCCCCAGGGGTTGGCCAGGAGCCTGGCGCCGTCTTCGCTAAAACTACCGTTTATAAATCCGTTTAAAAGGACGGCTACCATGGACAAAAGTCCCAGCCAGGCAATTAATTTAGCAGTTTTCAATTGTCCCATCTCCTGTTCTTTTAACTGTACATTTATGAGGCAGCGAATATGGAACAATATTAGCAAAAAGAGGCAGGCTGGTCAAAGCAGGTTTGTGGTTATTGGCCGCTATGATTTAATAATACCAGGACCTCTGGGGTGACATGCTTGATTATACTGAAAAATAATACTTGATCTAATTTCGAAACATGCTAATATAAAAATAAATCAATATAAATAAAGGAGTACAGAAAACTACTTGAAGAGGCGGGGAAGAGAAAAATGGAAATGAAGCGCTATACCTACCCGGATGGGACGGTTTATGAAGGAGAGTGGGAAGAGGGAAAGAGGCACGGTTACGGGGTTTGGAGCCGCCCTGATGGAACCAGGTATGCAGGGGAATGGACTGATGACAGGCCCCACGGAGAAGGCACATTAACCGCCCCGGACGGTAGTATGTACTCCGGACACTGGAAAAGGGGCAAAAAGAATGGCCGTGGTGTTTTAATTTACCCGGACGGGCAAAAAAGGATCGGGATCTGGGAAGATGGGATTTATATAGGTGAAGAAAAGCTGGTGCTTTCAACGGATGATAAAAGCCGGGACATCGAAATTGAAAACCGGGAACTTACTGAAAAAATACAGGAACTTGAAGGTAGAAAGGCCCGCAGGAAAGGGCGGGGGATCAGCTTTGGTTACCTGAAAAATTTTAACCTAACAATGGGCTTCTTACACCTGGTCCAGGGGGGCTTGATGCTTTATTTTGCCCTGAGCATTGATCAGTTCAGCGATTTCAGGACTCCTGTAATGTCCTATTTCCTTAAATTTGACACTGAAATTATGCGCCTGGTGACCAACCCGGAGCAGCTGGGGGAAATTCCATTTGCCATGTTTGTTTCGTTTTTCCTGTTGCTATCAGCGCTGGCCCACTTTATCATAGTTATGCCCGGGGCAAATGAAGTCTACAACAGCGACCTTAAGAGGGGTATTAACCAGTTTCGCTGGTACGAATACTCGCTCAGTTCATCATTGATGATTTTCCTGATTGCCATGCTTTTCGGTGTTTATGATATTGGTGCCCTGGTTGCTATATTTGTCCTTAACGCTTCCATGAACTGGTTTGGGCTTTTAATGGAAAGACTGAACCAGTATACGGGAAAAACAAACTGGTCGCCTTTTGTATTCGGCACCATAGCCGGGATCGGGCCCTGGGTAATTATAATTATGCATGCCCTGGGCAATGCCGATCCGGCTGAAGTGCCCTGGTTTGTTTACGCCATAATCGGCTCGTATTTTGTGTTTTTTAACCTGTTCCCAATAAATATGATCCTGCAGTACAAAAAAGTAGGGCCCTGGAAAGACTATTTATACGGGGAAAGAGGTTACATAATCCTCAGCCTGGTGGCCAAGAGCGTCCTGGCCTGGCTGGTCTTCGCCGGTGTAATGCAGCCTTAAAAAGCCAAC
>CAYWIY010000095.1:0-3195 GCA_964458455.1 uncultured Syntrophomonadaceae bacterium | reverse complement strand
TTGATTTATTTGGATTTAGTGTTAGAATATAACAATAACTATTCCTTTAATCCGAGGCGGCAGGTGCCGGGAAATTATCCACCATTTTATAGAGCCCTTCGGGAGTGCTTTTGACCTGGAAGGAACAGCTGATGATCATATTCAAAACACTGGTTGTTATTCTAACAGCAGTCCTGGTTTTGTCTTCTTCTGCCCCGGCGGCAGCTGATAACGGAAGCCCGGTCATGACCAGGGAGGAGTTTGAAAGCTGGCCGTACCTGCCTGAATACACCATCTTCAATCCATTCCCCTCCAAGGGCTCGAATTGCACCTGGTATGCCCACGGCCGGATGATGCAGCTCGGATATTGCCCCTATGCCCTCGATAGCATGCGTTTTAGCGCTTTTCGGTGGGCTGATGACGCGGCAAGAGGGGCGAAGGTGGTTGATGATCCCCTGGTGGGCAGCATTGCTTTTTGGGACGGTGAAGCTTCGTTTGGGGGTTCTTTGGGCCATGTAGGGGTGGTAGAAAAAATTGAAACTGACGGTTCAATATTGATCTCAGATTCAAGCAGCAGCAGGAGCGCTTATAACCTTTTTACGACTACACCGGGTGAAAGAAATTGGCCTACCGCTTTTATCAAAGTTCCCGCAGGCCCTCCCCGTTCGGAAGTTTTTATGCCCCTTGATAGAGTCCAAACCACCGCTGTAAATCTTAACTTCCGCCTCGAGGGGGTAGATGAGGATCCGGTGCTGGTGCCGCGCGGTACTGAAGCACAGATCAAGGCTCATCCCAGCAATGGTATTTATGCTTCTCAGGTTAGGACCACATCCTCTTATCATCACTGGTGGTATGCGGCAGTAGAAATAGAAGGCGATTTAAAACACGGTTGGTTGGCTGAAACCTACCTGGAGCTGGTTAAAAGTGCAGATCCGGATCAGGATGCGGACGAACCTGAAGGCAATCCAGGAGATGACCCTTTAGAGGATCACGATAATGGCAATGGCGGCAATGATAATGGCTCGCATCAAGATGAGTTGGATGAAGGGGATAACCCCGAAGAAGATGAACCTGTAAATGAAACGGATCCCGTTTCAGGTGATGTAACCGGTGATGGTGGAGTTGATGTCCGGGACGTAACCCTGGTTATGCAGTATATTTTAGGACTGGTTACGCTTACCGAAGAGCAGGCCGGAACCGCCGACTATAACGGAGACGGCATAATCGATATCCGGGACGCAGTATTGATCATGCAGTATGCTCTTGGATTAAATGATTGAAGAGGCCGGAAGCGGTTCAATGTAAATAGGCTCAAGAAAACAGGCCCGGATTATTCCGGGCCTTTATATATGCTTAGCTATGGGGAGGGACAGCTTGGATTTAATAATCAGATATCGAGTTGTGATTACCTCTATCTATGACTTAATTGCCGGGTTTCCCTGCTCCTTGTGGCCTTGCATTTCCGCTGTTGCCCCTGTTTCCGGCACTGCTGCTGCCATTTGCGTTTCTGGCAGCGTCAGACACTTCCTGACCAAATTCTGCTCCTTTTTCCCGCGCCTGTTCAGAGACTTTTTCTCCAAATTCATTTCCATCTCCAGGGGTAGATTCACCGCCGCCTAAAACTTCATGCACTGCTTCTGCAACTTCTGAGCGTTCTTCAGCGCTGGCGCCGTTGTTATTTTGCCTGTTTTGCTCGCGGGCTGCTTCCCGGGCAGCATCAGAGACTATTTGGCCGAGATCAATACTTTCGTCTTTGGCCTGATCAGATACCGCTTTACCAAATGCATTCCCGTCTTTTGGTGTTAAGGCGTTATCACTGAGGGCGTTGTGAACCGCTTCGGAAACTTCGAGGCGTTCATTTTCAGAATTGTTCTCAATTGCTTCATCGTTTTCTGCTGATTGTTCTGTTTCACTGCTGAGATTTTCTGCGTTTACCCCGAACAGCGTCTCATAAGGTGAATATTCAGCAAAAACAATTCCGCTGCCGGCAAGTATAATTACTGCCAGTGCTATTACCAGTGACTTCTTCATATCCGGTTCGCCTCCTAAAAGGTTATAAGTAGGAGCATTGCTTGTCTGATTACCTGTTCTTGTTGCCTACATGTTATAGCAATCCACCTGTTATGTCAACGAACAGGTTGAGCCGTATACTTTTGTTTAACTTTTTAAAGAGGAGATGATAAGGACAGGTAGAATTGAATAGTAAAAATACAATAGTAGGAAAACTGTAATGATTGTGAGATTGCCAGAGATTTATTCTGAAGGAGGCTTGATATGTTTAAGCGGTTGGAGCAGGACGGTGGTTATGAGCAGGTCGTCTACGGCTACGATAAATTTTCTGGTTTGAAGGCAATTATTGCTTTGCACAATACTGCTCTCGGCCCGGGCTTTGGGGGCACCCGGATGATGCCGTATGACAGCGATGAACAGGCCCTGGAAGATGCTCTCAAGCTGGCAAAAGCAATGACCTACAAAAATGCTGCTGCCGGCATCAATTACGGGGGCGGTAAGGCGGTCATTATTGGCGATCCCAAAACTGAAAAGACAGAAGAGCTGCTGCGTGCATTTGGCAGGCTAATTTCTTCCCTTAATGGGCGCTATATCACAGGTGTTGATATCGGCACAGTCGAAGAAGACATGGTGATTATATCGAAGGAGACAGGTTGTTGTGTGGCCCTCCCGGAAGATTACGGCGGGGTGGGAAGCACTTCGGGTGCTACAGCTTACGGACTGCTGCACGGCATGAAAGGTATGGCGGAAATAGTTTTTGGCAGCGCTTCCCTGAAAAACCGGTCTGTGGCTATCCAGGGTTTGGGTAATGTAGGTTTGATGCTGGCCCGTTACCTGCTCGAAGAGGGTGCAGAAGTAATTGCTGCCGATGTCAGTGAAGAGGCAGTGAAAAGAGCTGCCCGGGAACTTGCCCTGAAAACGGTACCGCCCGAGCAAATCTACGATGCTGAGGTTGATTTTTTTTCACCCTGCGCTCTGGGGGGAATATTGAATGACCAAACCATTCCCAGGCTTAAATGCCAGGTGGTGGCGGGGGCGGCCAACAATCAGCTCGAAAATGACGAGAAAAACAGCAGGCTGCTTGCGGAAAGAAACATTGTTTACGGGGTAGATTATATCCTCAATGCAGGTGGAGTAATTGCAAACTCGCATCATTTTATCGGTTACAAGAAAGATCGCGCCTACAAGGAAATCCGCATGAATATC
>CAYWIY010000094.1:0-7759 GCA_964458455.1 uncultured Syntrophomonadaceae bacterium | reverse complement strand
TCGGCGATTTAACCGGGCGCAGAGGGCGGATCCTGGGTACCGAACCAAAAGGCGCCCATCAAATAGTACGCGGAGTTGTGCCCTTATCGGAAGTTTTTGGTTACGCTACTGAACTGCGTTCGCATACCCAGGGGCGCGGTGTTTACAGCATGGAGTTTTACCGTTATGAAGAGGTTCCCCAGAGCATTGCTCAAAAAATAATAAATCAAAGTATTGCTTACCAATAGTGGAGGTGCATTTAGTTGGCGAAGGAGAAATTTGAACGGACGAAACCGCATGTTAACGTAGGAACGATTGGTCACGTGGACCACGGCAAGACGACATTGACTGCGGCGATGACCTACTGTTTGGCGAATGTGGGTTATGCCCAGCAGACATCGTTTGACATGATTGACAAGGCTCCTGAAGAGAAGGAGCGTGGGATTACGATAGCGACGGCGCACGTGGAATACGAGACGGACCACCGTCATTATGCCCATGTTGACTGTCCCGGTCACGCGGACTACGTCAAGAACATGATTACCGGAGCGGCCCAGATGGACGGAGCGATCCTGGTGGTATCGGCGGCGGATGGACCGATGCCGCAGACGCGCGAGCATATACTGCTGTCCCGCCAGGTAGGTGTTCCGAGCATAGTTGTATTTTTGAACAAGGCGGACATGGTTGATGACCCTGAGCTTCTTGAGCTGGTAGAGATGGAAGTAAGGGATTTGCTCAGTGAATATGAATTTCCCGGGGACGACACCCCAGTGATCACCGGTTCAGCCCTGAAGGCCTTAGATTGCGGTTGCGGCAGCACGGAGTGTGATGACTGCAAGGTAATCTGGGAACTGATGAACGCTTTAGACGATTACATTCCGATGCCTGAGCGTCAAAAAGACAAGCCCTTTATTATGCCGATAGAAGACGTCTTTTCCATTACCGGCCGCGGTACAGTTGTGACCGGCCGGGTGGAGCGCGGCCAGATCAAGGTTGGCGAAGAAGTAGAGATAGTTGGCTTTGAAGACAAGGCCCGCAAGACGGTAGCTACCGGTGTGGAGATGTTCCGCAAGCTTTTGGATTATGCGGAAGCCGGCGACAACATCGGGGTATTGCTGCGCGGTGTAGACCGTGAGTCGGTGGAAAGAGGCCAGGTATTGGCCAAGCCGGGTTCGATTAACCCGCATACCAAGTTTGGCGCGGAAGTATATGTATTGAAGAAGGAAGAGGGCGGCCGTCACACCCCGTTTTTCCAGGGATACCGTCCCCAGTTTTACTTCCGGACCACCGACGTTACCGGGACTATTACCCTGCCTGAGGGCATGGAAATGGTTATGCCCGGCGACAATGTGAATATGGATATCGAGCTGATTACCCCTATCGCCATCGAAGAAGGAGTGCGTTTTGCAATCCGCGAGGGCGGACGCACAGTCGGCGCCGGAGTAGTTACCTCGATTCAGGAGTAAAAAAGGATCCAGCGGGTAATATTAATGCCTCTAATAGCAACCATTAGGGGGCGGGCCTTATAACCCGCCTCCTAATTATGCAGGATTATTGACAGGCTGGAACTTTTTGTGATAAATTGTAACTTACGAATTTAAGAGACAGGTGGGAGAAGTAAATGCGAGTAACCATACATATGGCCTGCGAGGAATGCAAGGAACGGAACTATACCACCCGCAAGAATAAAAAAAACAACCCGGACCGCCTGGAAGTGAAAAAATACTGCGGCCGCTGCAAGGCACACACCCTGCATAAAGAAACCAAGTAAAGTTCGGTTTTCCAAAGGGGTTAAAAGCCGGATCAGTCAAATCAATCATTATTTCGGGAAGAGGTTGGATAAATGCGTTTTTTTAAGCGAGTTAGTAAATTCCTTCAAGAAGTAAAATCAGAAATGAAAAAGGTGAACTGGCCAACCAGGCGTGAGTTTGGAGTTTTCACCGGTATAGTCCTGTCCGCAGTAATAGTTATCGGCGTATTCTTCTGGATCTTAGACAGCATCTTTTTAGCTGTTCTGCAGCTGGTGATTGGTTGATCGGCCGTTTAAGCCGGATTCAATATATTTAGAACAAAGGTTCTATAAGGAGAGTGAAGGGGGCTAAAAGTCCTCCCTCGATATGAACACAGGAACAGATGCCGGGGCCGGCGATGAAATGAACCAGGCTCCCGAAAACGAAACTGAAGAGACTGCCAACGGTGAAGAAGAAACCGAGGTCAAGAAAGACTGGTTTGTCGTGCACACCTATGCCGGGTACGAAAAACGGGTAAAAACCAACCTCGAGCGCCGCGTTGATTCTATGGACATGAAAGATAAGATCTTCCGGATCATGGTTCCCACAGAAAAAGAGATTACCAGCCGCGGCGGGCAGAAGAGAACGGTGGAGAAAAAAGTATTTCCCGGGTATGTGCTGGTAGAGATGGTGATGGATGACGATTCCTGGTACGTGGTGCGCAACACCCCGGGCGTAACCGGATTTGTAGGTCCGGGTTCCAAGCCGGTACCGTTGAGTGAAAAAGAAGTAACCCATATCCTGCGCCAGGTCGGGGTAGTTGAAGGCAAACCCCGGATTGACTTTGATATTAACCAGGTGGTTCGCGTGGTTAGCGGGCCTTTTAAAAACTTTGAAGGCAAGGTAGAGGAGATCAACCAGGAGAAAGGCACCGTCAAAGTTTCTGTTTCCATGTTTGGGCGTGAAACACCGGTGGAACTGGAGTTTCACCAGGTTATAAAATTTTAAAGCGCTGTGCGGCCCTCAGGGCGGCAACAGTGAGGAGGTTTGTATAATGGCTAAAAAGAAAATACTAGCGCAGGTAAAGCTGCAGATTCCGGCCGGTAAGGCCACGCCTGCACCGCCGGTTGGCCCGGCCCTGGGTCAGCACGGAGTTAACATCATGGCTTTCTGTAAGGAATTTAATGATCGGACTGCCAATGAAGGCGGGCTGATTATACCGGTTGAACTTACAGTATATGAAGACCGTGCCTTCAGTTTTATCACCAAGACCCCGCCGGCTGCCGTACTGCTTAAAAAAGCCGCCGGTATTGAAACCGCTTCAGGCGAACCGAACCGGCTCAAAGTAGCTACTGTTACCCGGGACCAGGTCAAGGAAATTGCCAGGCAGAAGATGGAAGACCTGAATGCCTATGATGTCGAAGCTGCTGCAGATATTATCGCCGGTACCGCCCGCAGCATGGGTATAGTTGTTGAGGGCTAAATAAGGCTGTTTTTATAACCGCCAGAGTAAAGATAAGCATACTGGCTAACGGCTGGTTATAGAAAGCTTTAAAGTAAATGTCCGGCAGCAGGGTTGCAGTTGAAAATGAAAATTATATTTTTAAGAGGACTCTTTAATAGAACAATATCAGTGGGAGAGCAAAAATGCTCGAAGACCACGGGAGGTAGATAACATGCCTGGAAGAGGAAAAAAATACTTAGATGCACGCCAGCAAATTGACCGCGAGGAAAAGCTTGAACCCGAAGATGCTTTGTCCAAAGTAAAAGAGTTGAGCAACCGTTCTTTTGATGAGACAGTGGAAGCGGCTTTCCGCCTTGGAGTGAACCCAAAGCACGCCGACCAGCAGGTGCGCGGCTCTGTAGTTTTGCCGCACGGAACCGGGAAAACAGTCAAGGTAGTGGTTTTTGCCAAGGGTGAAAAGATTAATGAAGCAGAAGAAGCCGGGGCAGACCATGTCGGTTCAGACGAGCTGGTCTCCAAGGTCCAGGAGGGCTGGCTGGATTTTGACATCGCCGTAGCCACCCCGGACATGATGAGCTCAGTTGGGAAACTGGGTAAAATCCTTGGGCCCCGCGGGATGATGCCCAACCCGAAAAGCGGCACTGTAACATTTGAAGTTGCCAAGGCTGTCAATGACATAAAAGCCGGTAAGGTTGAATACAGGACCGACAAGGCCGGTAATGTCCATGTTCCGATCGGCAAAGTTTCTTTTGACCTTGACAAGCTGGTAGAAAATTTTAATACTGTGCTCGATGCCCTGGTTAAAGAGCGGCCGGCCGCGGCAAAAGGTCAGTATATGAGGAATATAACTGTTAGTTCAAGCATGGGCCCCGGAATAAAGGTAAACCCCGGTGCGGGAGCTAAGGTTGCAGGGGCGAAAACATAGCTAACACGGGAGCGATAGAGCAGAAAAAAATTTGTTTACAATAATATAGCAGTTATTCCGTAGACGGCAGGAACTTTTTTAGTTTAAAAGCCCCCCGGGCTTCCTGCCCAGGAAAACTATCTCTACTAATTGGCCTGTGAGCATTGGGCTCATATAAATACAGGTACAAACGGGGTTTTCCAGTCTGCGGAAAACCCCGTTTTTTTTGAAGTTGTATTAATTAAAGTTATTGCTTAGCCGTGCTTCATTTTGGATAAGGGCATTGCGCAAATGTGGTTGCAATGGCCGACGAAGCAAAGGTTGCAAACACTAATTAAAAACGAATGCGGCAGGAGGAGGTGAAATTATTGCTCACCAGGGAAGAAAAGGAAAAAATGAAGGATGAAATAGCAGAAGCATTGCAGCAGGCCGAGCTGGTAGTGGTTACAGATTACAGGGGCTTGAACGTTGAAGCCATAAACAACCTGCGCGGGCGCTTGAGAAATGAACAGTGCCGGTTCAGGGTAACGAAGAACACCATGAACAAATGGGCCTGCCGGGAAGCAGGTTTTGAGCAGCTGGAAGAATTTTTTGAAGGCCCCACCGCTATTGCTTATGCCGATGAAGATCCGGTAGCGGCGGCCAAGGTATTCAACGAGTTTACCAAAGAAAATGAAAACCTGGTCATTAAGGGCGGGGTTCTCTCCGGTCAACTGGTCAGTCCGGCAAGGATCAAAGAGCTGGGAGAAATACCATCCCGCGAAGTGCTGCTTGCCAAGGTTGTTGGCGGCTTCCAGGCGCCTATTACGGGCCTGGCCGGAGCGCTGCAGGGCACCCTGAGCCAGCTGGTTTATACCGTGGACGCCGTGCGCAAGCAAAAAGAAAGCGCTTAAACAGGGTGGTTAGAAATGCGCCGGGTAACAGCCGGGCAGTAATTAATGGAATTAAGCTTAAAAGACGAGGTTGCTGTAGCCGGCAGCCTGCATGAAATATAATCATATTGATAAAGGAGTTAGTTGAAAATGGCAAAAGAAGAGAACAAAGTAAATGAAATTATGGAAATGATTAAGGGAATGACCGTGCTGGAACTTTCAGACCTGGTTAAAGCCCTGGAAGAAGAGTTTGGCGTAACCGCTGCCGCACCGGCGGCAGCAGCTGCTGCTCCCGCCGCCGAAGGTGCAGCTGAGGAAGAAGAAAAGGATGAATTTGATGTTGTCCTTACCTCGGCCGGAGACAAGAAGATCCAGGTTATCAAAGTTGTCCGCGAATTGACCGGACTGGGCCTGAAGGAAGCAAAAGCTATGGTAGATGAGCTGCCAAGCCCGGTTATGGAAAAAGTGAACAAAGAAGAAGCCGAGTCAACCAAGGGCAAAATTGAAGAAGCCGGCGGAGTGGTAGAGCTGAAATAGTTTTTTTTAACTTCTACATATATAGCGATCCAGGCGCATGCTATTTCCAATATCCATGCGCCTTTCCTTTAAGGAGTGTTGTACAAACACTCCTTTTTTGTGTGCGAAGTAACATCTTCAAGAGTAAGCCGCAGGGGCTGTTTTATCGTCTTCCCTTCGGCAACTGATTTGTTTTAATCACGGTTGAAATATTTTTCTGTTTTATGTTAATCTATAAATGCACAGCCGGTGAATGACGGCTGCAATGAAATACAGTTGATCCTCGCTCTTTAAAACTTTTTTATAAAAACTATCCTGCAACCGTTGACACTTATATTTGCTTGTGATAATATCTTTAGTTGTCTAGTACTACCATTATGCGTTTTTTTAAGTGAGATTTGGTAAGCCTTCTTAATGATGACAAATTACCCATAGGAGAAACAGAGGATATTTGGCTGTTGATGAGGTACAGCCTTTTTTTTCCGGTTTTAAATCATAAACCAGGTATCAGGGGAGTGATTTTTTTTAATGTCCACTAACGTCGCAACAAGTTTGAGAGAACGGCGTTCATTTGCCCGTATCAACGAGGTTCTTGACCTTCCGAACCTAATTGAAGTTCAGCGCAGTTCGTTTGATTGGTTTCTTAGACAGGGCCTTAAGGAAATATTTGACGATTTTTCGCCGATCCAGGATTTTACAGGAAATCTCGTCCTGGAATTTTTCGACTATTCACTGGGCGAGCCCAAGTATTCCGTTGAAGACTGCAAGGAGAGGGATGCTACTTATGCCGTGCCTTTGAAGGTAAAGGTCCGCTTGATCAACCAGGAAACAGGCGAAGTCAAAGAACAGGAAGTCTTCATGGGAGATTTTCCGATGATGACCGAAAACGGCACCTTCATTATTAACGGCGCCGAAAGGGTCATCGTCAGCCAGCTGGTCCGTTCCCCGGGCGTTTATTTCAAAAAGCAGCCCGACCCTTCCGGGACTACGGGGAAAGAGCTGGTCAATGCTACCATTATACCTAACCGCGGAACCTGGCTCGAATTCGAGACAGATGTAAGCGAGGGTATTTATGTGCGCGTGGATCGGACCAGGAAGATACCGGTAACGGTGCTCCTGAGAGCGATCGGCTACGGCACGGATGAACAGATCCAGGAAGTGCTGGGACATGATCCCCGGCTTAATGATCTGCTGGATAAAGATCATACCGATTCAGAAGAAGCGGCCCTGCTTGAGATATACAAGCGGCTGCGTCCCGGTGAGCCGCTGAATGTTGAAAATGCGCGGTCACTTTTTGATTCGCTGTTTTTTGACGGGAAACGTTATGATTTTGCTTACGTAGGACGCTTCAAGGCCAATAAAAAATTGTCCATGACTGAGCGGTTGTTCGGGCATGAGCTGGCCGAAGACTTAAAAGACCCGGCTGAAGGGACGGTACTTTTCCCGGCCGGCACTACAGTCGATGAAGAAGTAGCCCGGGTAATTGACGAAAACAATATTCAGAGGGTAAAAATCGACTACCGGGACCGGGCCAACCTGGTTATCGGTAACGGCAATGTCGACCTGTCGACCAGGCACCTGGTAACCTCCGATATCGTCGCTGCGGTAAACTATATTTTCAACCTTTTCGACGGGATCGGGCATGCCGATGATATTGACCACCTGGGTAACCGGCGCCTGCGCAGCGTTGGAGAACTGCTTCAGAACCAGTTCCGGATCGGCCTGTCCCGTATGGAAAGGGTGGTCCGGGAAAGGATGACCATCCAGGACGTAGAGGCGATTACACCCCAGGCCTTGATCAATATCAGGCCGGTGATCGCTTCGATCAAAGAGTTTTTTGGCAGCAGCCAGCTTTCCCAGTTTATGGACCAGACCAACCCGCTGGCTGAATTGACTCATAAACGGCGCTTAAGCGCTCTCGGCCCCGGCGGCCTGAGCAGGGAAAGGGCCGGTTTTGAGGTGCGTGACGTGCATCACTCGCACTACGGCCGGATCTGCCCTATCGAGACCCCGGAGGGCCCGAACATTGGCCTGATTGGTTCACTCGGCACTTACGCCCGGATCAACGAGTACGGGTTCATCGAAACCCCTTATCAACGGGTGGATAAGAATGAAGGCCGGGTAACCTCAGAAATTGTCTACTTGACCGCGGATGACGAAGACCGCTTTGTTATCGCCCAGGCTAACGCAAAGCTGGACGAAGATGGCCGTTTTGCCAGCAACAGGGTTATTTGCCGTTACTACTATGACACGGTTATGCGCCATCCCAACGAAGTTGATTTTATGGACGTTT
>CAYWIY010000093.1:0-7838 GCA_964458455.1 uncultured Syntrophomonadaceae bacterium | reverse complement strand
TCGCTGCCATTATCCGCGATAAGCCGTCACCAATACAAAACAAAGCACGGCTGAGCAGAAACAAAAAAATACAATTAGACAGATAAAAGTTGACCCCATAGATGAGGCCGTCTTACAAATAAGAGCATTAAGCTGGAATAGTAGCCAGGGTGGATTTTGCCTCTTACCAGCGAGCGTGGTGCTCTTCAGCCCAACCAGGGATGTTCTCGAAACTGTAAGCATCACCACTCTCATTTTTTACCGTGCCCGAAAAATGCCCAAATAACTGGGTCATCTCCGAGCCTATAAAGAGGACCTTGTTTTTGGCTGCTCTTTTAAAAAATGGTTCGAAGGTTACATCAACCTGGTCTGAAAGACCAGTCTTTATACTCCAGGGGTAGGAATAATTTCTTTCGTTATATTCAAAAACCAGGTCTTCACTAATCTTAATCAGCTTTCCGTTTATTAAGATACCGTTTTCATTCATACCCGTCCCATCAGTCCAACCGGCACCAAAGTTGAGGCCGATTATGTGCTCTCCGGCAGTTCCTGCTGCGCTGGCCCAATTCCAAAAACTTGAGAAAGGCCAGATACCGCGTCCGTAATCCAGGCAGCCAAACCCGTCATCCATATTGTAAACCTGGGAACCCACCTTTACTGAGCCTTCCACCGGCAGGGCAACTTGCTTGGAAGTATATTGGAACTGCTTTTCGTTCCAGGGTATAACAACATTGAGCGTTTCAAAATCATCGGGCCTGCTAACCTTCAAATCTGCTGTCAGAACTTCTCCCTTAAAATTAGGACAGTCA
This sequence comes from uncultured Syntrophomonadaceae bacterium, assembly GCA_964458455.1. Lineage (GTDB taxonomy): Bacteria > Bacillota > Dethiobacteria > DTU022 > DTU022 > B1SED10-74M. Next base: position 7,050 of record CAYWIY010000093.1, on the reverse strand, counting down.
ACCTTGATCTCGGTCTGGTTCCCGGAAGTCAAAAAAGCTATATTCATTTTATCGTCATCAAAAACAACATCGTCATCCACATAATTGCCTAGCTCGCAGCCCCTGCCAAAGGGCCGCGGGATAGTTAGTTCATGGTAATAGTTGGTTTCAAAATCTATAAAATATACAAACGCAAGACCCAGGTAGTCCAGGTTGGAAAGGGTGGCTGAAAAAAGGTATTTCTCATTAGATACCGCCCAGTAATTCCAGCGCTTCTTGCGCAGCGAACTTCCGGATAGATTGCAGTTATGCAGCGGCCACCTTGACCAACCAACAGCCTCCCTGTTTAGTTTTCCATCAGGCAGACACAAATCCACTTCTTTAGTGAGTTCCGGTTCATTGTAACTTTTTGGCTTTACCATTGCTATGCCCCCTCGAAGATTGGTACCTGTCGCACTTTAAAAAATACATGGTACAGCAGAACAGCTATTTCAGTACAATAATTGTTCAGAACTACTTTACCACACTTACAGGGAATGCTTCTACATCGGAATAGATTTTTTCAAGAAAACTTGTCTAGAATAACCGGTTCTGTTAGTATTTCATGGGAAAAGATTTTATTGAACAAGGAGACAGTGCTGATGGAAACTACAATTGAAATACCGGTTCGTTCCACGGAAGTAGATTCGCTTGGCCATGTAAATAATGCAAAATATCTTGAGTACATGGAATGGGGCCGGGAGGACTGGATCAAACAAGCAGGTTATTCGTTTGATGATCTTTTAGAGCGGGGAATTGGTACTGTTACAGTCAATATCAACATTGATTACCTCGGTGAATGCTACAAGGGAGATATCCTGGTTGTCAAAACCCGTCCGGTCAAGGTCGGCAACACCAGTTTTGTAATCCAACAGGAAATATCTAAAAAAGGCTCCGGGAAAAAAGTGAGCGATGCCCATGTTACCATTGTCCTGATTGACCTGGAAACAAGGAAAAGCATGTCCATTCCTGACTTCCTCAAAGAAATCCTTTAAGCATGGTGTTAATAAATAGCACCTTTCCAACCTTTACCAGTTTGAAGTAATAAGTAACGGCAGGCCCTACAAAGAGGAACTGCCGCCTGATAAAATCATTGCTGAATTTAGATGTTGTTCCGGAACCCAGTTTGACCCTGTATTAACCGACAGCTTACTCTCAGTGCTGCAAACACGCAAAAACCAGAGGAAACACTAATTTAAAATAAGTCCGACCACCCGGGCAGTTCCATGGTTTCAAGCTCCGGCTTATGTTCATTGCCTGAGTTGGACTCATTACCTGCTCCCGCCTCGGGATTGGTGCCGGAGTTAGGGTTGCTTTCTTCAGCGCTGCTATTTTCAGCAGTTCCCGTGTTATTCCCGCTGTCGGTGTTGGACCCGGGATTGCCGCTATTACCGGAATTTACACTACCGGTATCGGAATTATTACTGCTGTTCGAACCGGGCTTAATATTATTCATGCTAAAGCTCTCTTTAATCTCCGCCTTGCCCTCAACAGTCATATTCTCATGGATATAGGCCCCGGACCAGGCACTGCTGATATCAATATAGCGCTTTACCGTTCCCCCGGAAGTTCCTGCTTCCTGTTCGATTCCTACATCGCTTTCCTCGTTTTCAATGCTGTCAGTGGCATAAGCCTGATCGGTTAAACCGAAGCCCATTAAAACACACACAGCCAAAAAAGCGATTAAAACCGGTACATATCTACGGAATGAATTTATCACTCAACATCGCCCCTTTAAACTGAATTATACCTGCTCCGGCTTTCAAACTTTCCCTTTTACCATGTAATTCTTGCACCAATCTTATCATTTTCAAGTGACCCAGGCAATGTCCTTATTTCAGCGTTCTTCCCCGCTTTCAGTCCTGATAATTGAATGGCGGCTAATTTCATACCCGGGCTCTACTGTAACCGGCACCCTTACTATATAGCTGTTGTGGGCCTGCTCCAGCTTTTCCCCGCTTTTTTCATCAATTATTTCATCTACCGCTACTTTGACAACCCCGGGATGATCTGGGTCAAGTATTTCAAGAATACTGCCTACAGAAAACCGGTTACGGGCCAGGATCCTGAGAGTGCCATTATTCCGGTCATGCTGATCTACCGTACCGACAAAATCATAATGCCTGAGAGGAGAAGCTTTTAAGGTATACTCTGTTTGATTATCCCGTTCAGGGAAATAGAACCCTGTAGTATAAGGACGGTGAGGCACTTTTTCCAGTTCTTCTTTCCATTCGGGATCAAACTTATAATCGATACCTTTGTCGTAGTAGCGGTCAAGCGCAGCCCTGTAAACCCGGGTTACAGCCGCCACATAATGGGCGGTTTTCATCCGTCCTTCAATCTTAAGGCCGTCCACACCCGCTGCCGCCAGCTCGGGGATATGTTCAATCATGCACAGATCCCTTGAATTAAGGATATAGCTGCCCCTTTCGTCCTCGTGGATGGCCAGTTCCTCTTCCCGGCCCGCTTCCCGCAGCCGGTATTCCCAGCGGCAAGGCTGGGTACACAACCCCCTGTTGGCAGAACGGCCGGTCAATAAAGAAGACAGCAGGCAGCGCCCTGAAAAAGCCACACACATGGCCCCGTGCGCAAAAACTTCCAGTTCAATGCCCGGGACCTGCTTTTTGATTGTACTGACCCGTTCCAGGCTTAGTTCCCGGGCCAGGATAATCCGGCTCACACCCTGCTCCTTCCAAAACCGGACGCTTTCTGAGTTGGTGGTGTTGGCCTGGGTGCTCAAATGAAATTCCACCCCGGTCTCAAACCGGCGGAGGGCGTAAAATAGGCCGGGATCAGAAAAGATCACGGCATCAATCCCCATATCTACAGCCTCTTTAAAATAATTGAGCATACCATCAAAATCTTCGTCAAAAGGAAAAATATTCATAGCCAGGTAAACCCTGCTGCCGTGATCATGGGCAAAGCGGATTCCTTCGGCAAGCTCATCAGGAGACAGGGAGGCTTCGGGCACACGAAGAGAATAAGAGCCGGCGCCGCAGTAAACTGCATCAGCCCCAAAGCGAACCGCCGTTTTCAATTTTTCCAGGTTTCCAGCAGGCGCTAATAGTTCCATACCTGGATTATAACCCAAATACCTCCTTCAGGGAAATGTCCGGCTCAAGGCCCTTATTTCTTGCCGCCGGCCATCAGAACAGCCTGGGGCAGCCTCCTTAAGAAGAGCGCTGCAGCAGGAGCCAGCAGGGCACCAACCCCGAGGGTGATAAAAGGAAGCCCCCAGTTTGAAGCCTGCACCGGGCTGACACCGTCATTGAGAAAATCGAGCACCCTCCCGAAGGCCCAGGGAGCAATTACGGTCATGGAATAACCGATGGCTGATTGAACCCCCAGGCTGGTAGCCCTGATATCATCTATCACCATCTCGGTCAAGCCGGCTTTGAATATCCCGGAATCTGCGATTACCCAGAAGCCGATCCAGAGCCCCACCAGGATCAGCAGGGCCAGTGATCGCCCGTAAAGAAAACCAAAAAAGAACTGGGCGGCCAGGCTGCAGGTAGCAGCCAGCACAATCGCGCTAGTCCGCCCCCAGCGATCGGCCAGGATACCCACAAGCCACACTGCCGGCGCCCCCAGCATAATTATAATAGCAGCCAGCCTGCCTCCCCAGGCAACGGCTTCAGCTTCTGCAAAACCGGCCGCAAAAAAGCTGGCCGTCATAAAGGGGCCAATCCAACCCCAGAAAGCATAAAGCTCCCACATATGGCCCATGTAGGAAACTGTTATTACAGCCGGCCCGCTGTAGCCGCCCTGCGGGGCAGGCTGCACTGCTTGTGCCGGTTCCAGGGCCGATTTTCTGTCATTAGCAGCTGCGCCGGCCTTCGAAAACTGATCTTTTTCTGCCGGTTTTTCTTCAATAAATAGCCACAAAATAATAACGGCAATAAAGACCGGCAGTGAAGTCCAGAGCATGCCGGCCCTCCAACCGTAAACTGCCGCAAGGGGAGAGGCAACAAAATAACTGCCCCCGTAAGCAACCGTAAGCGCTGCCGTATAAGCCCCGATAGCCCGGCCTCGCTGCGCGGGTGTAAACCAGTTGGATAGAAGGGCCATGCCCGGCGCATAAATAGCGCCCGCCGACAGGCCGGTCAAAAGCCGCAGGACCAGTATGGAGTAAAAACCGCCGGCCAGGTATACAAAAGCGGTGGAAAAAATCCCGGTCAGCAAGGTGGCCCAAAAAATTACCTTCCTGGTGCCGAGCAGGTCGGCCAGGCGGCCGGTCAAAACCACTACGACCACATATCCAACCTGGAAAACGGCCAGGATGGTCCCCGTATCGCTTCCGGAAAGGTTAAACTCGGCCGCTATATAAGTGAGCACGGCTGAAAAATTGTACCAGGGCAGGTAGCTCAACACCATGCAAACGATCATCAAAAGCAGGATTCGGTCCTTGTTATCCTGGCCTTTCCGGCCGGTGTTTAAACTACCGGCACGCATAAGTCGGCCGCCCCTTGCTCGGAAAGGCTAATACCGGGATCGTTGGCCGCGATCAGTTCCCTGATTATTTCAGCATACTTGACTTTTTTCCTGATCATGGTTACCAGTTCAGCATCGCTGGTCCAGGGCTGGTAAAGGCTTGCTCCACCGCCCGCAGACAGGGCCACACCCGGCTCGATCTTAAAATAAACCGGTGCGCAGCAGCGGGCAATTTCTGCCCCGTCGTAAAAACGGTTCATGCCTCCAAACGACAGTGAGGTGTAGATGTAAAAGTCCATGGGTATGCTGATTGTCTTCCTGATTGCCGCCATTTGAGGCAGGGTTATATCTGAAGGGGTGTTGAAAGAACTGACCCCTAAGTCTTCAACGAGCCTGGCTCCGGCGGGTGAGCTGATTGAAGCCCAGACCGAAAGCTTGATGGCAATATCTTTCGGGAAATTGCCCTGCTCCTGCATGGTCTTTATTAACCACATCAGGCCTTCATCGACGATCATGAAGCCCCTGATCCCTTCTTCATACATCCTGAACATATCTGCTATCACTTTGCGCAGTTCATCTGAACCCCGCAGGTTCATCCCGCAGCGCATGCCTTCCTCGGTGGCGGCCTGCCTGCCGGTATCCCAGCCCAGGCGCGGCCCCGGCACAGCAATTACTTCCATCTTTTCAGCGGCCGCCATCTGGGCAAAATCTCTCAGCTCCTGCCGGTCAAAAAGCGTGCCGCCCTGGACAATCGAAATCAACCGGTGTACAGGCACGTTTCGCCTGTTTTTTTCATCAATCAGGGCTTCAAGCACCCGCGGCCCTTCCAGTCCGGTCAGCTCCATCCGGTAATGGGCGCCGTCCTTGAACCTTTTGGGGCTGGGCTCCAGTTCGTACGCATCACGGCCCGGTATACCCGCTTCTTCAAACCACCTTGAAACTTCATCCATTTTCATTGTCAAACCCTCCCGTTAACGCTTTTAAGCTGCTTTTATTGTTGCAAAATCTCCATGCCTGAGGGCAGGTTATCGCCGGTGCAGGTTTTTGGCCCCGATAAAGGAAAGGCCGTTTTCGACCAGTTTCCGCGCCGTCCGGTTTACGGCCTGGTGTTTAATCAGGTAATTGTTTTCCAGGGCTTCCATATCCCCCGCAGCATTTATCTCTTCCTTATCTCTGAAATAATCGAGGATATCGGAAGGGTGATCCAGCCCTTCTTCCATGTCGGGGTAACCGCCTTCGTGCTTGGCTGAAATGTTGGGGACTGCGGCGGCAATCTCGATCAATTCCTCCAGGCGGTCATAGGGATGGCGGACTATGCTCTTTCTGGTTTCGGTAATGTGATGTTCAATGCGGACCTTGTTTTCCAGGCCCAGCTGGTGCCGCGCGATTGAGGTTAACTCCAGGGTTTTATTATTGACCGAGTTGCTCAGGTTAAAGCCAACCAGGGGAGTTGTCCCATCTTCCCGGGAAAGCATGCTGGCCATGAGCAGGGTCCACAAGACTGAATAAGGGTTGTCATTACCCATAAAAACAGAAATCTTAAACTTGATATTTATCCCCATCTTGTAAAGGAGGTAACCAAGGAAAATAGTTCCCGAATTAATATTTAAAACTTCATTGATGCCGTACCTGGTATAATAATATAACAGTTCATCGACCCACATCAGGGCATAGTCGTTGGGCTGGCCGATTCCGCCGAAATAGCCGGTAATGGTCTCAGGGCCGCCGAGATGGACATTCGAGCCGTCGGTGCCCTTGGTATCGAGGCTCTCCACGTAGCTGGCCCCGATAATCTGCATTGCCGCCGCCACGGCCAGGATATCACCGTTATCACTTTCCTGTTCTTTCATTTTGCGGACCCGGATATAGCGGCCGGGCATTATTTCCTTGTGCTCTATGGCACGTTTCGCCTCGCTAATCAGCCAGGGAAAATACTGCAGGGCGCTGATTTCTAAGGTAACTGCGTTACCCTCGTTAAAAGACTTCCCGGCCAGATCGGTATCATTACCCAGGACCTCCCGGAAAAAATCTGATACGGCTGTAAACTGGCCCTTATCCCTGGCCTCGATCAGCCACTCCAGGTCTTTTAAGTATGGTGATCCAAGATTTTCGAGCCGCCTCATCAGGTTGGCCGGCTTTTTGGCTTCTTCCGCCGCGGCATTGATTTCATCTACTGTTCCATACTTGTTGACTACTTTAACCAGTTCATTAACAAGGCGGTTATTAGGATCGCCCATAAAAGCATTGATCTCTTTGACCTTCGCATTGTCAATATTAAACTGCTCGTTAAACATTTTCTTACCTCCCATAAAAATTTAAGGCTTTTTAAACCGGGGATCACTTTACAAATCAACCCTCGCACCCATTACCATTTACCTGGTGGTGATTAAACTGCCTGCTATGAATAGCAAGGCATAAAGTCAAAAATGCCACCTTTTCAAGTTAACGGCCATGTTGATGCGGTGTTCAGCCAGGTTCCGGGCCGCCTCTACCATGGTAATTTGCCTTTGCCCGGCGATATTAAAAACTTTTTGGATATTGCTGCCGATATTCATGCGGATTTCCTTGTAGGCGCGATCTTTCTTGTAACCGATAAAATGA
>CAYWIY010000092.1:317-7939 GCA_964458455.1 uncultured Syntrophomonadaceae bacterium | reverse complement strand
ATTATAATATTTGTCATTTACTTCTTTAATAATCTCCCATTCTTCCTTAGATAAAAGATGAGTAGCGTCTTCTTCAGCATGTCTAGGATCACTTGTATATTTTCCAGCATCAGGCTCAGTTAGTGAAGCAAAATCTAATGAGGCAACATCTTTAGCATATTCAGAATAACTTTCGGGGGGACCACCACCCCAGGTAAACGATATGTGACCATGGATATCTCCCCAATAATGCTTGTATTGAGCAACTCCGCTTTCACCTGCACAAATTGCAGAATTACTTCTGGCCTCTAATTCTTTTTCTTTGTCTATTGCTTGTATGGAAATATTGCCTTCTTCAGGGACTACAAGGCTGACATTCTTGACTCCCTTATCTTCACTTTTAAATTCAGTTTGAACCAGTAAATCACGATCGTTTAAATACAATTCAACATTTCCCCGATATCCTGTAGCTATATTAGCAAACATATCTCTGGCAACAATACTGGCTGTAAAATGTTTATTCGTTTCAATATTTGATGGTATAGTAACAATCAGGCTTTCTGCTTCTCTTGGAAGAACCTCTAGTATCGGAGGATTAGTAATCTTATAATAACCACTGAAAGGTGCCTCAAGTCTACCATTTGAATCTGTCGCTACTGTAAACTCGGGTTTGCAGGCTGTTACCTCCGGCGCATAAGCGCCCAGACTGCCATAAGATTTGTCTCCATAGACTAGAGTAACTCGATCGCCTTCAACCAATGGTTTTCCCCAGATCCGAACATAAACCCCTATACCAGTTACTTCAGATAAATTTTCGTGTTTAGACCTTCTTTCACCCTTTACCCACCATACATATTCCTTCATAAAAACTTCCAGGTGGGTACCCGGTTTATTCGTATATGCTGTAACAAAGCCTGGATCAACCGGTAAATCAATTTGTGGCCTGGTAAATCTATGTGGGATCGTAAATCTAACCACTCCTCCTGCCTCGATCTGATCCTCACCAGCAGTATATGTTATTTCCCAGGTACCCAGAGAACCAGCCACCACTGGATCTTTTGGCCACAACTCAGCAAAACCGTTAGTTCTTTTAGTATGTTCTTGTTGCAACTTATGCACCTCCAAGATGTTTTATAGCTTCATATTTTGCACCATATCATCATAAAAGCATCAATCTATTTATTATTAATCAGGATAATTTTTTGGGGGGACATTGTTTCATTACTTTTTTGAAGCATGTAACCTTGCGAGATCAGGGGCAGCAGTAGAAAGTTGCTGACATAGCCACCCCTGATCCAGCAATAGGTTTTTTAATGTATTATCTCTTGGTTATAATAACCCTCAAGAAAATCATTATTCAGATGTATCTACCTCTTTGTTTAAGTCAACGAAAGGTATACTTCTACCCATTACATAGGTTAAAACAGTGTATACTGCGAACATTACCACAATCCCGACAACTAAAGACAAGAGCGGGTTGCCAGTATTTCCTGCAACTATAAAACCGACAAAAGCTCCCGCAGCAGCTGTCAAGGCATAAGGTGTTTGAGTTTTCACATGGTCAACCAGGTCACCAGAACTAGCCATCGAAGCCAAAATCGTGGTGTCAGAAATTGGTGAACAATGATCACCAAATAACGCACCACTGAGAACTGCGCCAATAGCCGGGGAAATAGGAACCCCCATAGCATCAGCAAGAGGAATTGCTATAGGGAGCAACATTCCAAAAGTCCCCCAAGAAGTCCCAGTTGCAAAAGCGACAAACCCTGCAATGACAAAAATGATTGCCGGCAACATTGCAGGAGAAATAACCCCTTCAGTAACACCAACGACATAATCAGCAGTACCGAGGTTGCTCATTACACTGCCTATTGACCAGGCCAATACCAAAATAACCAGCACATAAATCATACGCTGCAATCCATTAAAGTATGTGTCGACAGCACTCTTGACATTCATAATCTTATTACGGACAACCAATATACCAGCTACTATCGCACACATTATGTATCCTAAAGAAAGAGCAACCCTTACCTGTGTACCGCCAACCTCCTGTCCCGGAAAACCAAAGCTAACAAGCACACCAAAGATTACCGCCAGTAATATGATTAGCGGAACATATGCATTAGAAGCTTTAGCTTCTACTCCCGAAGGTATTTCAGGTACTACATCAGGCTGCAGTTGTTCAGCATCATCTGCAATTAGTTTATTCTCAGAATAAGCTCTGTATTCAGCCTTTGCCATCGGTCCAAAATCTCTTTGAGTCGCTGCTACAAAAGGTACCAGTATAAGAGCAAGGATTGGATATAACTGAAAAGGAATAGCCTGAATAAAACCTGTCCAGTCACCAACAGGATACTCTATCCTTGCAAATTCAGCAGCTAGTATGCTCATAATGAAAACTCCCCAGTTGGTTATAGGCACTAAAACGGCAACTGGAGCAGAAGTTGAGTCAAGCACATAAGCCAATTTTTCTCTTGAAATCCTGAGGCGATCCGTAACTGGTTTAAAAATTGGACCCAAAATTAATGCGTTACCTAGATCAGTAAAGAATATACCAATCCCACATAACCATGTTACAACCAAAGCCTTAAACTTGTTTGTTAGTGTCCTGGTAGTTTGTTTTGCAAAAGCATGCGCTCCACCAGACTTCTCAATTAGCGCAACGAACCCCCCAATCAAGCAAATGGTAACAACTGTTTGTGCATTTAGATCACTCGCCAGTTCAGCGAAGATGTAATCTTCAAAGAGCGCAACCAAAGCTAAATAAGGGTTGCCACCAGTAAGAATTAATATACCGCTTAATACTCCGAGTAATAAAGCGATAATTACTTGCTTTATCCAAAGAGCCAACCCTATTGCTATTATAGGGGGAAGCAAAGTTAGTATACCATATTCCATGATAATGCTCCTTTCTTTGTATTATCTTTACAATGCCATCTAAGATCATCAATACGATATAGAAATGGAATTATGGACTTATATTTAATTATAAGTACTATGAGTTTTTTTTAGCTTGCGTGAGGTAATATTTAGTTTTACTAACACTGAAGATAGTCTGAAGTTTAACCACTCGAAACACCCAAAAACTACTGTTTAGAAACCCTACTAACTGATAAGTGACACCTCATTTTTTAAACCATTTTTATTCACCTCACTTCAGTTTTGCTATTTCCAGCAACATCAATATGTCTTTTATATGCCTTGTATATGCTACCCTTTTTGTAAACAATTTAGTAACTTTAGTTTAAATTATCAAACAATAGCTGTCAATAACATTTTAGTACAAAGGAATGAATTAATTATTATACTCATTTTATAAAAAGTCTTCTTTCCTTCCTTCGGTCATATTTCATCGCCTTTAAGCACTCCTGTATAATAACAGAAATAATATCAACGGGTTCTAATATTGTAATAAATTATCCCTAATATTGTCCAACTAACAAGGACAAAAAATATAAGCGGGTCTTCATAAAAAGTATACAATGTAAGTATGACACCGCTTACAATTGTCATGATAGCACAGAAATATAAGTTGGTTGTAGATAGAGATAGAGGCGCATTTTTATATTGCTCTGGGTAAACCCTTTTAATTTTCAAGCATCCTCCGGCTACAAGAGACATTGAGATCAGAGTAACTACCGAACTCATTGTTCCTAAAAAAATCAAGGGTAAATTTAACCCTATTGTTGTAACGCCTAAAATGTAGATTAAAGTTAATGCATTGCCCGGTGAGTTAAACCTGTTCAAGTGACTTAACCACTTCGGCATTAAACCTTCATTGGCTAAACTCAACAAACCCCGGCTTGCGAATATATAAATCGCATTAATCGGAGCAATAATCGCTACAATCGCACATAATCTAACGAATATTGCCACCCCCGGAGAGTGTACTAAGTTTGTAGCTTGAGCAAGATTAGGCCTATATTTAATTATTGTATCCCAACCTAAGCTACCAGAAAAAACTATTGCTGTACCTAAATATAATATCCCAATAATTAACGAAGCAATGAAAATTGATCTGGGAATATTAACTTGCGGGTTCTCTATTTCTTCTCCTATTTCAGCAACAAAATACATCCCAGTATAAGCAAAAAAAGCAGTAACACTACCGTAAAGAATAGGTCCAATTCCTGCACCGAAAACAGGAGTCAGGTTGACCGGTTCTACTTTGAATAAGCCAGGTACAAAAAAAACAATTAGGCCAGATACAACAATAATAACCAGAATACTTTGCACATTTTTAGTTGTTGTTAAACCGAGCATGTTAATGATATAAAACAACGTAATTATAGCGATAGCAATTATTTTATCATCTAGACCTAAACCGTTATCAAAGTAACCTGCAAAACCTTGCCCCATCAGAGCCAACATGGCAAAACTCGATACATACCTAGACCAGCTAACATAAAATCCTAAAGCATCTGTGTAAAACATCTGTGTATATCTATAAGTTCCGGCTGTCCTGGGAAATAATGACGCTACCTGCGCATAACATATTGATGAAGTTACTGCTATAATCAAAGCTAGCAGGTAACAAATAAACAGGCTGGGGCCAGTTTCAACAGCCAGGGGTCCTATCATAATATAGATCCCTGCTCCAATTACAGTCCCTATGATCATTATTACCGCGCCCCATAAATTCAACTTTTTCATTGTTAATTAATTGCCTCTACTTCCAGTCAAAATATTCACATTTATGCATTGGAAAAATATCACTAAGCAAGACCAAACATAAATCCACCATAAATTAAGGCTGCCAATAAAACCACTCCGGGGTGGATCTTTGTCTTTGATAATAATAATAAGCTAAATGAGCCTATTAAAAATGTTTGAGGCAAACCTATATGATAAAAGGAGTCTTTAAAAAAATTGTACGTCATTACCATCAGCATTACAGCTATAGCAGGTTTTACCAGCATAGTTAAACGCTGGACCCTTGGAGAATTTTTATACCGGTATAACAAACCTATTAAAACTATCATTAATACCGTTGATGGTCCAACAGTAGCTATTAGGGCTACTACTCCTCCCCCTATGCCCCCTACCTCATAACCTATGTAACATGCCATTTTTGTGGCAATCGGCCCGGGTAAAATATTGCTAAAAGCCAACACTTCACCAAACTCTTCAGCGCTAAGCCATCCATACCGTTGAACTACCTCATATTCCATTAATGGTATAGAAGCAGGACCTCCACCATAAGCTATAATACCCGGGATAAAAAAGGCTAAAAATATTTGAACGTAAATCAATTCTCTCTTCCCTCACCTTCGTAATTGCCCACAGGCCATAGAAGGGCAACTGCAACTATTACAAAAATAATCAAGCCGGGATGAATATTAAATACGCCGATCATAATTAAGGAAATGATAAATATAAAGAAGCTTTTTAGCCACCCTAACTCTTTTGTAGATTTATCCATGAATTGATAAACAACCAAACCTAACATAACCCCAATAACCGAAGGCACACTTTTTCTCATACCCTGGACCCATGGCAGATCTTGTAAAGCTGCCATCGATGTTAATAAAATAATTACAGCCAAGGCAGTCGGTAAAACCAATGCTGAAAGCGACACAAGCATTCCACCAAATCCGGCTAACTTCCAACCAACAAAACCTGCAATTTTAGTGGCTATCGGACCAGGTAAAGTATTACCTATCGCCAACACATTATTAAATTCATCATCTGTCATCCAGCAATATCTTCTTACAATCTCTATATAAATTAAAGGTATAAAAGAAGGCCCTCCACCATATCCTAAAATACCTATTCTAAAAAAAGCCGTAAATAAATATATTAACTTTTTATTTATAATCAATGAAACCACCTTACACATCTTAATTGATCTAACGTAACTTATTATCGATACTCCTATCTTAACAGTAATAATGAGATCTGTTAATATTAGCAGTATATAAAAACATACAACATTAATTATAGTAATCTCCAACATCTTGAAGGCAAAAAACAAATTACTGAATGATGGGACCTAACTGAGAAAATTTAAGTAGCCATATCAACACTATTAAAAATTTATTTACTGAACTATCAAAAACGTTACATAAAATAAATAAAAAGATCCTACTGCAGTTGAATTGTATTGAATAATAATTTTGATGTGCCTGGATCACTTATAGATAGTAAAAGCATTTGAAAATTATGAAATCAATTTACTTTATTATTAAATCAGAAGAATCATCTTCATTGTAAATTAATATTTTTTTTATAACATTGTCTGGTAGGCTAAAATGATTAGGGAAAAATTATACATTTTGTATAAACAGGCAGGAATATAAAACCCGAAGTTGAATTATAGAAAAGTTGCCCAAACCAATAATAATGGAGATGCCGTGATGGCCTTTACAGTCAAGAAAGCGCTTGAAAAAGGGATTTTTAACAACTGCCGGCTGTTAACTGGGCAAAGGGGCCTGGAGAATGAAATTCACTGGGTGAATATCCTGGAAATACTGGATGATCTTAGCCATGTTGAACAAGGAGAATTCTTAATTACCACCGCACATGGTTTTGATATCAGCAGCGAAGAAAAGCAGATCGAGGCGCTGGATTTTTTTACGGGCAGAAAGCTGGCAGCCATGGCGATTCAAACCGGTCATTATATCAAGGAAATCCCTTCCTCCTTTATCCGCTATGCAAAGCAATATCAGCTGCCTTTAATAGAAATACCTCCTGAAGCAAGCTTTAAAAAGTTAACCCGGGCTTTGATGAGCGAATTGGTCAGCCATGAACTATCAACCACAAGCAGCAGCGAACTATCTGCGGCACAGATCCACCTCAATAACAGGATCAATGAGATGAACCGGTTATGGCTCAGGCTAAAAGAAGACGATCACATAGAAGAACTGCATACTGAAATAAAATACTTCAACATAAGGCCACGCGAACCTTTCCAGACCCTTCTGCTCCAATCCAGCCCGGGTAAAGGCAAGCCGGGAATGCCGGGATCGGAATTGGAAGCGAATTTAATTACCTCGGTTAAGCAAACAGCCGCCCGGATTCTCCTGCAAAGGCACATCCCGTTTTTAGTAGGCCCATCCGATCAAAATATCCCCCTGCTTATACAACCCGGTCAACCAAAAGAAAGCAAGCCGGATTCTGAACAATCCGTTATTGAACAGCTCTACAATGAATTGATCATGTTGTTCCCGGAACAAGTAATCCTTATTGGAACCAGCAACATTCACAATGACATCAAAGAATTTAAACCTGCATTGAATGAAGCCGGTAAGGCTTTGCAAGCAGCCAAGCTGGGCTTGATCGACGATATGAGCCTGGTATCTTACAACAAGCTGGGCCTTTATCGCCTGATCATGGAAATAAAAAATATCGAGACCCTTCAGGAAGTGTATGCAGAAACCATTGCCCCCTTGATTGACTATGATCACCGCTGCAAGGGTGCTTTGCTGCAAACCATGAAAGTATTCCTGCGGCACATGAGTATTAAGAAAGCAGCTGAAGCTCTGTACGTCCACCGCCATACCATGCGCTACAGACTGGAACAAATTGAACAACTAACCGGGTACAGTCCTCTCGTGCCGGCTGACGCCCTGCAGTTAAACCTGGGGCTGCATGTGTTTCATTACCTAAAAACTCTTAACCTGCTGCAGCACCCGTTCTAA
>CAYWIY010000092.1:0-307 GCA_964458455.1 uncultured Syntrophomonadaceae bacterium | reverse complement strand
TGCCGGCAGGTATTATATACCCCTGGGACACCTTGTCCATCAAAAACCTTCCGGCTGAGAACTACCGGCGAACACTTCCAGCAAAGCCCGGTTCTGATCATGCTTGATTTCACCCGGTTCATACTGAAGGGGCCTTTTAAACAGCGGCCCGTCAACCACCAGGGTATGCGCTTCGCCGCCTTCGCCGCAGGGGGAAATATTTTTGCTAATGCAATAGTCTACATATTGTTCATCCAGGATCCGGCCCAACCAGCACTGATCGACCAGGTCACTGCGGATGGCCACTATCAGGGCCTTGCCTCCGCGC
>CAYWIY010000091.1:0-7946 GCA_964458455.1 uncultured Syntrophomonadaceae bacterium | reverse complement strand
GGGGGACGCGAACATACCCTGGCCTGGAAACTGGCCCAGAGCCCGCTTTTAGATCAACTTTTTTGTGCCCCGGGCAACCCGGGGATTGGCAAAGTGGCGGAATGTGTCGATATTGCCGCGGACGACATTGAAAATTTGAAAAACTGGGCCCTGGAGAAGCGAATTGATTTAACCATCGTCGGCCCTGAAGCGCCCCTGGTGCAAGGGCTGGCTGATAGCTTCAGGGAAGCCGGGCTAAAAGTGTTTGGGCCCGGGAAAGACGGGGCCCGGCTCGAGGGCAGCAAGGTTTGGTCCAAGCGGAAAATGAAAGAATGGGGGATTCCTTCGGCAGCTTTTGCTGTTTTTGAAGATTTTGAGGATGCCCGCAGTCACCTGGCCCGCTTTTACGGCGGCCCGGTGGTGATCAAGGCAGAAGGACTGGCGGCGGGGAAAGGCGTTACCGTGGCCTCAGGCCCGGCTGAAGCCGAACAGGCCCTTTATGACATTATGATTGAACGTAAATTTGGCGAAGCCGGGAACCGGGTAGTCATCGAACAGTGCCTGAGCGGTGAGGAGGTTTCGGTGCTGGCTATCACTGATGGCAAGGACCTGCTGTTTATGCCCTCTTCGCAGGATCACAAGGCCATCTTTGAAGGAGACAAGGGCCCGAATACCGGCGGGATGGGCGCCTATTCGCCGGCGCCGGTCTATACGCAAGATTTGGCCCGTAAGACGGAAGAGCAGGTATTTTGGCCGCTTTTAAACGGTTTTAATAGTATGGGTATTGATTTCAGAGGCGTAATTTATGCCGGCCTGATGATCTCGGATGGAGAGGTCAACGTGCTTGAATACAATGTCCGCTTCGGGGACCCGGAGGCCCAGGCCCTGATTCCGCGCTTAAAATCGGACCTGCTGCCCCTGCTCGATGCGGCCGCCGGAGGCGATCTCGGCAGCCTGGAGGCCGAGTGGAGGAAAGATCCGGCAGTTTGTGTGGTAATGGCCTCTAAAGGTTATCCGGGCAGTTATGAAAAAGGTTTCCCCATTGAAGGGATCGAGGAACTGGAGCAGGAGGGCGATGACCGGGTTGCTGTATTTCATGCCGGAACGGCTCTGAAAGAAGGGCGCCTGGTCACCAGCGGGGGCAGAGTGCTCGGTGTTACCGCCTGGGATGATGACTTGCGCAAAGCCCTGGACCGGGTTTATAGCGCCTGCAGCAAGATCAAGTTTGATGGCGTATATTACAGGAAAGATATTGCTCACCGGGCGTTAAAGAGGATGTAGACTGGCTGAATAAAAACCTGCTTAATTGAACAAACCGGTAGTAGGTTTAACAAGCTTTTTGGAGGTGGCGGACGTGCAGCCTGCAGTGGTGCTTGGTTTTGCCCGGACTCCGTTTGGACGGTTTATGGGGGCACTTTCAGCTGTGCCCGCCGTGGAACTGGGAGCAGCAGCCCTGAAAGAAGCCCTTTCCAGGTCCGGTGTGGAAGGTGAAGATGTCGGCCAGGTTTTGCTTGGCATGGTCATCCAGGGCGGGGCCGGACAGATCCCCTCCCGGCAGGCTACAGTAAAAGCGGGCCTGCCTTACACGGTGCCTTCAGATACAATCAACAAGGTCTGCGCATCTGGCCTGCGGGCGGTCAACCTGGGCGAAGCCATGATTAAAACCGGCGAAGCAATTATCATTGCGGCCGGGGGCATGGAGAATATGAGCGCCGGGCCGTACATAATGCCGGGGGCCCGCAGCGGTTACCGGATGGGTGATGCCAGGGTGATCGATGCCATGGTTTATGATGGCCTCTGGTGTCCCTTTCATGATGTCCATATGGGAGTGCACGGCAGTGCCGTGCCGGCCGAGCACGGCATAACCCGGGAAGAAATGGATGAATGGGCCCTGCGCAGTCACCGGCTAGCCCTTGCAGCAATGGACAGCGGGCGGCTAAAAGAAGAAATTGTTTCAGTTGAAGTGCCCGGACGAAAAGGGCAGCTGCAGGTAGTGGATTTTGATGAGCTGCCAAGGCGCGATACATCCCTGCAAAAACTGGCCCAGCTCCCACCGGCATTCGAAAAGGAAGGTTTGATCACAGCCGGCAACGCCCCTGGGATTTCTGACGGGGCGGCGGCCCTGGTCCTGGCTTCGAAAGATAAAGCCCTGGAACAGGGTTTGGAACCGCTGGCAGAAATTATTGCCACCGGCACAGCTTCCAGGGAGCCACGCTATATCGCCACCGTGCCTTATGAAGCTGCGGCAGTGGCCCTAAAGAAGGCCGGGTTGAAGGCGGGGCAGATGGATTTGATCGAAGTGAACGAAGCTTTTGCCGCCGTAGCCCTGACCAGCATCGAGCTGGGCGGCTGGGATAAAGATAAGGTCAATGTCAACGGAGGCGCGGTTGCCTTCGGGCACCCGATCGGGGCCAGCGGGGCGCGGATCCTCATGACTCTGATTGCCGAACTGCGCCGGCGCGGCGGCGGGTACGGCCTGGCTACAATCTGCAGCGGGGCGGCCCAGGGTGAAGCAACGGTTATAAAGGTTTCATAAACAAGGTTTCATAAACAAGGTTTCATAAAAATGGTTCAGAGGGGAAAAAAGTGAACTTTGTCCTTTCCGGTTATCACCAGGCTAAAAGAGAAGAGTTTCGCCGCTTTGCCAGGGAAGAGATTGATACGGGAAATCACTATCCCGAAGAAAACCTGAACAAAGCGGCCCGCAAGGGCTACATGGGCCTGCCCTTGCCCACAGAGTGGGGCGGGGGAGGAGAAGATTTTTTGACCTACACGATCTTGATCGAGGAGCTGTCCCGGGTTTGTGCCTCAACCGGGGCTATTATTGCGGTCCATACCTCGGTGGGCACCTTTCCCCTCTATTACTTTGGCACTGAAGATCAGAAAAAGCGCTACCTGCCCGGCCTGGCCGGGGGTGAACTTTTAGGCGCTTTTGCCCTGACCGAGGCGGAGGCAGGTTCAGATGCGGCGTCCCTGTCCGCCACTGCCACCAGGTCGGGGAACGGGTATATTTTAAACGGATGCAAGCTGTTTATCACCAGCGGGGACCGGGCTGATCTTTATACCGTATTTGCTACAATCGATCGCAGCCTCGGCTATAAGGGGATTACTGCCTTCCTGGTGGAAAAGGGCACCCCGGGATTAACCCCGGGCAAACCGGAAAAGAAGATGGGTTTGAACCGCTCCAATACCACCGAAGTGCGCATGGAGGATCTCTATATCCCGGCGTCGAACAGGTTAGGTGAAGAAGGCTCTGGCTTTAGCATCGCTATGTCGCTTTTAGACGGAGGCAGGATCGGGATTGCCGCCCAGGGCCTGGGACTGACCCAGGCAGTGATCGATTACACCACCGCTTTTTTAAAGGAGCAGGAGGAATATTCTGGCCGGGAAACCGGGCAGTACAAGGCTTTTGAACTGGCCGATCTGGCGGCAAAGCTGGAGGCGGCCCGCCTCCTGGTTTACAGGGCCGCCCTGGTCAAGGAATCCGGGCAAAAATGCTCCAAGGAGGCTTCTATGGCCAAGTATTATACCACCGACCTGGCCATGGAGGCGGCTACACGCTGCATCAATTTATGCGGTTTTCCTGCAGCCGGTCGAGATAACCTGCTGGCCGGGTACTTTTGTGATGCCAAGGCGACCCAGATTTATGAAGGCACCAACCAGATCCAGCGCCTGGTGGTATCCCGGGAATTGCTGGGCAAGTGACCCAGTTAATCACCATCGATCAGGAGGAGGAAGATTGGATGAACTTTGAGTTGACTGAAGAACAAGAAATGACGAGAAAGATGGTCCGCGATTTTGCTGAAAAAGAGCTCAAGCCGGGTGCGGACGAACGCGACGATAACGAAGAATTTATAAGGGAACACTTCGATAAAATGGGGGAACTGGGACTGGCCGGTATACCCTGGCCGGAAGAATACGGCGGGGGCGGGTGTGATTATATCAGCTATGTCATTGCCGTTGAAGAACTCTCCCGGGTTGATGCTTCGGCGGGGACCACTTTGTCTGCCCATATTTCCCTGGCCGGATGGCCCCTGTATAAATACGGCTCCGAGGAACAGAAGAAAAAATACTTAGAGCCGATGGCCCTGGGTGAAAAACTGGGCGCTTACGGCCTGACCGAAGCCACAGCCGGGACCGATGCCGCTTCTATGCGGACAACGGCCGTCCCGGACGGGGACAGCTACGTCTTGAATGGCAACAAGATTTTTATAACCAATGCCGGCGAAGCGGAAATCTATATCGTGTTTGCCGTTACCGACAAGGAGAAAAAGGCCAGGGGTATCAGCGCCTTTATTGTAGAAAAGGATACTCCCGGTTTTAGTTTCGGCAAAAAAGAGCGAAAAATGGGCCTGCGTTCTTCACCAACCCTGGAGCTGATTTTTGATAACTGCCGGGTGCCAAAAGAAAACTTGCTTGGCAAAGAAGGCGAAGGCTTCAAGATAGCCATGAGCACCCTTGATGGCGGCAGGAACGGAATTGCCGCCCAGGCGGTAGGTATCGCCCAGGGAGCGATGGAAGAAGCGGCAGAGTATGCCAGGAGCAGGGAACAGTTTGGCCGGCCAATTGCCGATTTCCAGGCCATTTCCTTCATGCTGGCCGATATGGGAACCAAGATAGAAGCGGCTCGCTTGCTAACCTACCAGGCGGCTTACCTGGAAAACGCCGGCCTTCCTTACGGCAAGGCTTCAGCCATGGCCAAGCTCTTTGCCTCGGAAACTGCAATGGAAGTTACCACTAACGCCGTTCAAATCTTCGGCGGCTATGGTTACACCAGGGATTACCCGGTAGAGCGGTTTATGCGCGATGCCAAGATTACCCAGATTTACGAGGGGACCAGCGAAGTGCAGCGTCTGGTTATATCCCGTCACCTGCTGAGCAAGTAAAACACGTGACAATGTGACAATGGGGACGGGGCAATTTTGTCACGTGTCAAAGGACTGTCAAAAGCGACAGCCTCAAGGGATGCCACTTTTCGGGGGTATGTGACAAAATTGCCCCGTCCCCATTGTCACAGTCCCCATTGTCACATGGAAAGGAGCAAGGGGTTAAATGGCCACAAATAAAGCATCTGAAAACCCGGGCCTGGTCATGGTCTTTACCGGAAACGGCAAAGGGAAAACCACCGCGGCGGTGGGCCAGGCCCTGCGGGCCCTGGGACACGGTTACAGGGTTTACATGATCCATTTTATGAAGGGGCGAGATTACGGCGAATTTTTAGCCTTAGAAAAGATGCCCAACCTGACCCTGGTTCGGGCTGGTAGGGATTGTTTTGTTTCCCGTGAAGATCCCGATCCGGTCGATGTTGACCTGGCAAGGGACGGCTTTGCCAGGGCCGGGGAGGCAATCCGGGGCGGCGATTATGACCTGGTAGTGCTTGATGAAATCAACGTCGCTGTCGATTTTAATTTAATCGAAGAAGAGGAATTGCTTAACCTGCTCCGGGAAAAGCCGGAAGGCGTAACAATTGTCTTGACCGGACGGGGCGCTTCAAAGGAACTGGTCAAAATGGCCCATATGGTCAGCGAGGTGCTGGCAATAAAGCATCACTACGAATATGGCGCTGATTGTGTGGCAGGAATTGAATATTAACCTGGTGGAAAAGGGAAACTCTGTATCCCGGAAAACCGGTCCGGTTAGGGGTGGATAAATGCAGCAGCTGGTGGAAGAACTACTGGCAGGAAACAGGCGCGCGGCCGCCCGCCTGATATCAAAAGTTGAAAATGATGAACCGGAGAAAAGGGAACTGCTTAAAGAAATTTTTCCCCACACCGGCAATGCTTACGTGATCGGGGTTACCGGCGCGCCCGGTTCGGGTAAAAGCTCCCTGGTGGACTGTCTTTTGCAGCAGATGCGTTCAGAAAACCTGAAAGTCGGGGTGATCGGGGTTGACCCGACCAGTCCTTTTAGCGGCGGAGCGATCCTGGGCGACCGGATCAGGATGCAGGAGCATGCCCTGGACCAGGATGTCTTTATCCGCAGCATGGGCACCAGGGGCAGCCTGGGGGGGCTGGCCCGGGCGACCCGCGAAGCGATCCAGGTTTTAGATGCTTTCGGCAAGGATATTATCCTGGTTGAAACCGTAGGCGTCGGCCAATCGGAGGTGGACATTGTCAAGACGGCGGACAGCACCATGGTGGTCCTGACCCCGGCCGGGGGCGACAGTGTCCAGACCATCAAGGCCGGGATCATGGAGATTGCCGACCTGTTTGTAGTTAACAAGGCTGATTTTCCGGGCACTGAAAGGACGCTTACCGAGATCAACATGATGCTTGATATGAAAGAAGATGACCGGTGGCGCCCGCCGGTTATGCGCACCGTATCGGTGCGCTCTGAAGGCATTGAAGAGGTGTGGAAGTCTTTAAAAGAACACCGCCGCTTCATGGAAGAAAGCGGGCGGCTGCTGGAAATTCGCAGAGATCGGGTCCGGCGGGAGTTGACCGAACAGGTCGAGTACCTGGTTAAAAACCGGATCTGGGACCGGGTCAAGGAGCAAA
The DNA here is from genome assembly GCA_964458455.1 of uncultured Syntrophomonadaceae bacterium. Taxonomy (GTDB): domain Bacteria; phylum Bacillota; class Dethiobacteria; order DTU022; family DTU022; genus B1SED10-74M. The sequence goes on along the minus strand of CAYWIY010000091.1, from coordinate 1,470 downwards.
TTGAATTCGACAGCCTGGTTGAAAAGATTGTCCTTCGCCGCCGTGATCCCTACAGCGCTGCGCATGAGCTGTTGGAAAAAATCGATTTCTACGGTGAAGGCCATAAAGAGGGTGGTTAAATGATGGACCGGGAAAAACTGGAACGGATCAGCGAACTCAAAGAGATGTGGGAAAAAGAGCTCGAGGATTTAAAGGAACGTGAACAACCGGCAGAAACTGTTTCGGGGCAGCCTGTAAAAATGCTTTATACTCCCTTAGACACCAGCGATCTTGATTATGAAACTGAACTTGGCTTGCCGGGCTACTACCCTTACACCAGGGGGGTGCAGCCCAACATGTACCGGGGCCGGCTCTGGACGATGCGCCAGTTTTCCGGTTTCGGCGATGCTTATGATTCCAACCGGCGCTACCGCTACCTGCTTGAACAGGGCCAGACCGGCCTGAGCGTAGCTTTCGACATGCCCACCCTGATGGGTTATGATTCTGACAGCGATCGCTCCACCGGTGAAGTAGGCCGCTGCGGGGTGGCCATCGATTCCTTAGAAGACATGGAGATCCTTTTCGATCAGATCCCGCTCGACCAGGTCACTACCTCGATGACTATCAACGGTCCGGCGGCCATCCTGTGGTGCATGTACCTGGCCACCGCTGAAAAACAGGGGGTCAGCCTGGACCGGGTTGGCGGCACGATCCAGAACGATATCTTAAAAGAATATACCGCCCAGAAATCGTGGATTTTTCCGCCGGAGCCTTCGATGCGCCTGATTACCGACATATTTGCCTTTGCTTCCGAGCAGGTCCCTAAATGGAACACGATCAGCATCAGCGGTTACCATATCAGGGAGGCGGGTTCGACGGCGGTCCAGGAGTTGGCTTTTACCCTGGCTGACGGCTTTGCCTACGTGGAAGCAGGCATCAATGCCGGCCTGGACGTGGACCGGTTTGCGCCCCGGCTGTCCTTTTTTTTCAATTCCCATATTGATTTTTTTGAAGAAATATGCAAGTACAGGGCTGCCAGGCGGATCTGGGCCCGCCGGATGAAGGAAAAGTACGGGGCTAAAGATCCCCGTTCTTTGAAGATGCGCTTTCATACCCAGACGGCAGGATGCAGCCTGACTGCCCAGGAACCGGAAAACAATATAGTTCGTACCGCCTATGAAGCCTTATCGGCTGTCCTCGGCGGGACCCAGTCTTTGCATACCAACTCCATGGACGAGGTGCTGGCATTACCCACGGAGAAAGCGGTTAAAATTGCCCTGCGCACCCAGCAGGTCCTTGCTTACGAAACCGGCGTGGCCAATACGATCGACCCCCTGGCCGGGTCCTATTTTGTTGAAGCCATGACTGATAAAATGGAAGCCGAGGCCGAAGAGTATTTCCAGAAAATCGATGATTTGGGCGGGGTGCTTTCTGCCATCGACCAGGGCTTTTCCAGCAGGAGATTGCCGATGCCGCCTACGAGTACCAGAA
>CAYWIY010000090.1:5683-7992 GCA_964458455.1 uncultured Syntrophomonadaceae bacterium | reverse complement strand
TATTCTGCGCATGGTTACACCTCAACTCTCTACAAAGGAAGGCCGGGACCAAACATATAATTAATATCGCTACCTCAACACAATCAAAATATTTCCCGGGCAATATCAAGTCAAGCCTGGCGAAAATCAAGTAACACTTTTAAAGAAGCGCCTTTCCGGCAGAGTTCAAAAGCATCAAAAGCCTGCTCAAAATCATATATACCTGATATCAGGGATTTAACCTCGATCACCTTTTTGTCAAGGGCCCTTAAAGCAGGGGCAAAAGGCCCGCACCTGGAACCCACAACTGTTATTTCATCAAGGACAAGCGGGGTTAAGCTCAGTTCAGTTTTACCTAAAACAGTGCTTTTTAAAACCACTTTTCCCCGCGGCTTGACCAGTCTACGGGCCAGCTCGAAACCATCCAGGCTGCCGGTAGCTTCAACCACCAGATCCCAGCTTGTCTCATTAACTTCTTTCTGCCTTAACAAATCTTCGAGCAGGATGGTCTTGACCTTCTGGCCTGCAGCTATATCAAGTTTCTCCTGGTATTTCCCCACCAGGAAAACATCAGCCTGGGTCAGGTTTAATACAAGCGCGGAAAGGATACCAAGCCTCCCGTCACCCAGCACCATGACCCGATCGGAAGCTCTGATGTGGACCTGTTCGGTTATTTCAAATGCCGCTGCCAGGGGTTCAGTAAATACCGCTTCTACATCACTAACCGCATCAGGCACAGGGTGCAAGTTTTCCAGAGGCAGGGCCACATACTCGGCCATGCATCCGTCCCTGCCGGTGATACCAGTGGCAGTACGCCTTAAACAGTGGCTCTTGAGCCCACTCAAACAATAGCTGCATGACCCGCAACCGCAGTTTATCTCACCCACCACCCTGGCTCCTACCTCCAGCCGGGTATTATCTCCATCTATGAATACAGTAGAACCTTCCTTTTTAATATCTTCAATTACACCGCAAAACTCATGCCCCATAACCCCTTCAAAACCCTTATAACCTCCAAGGACCTCCAGGTCGGTCCCGCAAATGCCTGCCACAGCCACCCGCACCAGGGCTTCGCCTTCCTTAAGGACAGGCCTGGGATAGTCATCTGCCAGCTGCAAGCCATTTTTGTTAAACACAACTGCCTTCATGTCCAGCTTAAGGCTCCTTAGAGTCATTACTTGTATAAACAATTCTATCCTTTCGCAGGAAAAGAGTAAATGCCCGGGGCAATAATCCACATCCTGCATCAGCAAAACACCCGGTTCCGGCACATTAAATTATTAAATTTATTATCTATCCTGCGATCAACTATTTTCCATCACAATACCATACCACAGGTCATTAAAATCCGGAGTCGCGCGGGGCATCCGGAACCAGGTTCAGCGGAATAAAAGTGTTAAGGAACCATAAAAACTGGAGGGTATAAACAAATAATGCTGACACAGGTTGACCTTCATAGTCGGTAAAGACATATTCCAGGGCTTTGTAGTAAGTGGCCCGGGCCTGGTACTTACGCCACCGCTTTAAAATCCATAACAAATCTTCATCGAGGTTATATTCTTTCTCCGGCCCTCCCACTTGCCGCCTGAGCAGGAGCCGGCCGATAAGCAAATTTAAATCCTGCCACCTGAGCCCTACAACTTCTCTCGTGCTCAAGTTTAACTCAAACATGGTCAGGAGCATAATCAAGTTCCTGATCCTGCTAAAATGTTTTTTTGAGGGGCGCCCGGAATATTCACCGGGACCACCTGCAGAATCAAAGCCAAAAAATTTCATTTTCAGCACCCCGGATCACTTGATTAACAAAACAACCGTCTCCCCGGGTTGTTTTTTCTGTGCTTCCTGAGCTATTCCTGTTCTGCCCTGGATATGATTTCGTCCTGGACCTCCCTGCTCAAAGTAACGAAGTAATCGCTGTAGCCGGCTACTCTCACCAGCAGGGAGCGGTGTTTTTCCGGGTTTTCCTGGGCCTCAAGAAGTGTTTCGCGGTTTATGACATTGAACTGGAGGTGATGTCCGCCCAGGTCGAAATAGGACCTGATCAGGGCGGTGAATTTTTGCAGGTTTTCCCTGCCCTTTAAGGCCTGGGGATTGAATTTCATGTTCACCAGGGTCCCGGCGCAGGAGCCGTGATCGATCCTGCCCAGGGAGTTGATCACCGCAGTTGGACCCTGCCGGTCCATGCCCTGAACAGGGGAGATTCCCTCAGAAAGCGGGGCCCCGGAGCTGCGGCCATCAGGTGAAGCGGCAGTTAAATCTCCGAAAAAAATGTGGGTCGTGGTCGGGATCATATTGGCCGCATAGCCGGTGCCTTCCTGGTTTTTCAACCT
>CAYWIY010000090.1:0-5583 GCA_964458455.1 uncultured Syntrophomonadaceae bacterium | reverse complement strand
CTGTTCAAAGCCAGTTCCAGGCACTTGGCCAGGTTGACATATCCAGATGAAGCCATGTGATCGCAGCCCTGGGCTGCCGGCTCAACGCAGCCGTTTATGCCCCCCGTCCTGGCATCAACCAGGGATTTGCCCTTATCAAGCAGGCTGATCACTTTTTCATCATCATTGAAAATAGCAGGCATTCCCGTTCCCAGGGCAACCACTTCCGCCGCCCGGAGCAAGAAATCAGGGCTGCTTTGCCTGCTAATCAGCACCGATAGCTGGGGCTGGGGCAGCTTTAATTCAGCCAGGGCATCGAGGCACATATAGGAAAGCGCATTGGTGCCGTCCTTTCCTTCAGCAGTCAACCCACCGATGTTTAAGTTCTGGAAATCAACATAAGTATTGCTTCCCTTGGCCGTACCGCCTTCCTTCACGACCGTGAGCTCATTAAACTTGATCCAGAGGGCATAGAGCAGTTCCCGGGCCCAGTCCCGGTCTATCCTGCCTTCTGCCAGATCCCGCTCTAAATAGGGGTAGATATACTGGCAAAACCGGCCCGGAGATATGGCGTAAGCATTACTTTCCAGGTTTAAGACCAGGTGGATAAACCAGAACGACTGCAGGGCTTCATGAAAACTCCCGGCCGGGTATTCGGGCACCCTAAGGCACACCCGGGCGATCTCTAAAAGCTCTTCTTTCCTGGCAGGATCCTCGCAAGCTGCAGCTTCCTTCTCGGCCAGTTCACCGTGGCGCCGGGCATAAGATATAGCTGCATCAGCTGCTTTCAGCAAAGCCCTGTAAAAAGCCTTTTTCTCCAGGTAGTCCCAGCTATTCCGCTCAAGCCCGGCCAGGGCGTTTTCCACTTCCTCCTTAATTCCAAGCAGGCCAAAACGCAGCACCTTTTCATAATTAACGGTAATGTGACCGATGCTCCTGTTCAGGTAATAGTGGAACAGCAGCCCCTCTTGATCCATGGCGTCCAAACACTCTTCGGGGACTGCTTCTATGATCCGGTCATAAACGGTCTTCCCCCGCCAGTAGGGCAGGACCTCTTTTTTAATCACCGCTTTGGTTTCATCTGAAACATAAAAGGGCGTTTCATCCCGCTCGTGGAGGGTATCCAGTTCCTCTTCGATCCAGCGGGTATTGAATTCCGGGTAGAGGGGCGAACCTTTTGGGGTGGGAGCCTTGGAACCGGTGATCAGTTCTCCCTTTCGGATCAGGATGCTTCCTTGCCGCAGGACCCTGTCCAGAGCTTCTGCCCTGCGCAGGGCAGGATGCTCACCTTCAGTATCCCGGTAGGCCTCTGTAACCAGCAAAGCTCTTTCTGCGTAAACCTGCGGCTTGCTATCCATGTATAAATTTTTCAGGTGTTCAAGCCGCTCTGATAACATATAATAGCCCTCCTTGCCACCGGACCCTTTACCAGGCGGTCAGGCCGCCATCTACCATCAGGGTGTGCCCGGTAATAAACGAAGAAGCATTTGATGCAAGCAGCAGTATCGCCCCGAACAGCTCATGGGGCTTGCTGACCCGGTTCATGGGGATCGTGTTGACTATCTCGCGGTACTTTTCCGGATCGTTTAAAATATCCCGGGTCATTTCTGTTTCCACGTAGGTGGGCGCCACCGCGTTGACCTGTACGTTATAAGGCGCCCATTCCACAGCCAGGGCCTTAGTCAGCATCACTATACCGCCTTTGCTGGCGCAGTAGGCAGCCCGCCCGGGGAAACCGACAAAAGCCTTGTCGGAAGCGATGTTAATAATTTTCCCTGCGCCGTTTTCAATCATTTTCTTGCCGGCAGCCTGGGAACATAAGAAGGTGCCTTTAAGATTGATATTTATGGTTTCATCCCAGTACTCCTCAGGCATCTCCACGGCCGGCGACCGGTAGATCACCCCGGCATTGTTGATCAGAATATCGATCCGGCCGTACTCTGAACAGGCCCTTTCTACAAAAGCCTCAACGCTGTCCATATCCGTAACATCGGCAGGGAGCGGCAGGGTGCTGCCTCCTTCACTCTTAATCTCTTCTGCCACCCGGTTCAGCTTATCAAGGTTCCTGCTGATCAGGATTACATTAGCCCCGGTCCGGCCAAAGATTAGGGCAATTTCTTTGCCCAGCCCCCTGCTGCTTCCGGTAACAGCCACTGTTTTACCCTTGAAGTTATAGCTTTCATTAATATAGCTCATCAGGTAATCCCCCACTTCCCGCTGCTATATAGGTACTATTTCGCCCTGGAATACATAAAAACCTTTTAAAATACTGGTACTAAAGCAGATTTAAAAAGTTACTCAGCAAAGAAGACCATAGGCAAAACGATGGAACCTGCCCCTGACTTAATAAACCACACCAGGCTTAATAAGCCCCTTGCACTGTGAAGTACTGACTGGTAAAATGAGCGATTTAACTTCAAGCCGGCTTAAGGTCTGTGGTTATATCCTTTTTGCTTATTGATATAGATCGTTATAAAAAGGACCAGGACCCCTGCTACCGGCAGCAAGGCAGCCACCGGCACCAGCTCGGAAGATACCAGGTTGATCCCCCCCAGGGCGAAAAACACAAGACTGGAACCGATCTTCAGCTTGGCCAGGGGAATAATATCACGCAAACGCACTCCCAGGTAAATCCCGAGAGCATCAGCCAGGAGCATCCCGGCCAGCACCCCAATCAGGGTAAGCAAAGGTTCCTTGTAGGTGGCGGCATAAACTGCAGAAGCAATCTGGGTCTTATCGCCCATCTCAGCCAGCATAAACAATGAAACCAGGGTCAAAAAGGAACCCAGGTTTTCCTTAACCGCAGCCGGTTCTGTCCAGTTCCTTTTCTCAAGTAAGGTCCATGCTCCAAAGCCGAGGAACACCAGCCCAGAAATAATCCTGACAATATCCATGTTCAGCAGCTCGCCAAAGATGGTTCCAATATAGATGGCAATACCGTTGTTAACCAGGGTGGCGATAAAAACAGCGCCCAGGATGGTCCGGGCCCGGTAACAGCTGGCCAGACCAAAAGCCATCAACTGGGATTTGTCACCCATTTCGGCTAAAAAAATCATGATGAAGGCCCCAAACAAAACAGTCATCTCTCTAATCCTTCCTGTAACTAACGTTCCCAAAAACTGACCCCGGCAGTGCTGCAAACAGCCTGTACGAAAAAACGAGACTTTAACACGGGCTGGATCCGCGTTAAAAGTCTCGCCTGTTGACCGAAACAAACCCAATCAACGGTGGAACCAGGCTAACGATAAGCCAGGATGTTGATTCCACCTGCACCCGGGGGTGATGGCTACTCCCTTTTAACCTGTAACTGTATTTATAATTATTTCTGCTGCAATGTGCAATCAATCTAACAGTAAATATATAGCAAAAGAACGTGGTTTGTCAAACTGCCTAAAAAACTCATTTAAGGTAAAGGGCAGATAATAATCCTCTATAACATGGCTCTTATGTTACCGGGCCAGTTCTTTTATAGCCCGGGTTAATACATTGACCCCTTTTTCGACTGCTTCCCAGCTGGTCCATTCCCAGGGCGAATGGCTGATCCCGTTCACGCTTGGGACAAAGATCATGGCCGTTTTAACTTTGCCGGCCAGGTTCTGAGCGTCATGGGCGGCGCCGCTGCTCATTTTCCTGGCTGCCAAACCCAGCTCCCGGGCCGCCCTTTCGATGGTTTCGACCACTTCCTTCGAACACAGGGAGGGCGGCTTGTTAATTAATAGCTCGCTTTTTGTTTTTATGCCCGGGGCACGACCAAGCTCATATGTCTTCTCATTAACTGCTTCTTTAAAAGCATCGATGTTGTCGGGGTTAATGTCCCTGATATCAATTCCCAGCTCAACCCGGCCGGGTATGATATTTGTGGCCGAAGGATGGATCTCGATCTTCCCTACAGTAGCCACAAACGAACCATCCGTTTTCTCAGCCATTTCCAGGGCCTTTCCATGCACAAAGCTCACCATATCTGCTGCCCGCACCAGCGCATCTTTCCTCATCTTCATCGGCGTGGTCCCGGCATGGTTTTCCTCTCCTTCGATCACCACTCTCAGCCAGCACAAACCGGTGATGCTTTCCACAATACCGACCGGAATAGCCTCGGTATCAAGAACAGGACCCTGTTCAGGATGCAGTTCCAGAAAATATTCCACTTCGCCTAAATCCATTAAAAACTCACCCCGGTAATCGCTGAGCACATTTTTCAGCAGTTCACCATCACTGTTGGCCAGGTTCAGCACTTCGTCGTAGCTGATCCCACCGGTCAACACTTCGCTCCCAATCAGCCCTCTTTCGAAAGCGGAGCCTTCTTCTCCCACAAAAACGGCCACTTCGACCGGGCGGCTGTGCTCAAAACCTTCCTCGCTCAAAACGCGGACTGCCTCCAGGGCCCCGACCACGCCGAGAGGGCCGTCGAACTGGCCTCCATTTTTAACCGAGTCCAGGTGGGAACCGGACATCACCGCTTTCATGCCGGGATCTTTCCCCTCTTTTCGGCCAAAAATATTACCAACCCGGTCGAAGCGGACCTTCAAACCTGCTTCTTTCATCTTCTCAACCAGGTAATCCTTGGAAGCCCTGCTAAATTCGTTACCTTCTAAGCGCCAGAGCCCTTTATCAGCACTAAGCTCCTCGTAGCTTTTAACCCTGGATCCATTTTTACGCCCCAGGCTTCCGAGCTCCACAAGCTGCTCTTTTACCCTTTCCAGGTTCACAAAAATTCCCCACTTCCCAGCTAAAAAAGTATTTCTCTGCTACAGATAGAGATTGCGCCGGCTAAAAATAGCAATACCTGCGCTGTACAGCACCAGGGCTATGCCGGCAAAGATCAGGCAAACCATGGTTACAGGCTCGTCCCCGGTAACTATCTCGTGGGGATCAAACAGGGAATAAATGCTCAGGTACTTGAGCCACTCATGGTTTTCCCCGATATTTTTTAGCATATTAATTACGAAGAAAAAGATCGGCACCCCGCCCCCGAGAGCAATTGAATGCTTGACCTCGCTAAAAAAGCAGGAAAAGAAAAAGCAGATCGAACTAACCGCAATGGTCATCAAAATAGTAACCAGGTTTAAAGACAGGAAAGCTGCGATATCCATTTCCCCGGGGAACATGGCTTCTGCAACAGCCACTCCTGCCGCCGCGGTCAGGCCAAGCAAGAGGATCACACTCAACACCAGGTAGGCTGCCTGGGTGGTAACAATCTTAGCCCTGCTATTCGGGGTAGCCAGGAGGTAGGCCATTGAACCGCGGTCCACCTGGGCAGCCACCAGGCGATTGGCCAAAATGATGCAGTAAATCATCGGAAACATCAGTACTAAAAACCCGTAAAAATATAGAGCAATAAAACTGACCATATCGGTAACCGGGGCATCAAAACCAAAGGCATCGAGCATCCCCTGGGGCAGGGTTTCATATAGTTCGGCTATGGCATCAACATCTTCCGGGTCAAACATGGAAATCATGATCGACATGTACATTAGTAAGATGGCCAGGAAAATAATAAAAATGGCCCAGTTCGTTTTTGCGGTAGCCTTAAATAAGGGTAGGTTCACTCAACTGCCGCCTCCCGCCCGTAATATTTCATAAATACCTGCTCCAGGGTCTGGTTAA
>CAYWIY010000089.1:0-8140 GCA_964458455.1 uncultured Syntrophomonadaceae bacterium | reverse complement strand
CCATTTCGGTAGCCAGGATTACGCCCAGGGTATCTGAGCCTACATAACCGGCAATATTGGGCAAGAAGGTTATGCGCCCGGCCGGATTTATGTCCAAACCAAGCTCCGATGCTTCCACTTCCAGGGCCCGGTTGTAGGCCGGGATAAACGGAGCCGGCGCCAGGTAGGTTGGATCCACTCCCATAAACAGGTGGCTCATGGTGGTGTTACCAACAGCGACAGCCTCATATACCCGGTCTCTGGCTATTTTTGTTTGCTTTAAAAGATCCTTGATGATTTCATTGGCTGCTTGGATTACTTTGTCCTGGAGTTGTTTTAGCTCTTTCTTACCTTCAGATGCATGGTTGATGCGAGAAATAACGTCTGCCCCGTAAATGTTTTGGGGGTTGGTCGTGGCAGCGACGGCGATTACTTCGGCTTTTTGCAGGTCGAGCAGGGACCCCATGATCGTGGTTGTGCCTATGTCAAAAGCGATACCGAAAAGCTGATCGCTTGTGTCACCCGGTTCGAGGGATATTATTCTGTCCCCGGCAATGGTGGCAGTCACAGAATAATTATTGTCCCGGAGCATTCCCGGAAAACCGGATAACTCCCGTAGTTTAACAGACAGATCTTCTCGTTCCAGTTGTTTTAACAGGCGTTCCAGGTCGGCAGTTTGATCTTTTACTGCCGGGCGACTCAATTTTACTGCTTTCTTTTCCACCACCGGCTCGCCTTCCAGGTCTTCCACTCCGCCGGCCAGGGTTGTTTTACGCAGGTAAGCTTCTTTTTGAACCGGCACTTCCACCGTAAGGTCTTCTTTAACCCTTTTTTGGCAGGATAGAGCCCATCCTTCAGCTATCTCTTGTTCGGACAGGTGCTTTTGTTCCGCTTTGGTAGGGTTGCCGGGATCACCTTCTACAATCTTAACCCGGCATTTGCCGCAGGTTCCCTTGCCGGCACAGTCACCTTCTATATACAGGCCGGCCTGATCGGCCGCTTTTAAAAGATTAGTCCCGGATTCAACTTCGATCTCTTTGTTCTGGGGAATGAACACAAGCTTGGGCATAATGAAAACACTCCTTATAACAAAAATAAAAGCAACCTGAAGCAGGTTGCTCCTTTAAATATGGTGCGCCCGCAGGGATTCGAACCCCGACTTCAGGCTCCGGAGGCCTGCGTGATATCCCTTTCACCACGGGCGCCTGCATTCTTTGTACAAACATATGATAACACCCAGCATCAAGCAAGTCAAACTATGCGGCACTTGTGTCACCATACCGTATCAAGGACAGGTGACACGGAGACCAGGTGACACGGGGACAGGTCCCCTGTCACCAAAAACATCAAAATTCATTCTTCTTGATTTTTTGGATGATTGTTTTTTGGATAATTGTTTTTAGCTTGAAATTAAGATAAAGTATTCCCAGGATTGCTAAAAACGTTCGTGAAAAATGATGATAAATAAGAGTTATATTTCCGCCAGGCGGTGTTTGAAGTTGGTTAACTCCGGTAATATAATGATAGCAAGAAATTTAATCAATTGATGTTTAAACTTTTCAGGAAAGGAGATAACCTTGTTATCAGGAAAATACGGCAAATACCTGATTACCGGTAAGCCAAAGATGGGCAAAACTACGGCTATCATGAAAGTAGCTGAAGAGCTTAAAAACAGGGTAGCCGGATTTTACACAGCAGAAATAAAACAAGGCAAACAGCGTTTGGGTTTTGAAATTGTTTCACTTACTTCCGGTCAAAGAGCTCTTCTTGCCCACGTTGACGTCAAATCCTCCAAGCAGGTTGGAAAATATGGTGTTTGTCCAGAAAATTTAAATTCCTTTATAGAGGAGATAGAAGAAGTTTTAAAAGCACAGGAACCAAAGATAATATTAATTGATGAAATCGGTAAAATGGAACTTTTTTCTCAAAGGTTTAGAGAAGTCGTGTTGAATGCTGTTGATTCTATCCACCATCCCCTTGTTGCCACCATTATGGAGCGCTCAGAGCCTTTTTGCGATGCTTTGAAAACCAGGCCGGAGATTAACCTGCTTGAGCTGAATTATGAAAACCGTGATATAATTACTGCTGAGTTGCTGAATGAAATCAGGGTCGGCTTGTGATCAGATAGATAATGGTGGATTAAGGATTATGAGTTAAACGGTGCCACGAAAACTGCTTTAAGCGGTACCCGGGGAACGGTTTGAGCGTCCCCAAACACAGCGTTGCATACGTGGGGTGACAACTGAAACGTCCCTGTCTCACCCCGTCCCCGTGTTACGTTTTTGTGGCTTTATTAATAATGTTGGGAGGATTGATTTTGCTAACTAATTATACAGAACACTATTTGCCAAACGGAATCAGGTTATTATTTATGCCTACGGATAAGTTCAAAACTATTTCCATGGGCCTGTTTTTGCACCAGGAATTAGACCGTGACCTGGCGGCTTTGAATGCTTTGCTTCCCGCGGTCCTGGAGCAGGGGAGCAGGCAGTATCCTGATAAATTAACCCTGCAGCGCAAGCTGGAAAACCTGTACGGCGCTGATCTTAACGCTGATATCCTGAAGAGCGGGGAGCGCCATGTAATGGCCTTTGGCTGTGAATCGGCACATGACAAGTTTCTTGGTGAAAATGGGGCCTTGCTGAAGCAGGGAATGTCGGTTCTAGGTTCAGTTACAGGTGATCCGCTGGTTGAAAATGGCGCTTTCAACAAGGACTATGTGAACCAGGAAAAAAATCAGCTGATCAAAGATATCAAGGCCATGCTCAATGACAAAGTTAGTTATGCTTATGAGCGCTGTATTGCCCTGATGTGTGCAGGGGAAAGGTTTGGCACCTACAAGCTTGGCTCAATCGATGACTATGATAATATAGACGAAGAAGCACTTTACCTTTATTATAAGCGGGTTTTTTCCACCAATCCTATTGACCTGTACGTAATCGGTGATTTACAGGAGCAAGAAGTTATGGAAGCGGCCGGTGAAGCATTCAACTTTTCCCGCAGCGAAGAAGAGAGCCGGCTCTCGTCTACAGAAATAAACCTTCCTGTGCAACAAGTCCGTTATCATGAGGAAGCACTTCCTGTTAACCAGGCCAAGCTGGTCCTGGGTTTCCGCACCTATACCGCTTACGATGACCCCCTGTACTGTCCCCTGCTAGTCTACAGCGGTATACTGGGTTCGTTCCCACATTCCAAGCTGTTCATGAAAGTCCGTGAAGAAGCCGGCCTGGCTTATTATGTACATTCCCGGCTGGAAAGGCATAAGGGTTTGATGATCATATCTGCCGGTATTAATTATGAAGACTACGACGAAGCCCGGGAAATTATCGACCGCCAGCTTGGGGATATGGCTGCGGGGTCAATAAGCGATACGGAACTGGATAATACAAAGCGGGGATTGATCAACCGCCTGCGTTCTCAGCAGGACAGTCCGGTCCAGTTAATTACCACCCATTTAGACGGTTCTATCGGTGGTAGGACTTATAGCGCTGAAGAATTAATCGAAGGTATTGAAGCCGTTGACAGGCAGGATCTCCAGGCGGTAGCCCAAAGAATTAAGCTCGACACTGTATACGTCCTGCGGCCGAGCGAAGGAGGCAGTAAATAATGAGAGAAAAATACAGGTTGATAGAAAACAGGGAATTAATTGAGACCCTTTATCATTACCGGATTTACCCGGGCCTGGATTTATATGTCCTGCCCCGGGCAGGGTATCAAAAAAAATATGCTGTTTATTCTACCAATTTTGGTTCTGTAGACAACCGGTTTCGGGTTGAACCCGACCCGGAGATAACCGAACTGCCCGACGGGGTAGCTCATTTCCTGGAACATAAGCTGTTTGAGGACGAAAGGGGCAATGTGTTTGACCGCTTTGCTGCCCTGGGTGCATCACCCAATGCCTTTACTTCTTTTACCCAGACCTCGTACCTTTTTTCCTGCACAGCCAATTTTGAGCAAAACCTGGATCACCTGCTTAACTTTGTCCAGGAACCATATTTTACGGAAAAAACCGTGCAGAAGGAACAAGGCATTATCGGACAGGAAATAAAAATGTATGAAGATCACCCCCACTGGCGGGTTTTCTTCAACCTTTTAGCCGGGCTCTACCAAAAGCATCCGGTTCGCAATGATATTGCGGGAACCGTGGAAAGCATCTCCAGGATTACCCCGGAACTGCTTTATCGCTGTTACAATACTTTTTATCATCCCAGCAATATGGCCATCTTTGTCATAGGGGATCTTGATCCGGAACAGGTGGGCCGGCAGGTGGAAGACAATCTATCCGGCCGCAATTACGAGCAGATTGGGAAGATAGTGCGTATTTTCCCTGAAGAACCGAGCGAGGTAAACCAGCAGAAAACCGTACAGGAACTGGTCGTATCGGAACCGATCATGTTTCTCGGCTTTAAGGACAACCAGGCGGCAGGCCTTGAAAGCAAAAACTTGATGCGCCGCGAATTGTTGATGGAGCTGCTCCTCGACATCCTTTTCGGTTCAAGTGAGCAACTCTACAACGATCTTTACCGGGATAACCTGATCGATGAAAACTTCGGGGCCGAGTATACTGCTGAAACCAATTACGGATATGCCATGGTTGGAGGAGAAACCAGGGATCCCGATCAGCTGTACAGCCGGATTATGGAAGCGGTGGAAGGCTTGAAGAAAGAAGGCATCACAGGCGAGCAGTTTGAACGGCACCGCCGCAAAATCCTGGGCGGCTATATCAGGCGTTTTAATTCGCTTGAATTTATTGCCAATAATTACCTGGCCTACCGGTTCCGGGATGATGAAATGTTCGATTTGCCTTCTATACTGCAAGATATCAAAAAGGAAGAAGCCATGGCGGTGGCTGAAGAAAACCTCGATCCATCCTATCACGCCCTGTCACTGGTTATGCCGCAGCAGGAAGAGTAATAGCAGCGGCTTCATAAAACTACGGCTTCTCAAAATCCTCTTGATTTTTATTTTAAATCGGGTTAAAATGGCACCATTGATGTGCACAATTATGTGCACAGAGCAACAGGAGGCCTGATTATGAATAATTTTACCGGGTATGTTAATCCTTATCTGGGTGAGATGCTTGAGAATATCAAGCTTGATCAGAAATATGTGCGGGGAGAAGGCTGCTATTTATATGATGACGCGGGGAACTGTTACTTGGATTTTATCGCTGCTTACGGAGCCCTGCCTTTTGGACATAACCCCGGCTCGATCTGGGAGGCGATTAATGCTTACCAGGGTTCGGCGGAACCCAATTTTGTTCAGCCTTCAGCCCTTGAGGCTGCCGGAGAACTTGGCCGCCGCCTGGTAAAGCTTACCCCGGAGGGGCTCGATTATGTTACTTTTGCCAACAGTGGCGCCGAAGCTGTTGAAGCAGCCATTAAGCTCTGCCGTTCGGCAGCCGGCCGTCCGGGAATCCTGGCTACAGAAAACAGCTTCCACGGTAAAACTTTTGGAGCCCTGTCTGCCACCGGCAACAGCGGCTACCAGGAAGCCTTTTATGCTCCGGCCGAGCACTTCCGGCATATTGATTTCGGGGATGCCGAAGCCCTGGAAGCTGAATTAAATGCCAATCCAAATAGTTATGCCGCATTTATAGTTGAACCGATCCAGGGCGAAGGGGGCATTGTGGAACCGCCTGCCGGCTACCTGGAAGAGGTTAAAGAAATTTGTGAACGTTATGGAGTCCTTTTGGTCCTGGATGAGATTCAGACCGGTATGGGGCGGACTGGACGCCTGTTTGCTTTTGAGGAAGAAAACATTGTCCCGGATGTCCTGGTTTTGGCCAAGGCCCTTGGTGGAGGGCTTATGCCAATTGGGGCCTGCATCAGTTCAGCCCGGGTTTATACCGAAGAATTTGCAAATAAGCACTCATCCACCTTTGCCGGCAATTCTCTGGCCTGCCGTGTGGGCCTTAAGGTTCTCGATATCCTGACCGACAGTGATGGTGCTGCAATCAGTCACGTTAAAGATATAGGCCATATGCTGAAACAAGGTCTCCTCGGGCTGCGCGATAAGTATCCTAACCTGGTTAAAGGAGTCAGGGGCAAGGGCTTGATGTTGGGCCTGGAATTCAACATGGAGCGAGAGCAGTTTCCGGGCAGTTTGCTTGGGGTAATGGCCGAGCAAGAACTGCTGACCCCGGCTATTTCGTCCTACCTTTTAAACGTAGAAAAAATAAGGGTTGCTCCTACCCTGAATGGAAACGAAGTTATCCGCATTGAACCACCGCTGACTATTACTGAAGAACAGTGCCGGGAAGCGCTGCAGAAGCTGGAATCAATGCTGGAAATATTAAACGAAGGCAATACCGCCCGTTTTCTGGCCTACCTGGTCAGGCCGCAGGTAGGAAATGATTTTCCCAGGTTTGAACCTTTTTCGGATAACGATATCGAGCCTGCAGATGATCCCAGTGAAGGCCGGTTTGCTTTCCTGATTCATGCCCTCGACCTGGAAAGCTATCATCAATTTGACAACAGTTTGCTGGCTTTTAGCGAAGAGGAGCTGGCTGAACTGACCGGGAGGTTTGGCGATATGGTCGGGCCCTTCGTTGCCGGTAAAACCAGGATTCAATCCCAGGCCGGCCGGACTGCTTACGGTGAATTTATTGCTTTACCAAGAACTACAGATGAATTTTTAGAAATGCCCCGCAAGCAGGCTATGGAAGAACTTAAGGCCGCCGTGGCAATGGCCCGCCACCGGGGAGCGCGCATTGTGGGCCTGGGCGCATTTACAGCCGTCGCTTCCATGGGCGGGTTATACCTCAAAAATGAAGGAGTGCCTATCACCACGGGTAACAGCTATACCGTGGTTGCCGCGGTTGATGCCGTCAACACGGCTACAGAAAAACTGCAGATGGATCGTTCCGGTATCACTGCCGGGATTGTTGGGGCCACCGGTTCGATCGGCAAAGGCATTTCCCTCCTGTTATCGGAAACTGTTCCCCGCCTGGTCCTGATTGGTAACCCCAACAATACTACTTCCAGTGAAAGGTTGCACCTGGTAGCCGCTGAAATCTATCGTTACCAGTCTGCCATCCTTCAACAGGGACGTCCCCTGAAACCGGGCAGCATGGGGCACCTGCTGGCCGAGTGTGAAGAACTGCCTTCACCTGATGCGCCCATGGAAGAATTCGAAGCGTTTGCCGATGGAGAAGGACGCAGGAAAGGCCTGATCGAGTTTTCCACTGATATAGATGCTGTTCTCTCCAGGGCCGATGTGGTAATCAGTGCCACCAGCGCTACAGGCAAGGTTATCCATGCCGGCAACCTTAAAGAAGGCGCGGTGGTATGCGACATATCTCGACCGGCCAATGTCAGTGAAGAAGTTGACGAAGCTCGTCCTGATGTGCTGGTTATAGACGGCGGGGTTATTGAAGTCCCCGGGCTGCCTTCATTTGGCTGGGATTTTGGTTTTGAACAGGGCCTGGCTTATGCCTGTATGGCTGAGACGATGATGCTGGCCCTGGAGCAGCATTACAAGCATTTCAGCCTTGGTTCATCCGGGGTAAACCTCGAAACGATCCTGCAAACCCGTTACTGGGCTGCAGAACACGGTTTTAAACTGGCAAATTTCCGTAGCTTCAACCGGCCCCTCAGTGATGAAAAGTGGCAGAAGCTGTTGGAAAAAAGGCAGGAGTTGGCCCTGCGCTGAAAACTGTGATAAAATAGTTGAGTATTTTATAATTATTATGATGTGGAGAGGGTGACTGAAGTGGATCAAAAAGCCGGGCAGGAGAACAACAACCAGCAGAAAGAGTTTGTTAAAGCAATTACCCCAAAGGCAGTTGATTATTCACAGTGGTATATCGATGTTATTTTAAAAGCAAAGTTGATGGATTATGCCCCTATAAAAGGCTTTATGGCCATTCGGCCGGCCGGATACGCTCTCTGGGAAAGAATTAAGGAGCAGTTTGACCGCCGGTTCAAAGAAACCGGCCATGAAAATGCTTATTTCCCCATGTTTATCCCCCAGGAACTTTTAGAAAAAGAAGCGGAACACGTTGAGGGGTTTGCCCCGGAAGTGGCCTGGGTTACCAAGGGTGGGGATGAAATATTAAGTGAACCCCTTGTAGTCAGGCCGACATCTGAAGCCATTATCTGTGACTTTTATTCACGCTGGGTGCAATCCTGGCGGGATCTGCCGGTGCTGATTAACCAGT
>CAYWIY010000088.1:0-8151 GCA_964458455.1 uncultured Syntrophomonadaceae bacterium | reverse complement strand
TGCAAAGGGGTGCTCCAGCCACGGCTGAAAACCAGCTGGAACGAGTTTACCAGACGGTGGAATACATTGCGGAAATGAGCTGCCGGGACAATGAACTGGCAATCGTCCACGGTAACGGACCCCAGGTCGGCAATATTGTGTTGGCCAGCGAAACTGCATCTGATGTCGTCCCGGCCATGCCTTTCGATGTCTGCGGCGCCATGAGCCAGGGTTATATCGGTTACCATATTCAGCAGGCTTTACGCTACGCCCTGGACCAGAAATGCCGCCATGTACCGGTAGTTAGCATTATAACCCAGGTAGTGGTCGATGAAAACGATCCCGCCTTTGACAACCCGACCAAACCGATTGGCCCCTACTATACGAAAGAAGAAGCTGAAAAAATTAACCGTGACAAGGGTTACACCATGGCCGATGACGCCGGGCGCGGTTGGAGGAGAGTTGTGGCCTCACCTGCGCCCCGGCGGATCGTTGAATTTTCCTGCTTGAAAGAGCTCTGGGATACCACGATTGTAATCACGGCAGGAGGCGGCGGTATTCCGGTAATTGAATCTGAAAACGGCTTTCTGCGCGGTATCGCCGCAGTTATAGACAAGGACCTGGCCGCAGCCAGGCTGGCCAACGATATTGAGGCTGATGTCTTGATGATCCTTACCGAGGTAGACCGGGTAGCCCTTAACTTCAACAAATCCGACCAGCAGGAACTGGATCATATGACCGTGGCGGAAGCAGAAAAATACATGGAAGAGGGACATTTCGCTCCAGGGAGCATGCTTCCCAAGATCCAGGCTGCAACCATGTATATCAAGGAAAACCCCGGGAAAAAGGCTATTATCACTTCACTGTTTAAATCTATCGAGGCCCTGGATGGAAAAACCGGTACCGTTATAACCGATTAAATTCAGGTATAAGAAGGCCGGCGGTGGATACCCCGGCCTTTAACCACTTGTTCAAGATACCACCGGTTCCTGTTGTTTCTAGAGCTTCAAGCCCAGGCCGCTGCGGCGCTGGTTGATCGCGGCCAGGAGCTTATCCGCCGCAGCTTCGGGGTCCAGCTCCACCATAAAGTACCCGCCGGTCAGGTCGTTGATCCTGGCCGTAAGCACCTCTGTAACCTGGGGGCTGCCCAAAACAGGAAGCATGACCCCGACATGGGTTGGCAGCCCGGCTGCAACGGCATAAGTACCAATGGAGACAGCCTTTTCAGATACCGCTTCGGCTGCTGAAGCAACGACAGGCAGCTTGTCTGTATCTACACCAAGCTTATTGGCCACGGCCACAGCCACGGCTACGGCCCGGGAATTGTCAACGCATGAACCCATATGCAAAACAGGTGGCAGGGGGCCGCCTAATTCATTTGCTTCACCTACGGCGTTAAGGACTGCTTTAAGTCCGTCGCCGCAAAGCTGGGCGACATTGGCCGGGTCCATAAACCCGTGCCTGGCCAGAGCGCCGGCCCCGCACCCGGTAGCTATAACCAGTACATTTTCTTCCAGCATCCTGCGGGCAATTGTGGTAAAACCGCTGTCCTGCGGGACTTTTACATTATTACAGCCAGCCAGCAGGCACACACCGCGGATATTTCCATCGGCAATGTTGTCAACAAGCGGCTTCAACGGGTCTTCTGCGTTTACCTTGGCCAGGGCCCCGACAATTGCTTCTGTCGAAAAACCCGCTACTACCTTGCTTTTGTGCTCCGGTATGTCGACAGGGCGCCCCTGGCGCTGCTTAAAACCTTCTATGGCCATCCGCACCGTTTCACGGGCATTTTCCGCAGCAGTTTCTTCGGTAAAAGGCAAGTGTTCTGCTCCCGGGATCTTGGCCAAATCCATGGTTGTGATCAGCTTTGTGCCCATGCATTCAGCTACCCCGGACATGGAAGGCATAATGCACTGGTAATCGACAACCATGGCATCAACTGCGCCGGTAACAAGGGCCATCTCCTGGCTCACGGAATGGGTGCAGGAAGGAATTCCGTGCCGCATTAAAATCTCATTGCCGGTGCAGCAAATACCGGAAAGTTTAATCCCGGATGCCCCGGCCTCGCGGGCCTCACCTTCCATCTCACGGGCCACATCCACTATAACCTCAGACAGAACCGGGTTATGGCCGTGCAGGACCAGGTTTACCGCTTCCGGGTCAAGCACGCCCAGGTTGGCTTCGCTCGCCACCGGTGTGGGCGTGCCAAATAAGATATCGGAAAGATCGGTGCCCATGTAACAGCCGGCCAGATCAGCCACCCCGCAACGCAATCCGCTTAAAAGTAAATTTACAGGATCGGCGTCAACTCCGTACAGGGTGCGGTGCATGATCTCTGATATTTCATGATCGATGCCTTTAGGTACCACTCCCAGGTCGGAAAGCACTTTCACCCGCCCCTCAGTTACCGTGGTGGCTGCCCAGAGTACCGGCGTATCCTTTTCATGAAAATCAGCCAGGGCCGCCTCGGCAACCTCAAAGGCCAAAGCCCGGTCCTCTTTTCCTTCTGCATCAATCCCGAGCCGGGCCGCTACACTGCGCAGTTTTTCACTGTCCTTGATACTGTAATCACCGGCTTCACCCTCGGCCATCTTTTTCATGGTATGGGCCAGGTGCTTGGCATGGCCGGAATGGGCTGCCGTACCGGCGGCAATGGCCCGGTCAATTCCTCGGGCTACCATGGTATCAGCAGTAGCCCCGCAAATGCCGCGTTGCGGCTCGCCGCCGAAAGGATCGATGCGGCACGGCCCTTGCAGGCAGTGCCGGCAGCACAGGCCCAGGTCACCAAAACCGCACTGAGGCTTTTGCTGTTCATAGCGATCCCAAACGGTTTCGATCTTTTCAGTGCCCGCTTTTTTAATCATCCCTTGCACGGCAGGGTCGACACTCTTGCTGGAAAGATGCTCGTTATCCATGATCAGAAACAAACCTCCTTGTTTCCATATTGTACTCACTGTTATCCAGCATATGCTGCCTGGATTGATATCATTTTATTTGCAGCCCTGCCTCGCTTATCTTAAGGGCAGGTCCTGTTTTTCCCGGGGCAGGCGGGCTACGCTTTCCGTCACCCTGCGCCTCCGGCAGCGGGGGCAGAGCAGTTCTCTTTCATCGCTTTTAACCGGCACAGAGCCGGTGTTTCCGGTTTCGCTTACACCCGTCTTGAAAAGCGGCCTCAACGACTCAGGAGGAAGCCCGGCCTCCTGTAATTTCTGATCAACGCAATCCGAAGTATCGACGGTTGCCACCGGGGTCCCGCAGCCCTCACACCGGGCCAGGGGCAAATCACTCTTCCAGGGGGCAATAAAGCGGCGCCCCTCTTCTTCAGTAACCTTTACGGCTCCAGTGGGGCAAATGTAAGCACAGGCAGCACAACCGATGCAATCTTCAGGCTGCTGATCAAAAGGGGAGCGAACCTGGCGATCCACACCGCGAAAAGCAAAGCTGATCGCGTCTTTGCCAATCGCTTCCCTGCATACGCTAACACAACGCCCGCACAGGATACACTCTTCGTTATAATCTCCAAGCACGGGCAGAGCAGTAATATCAATCCACCAGCTGTAGGCTAAATCCTGCAGGCATTTAACCCCCGGGCAGCGGCCCAGCAAAAGGCTCAAGTTCATTTTCCTGGCCTGCAGGACAGCTGGAGTTTCCGTGCGCACAACCAATCCATCTACTTCGATCGGGTAGGTACAGGAAGAAACCACATCCTTATTTTCACCAACATCTAACTCTACCAGGCAGAGGCGGCAGGAACCGATTGGCTCCAGCGCTTCATGATAACACAGGGTGGGGATTTCAAATCCATTTTTACGGGCCGCCTCCAAGATGGTGCTCCCTTCTCTGACTTTAAAATCCAGCCCATTTATTGTAATCGTTACCATTGTTCTTCCCCCCTACTCTACTATAATGGCCGAAAAACGGCAGACATCCCGGCAGGCCCCACACCTGGTGCACAACTGATAATCAAGGACAGGGACCTCGTCTTTTTCCCAGGTAATCGCTCCGGCCAGGCAGGCTTCAACACAGCGCCCGCAGGCAGTGCAGGCATCTTCATCGATGATATAGCTGATCAAGGGCCGGCAAACCCCGGCCGGACAGCGCCAATGCTGGAAATGACTCCTGTACTCATCTTCAAAGTAGCGTAAAGTAGTTAAAACCGGGTTGGGGGCCAATTTGCCAAGTGCGCAGAGGCTGCTGTTTTGCATGGCTGTAGCCAGTTCAAAGAGCATACTTAGATCCCTTTCCAGCGCTGTTCCGTGCACAAACTTGTCCAGCAGGGCCAGCATTTGCTTTCCGCCTTCACGGCATGGGGTGCATTTTCCGCAGGACTCATCCACGGTAAAAGATAAAAAGTAACGGGCTACATCAACCATGCAGGTGCCCTCATCCATAACGATCATCCCGCCTGAGCCCATGATCGATCCGGCTTCACGCAATTTTTCATAATCAATGGGCAGCTCGAGCATTTCCGCAGGCAAGCACCCGCCGGCCGGCCCGCCGGTTTGCACAGCTTTAAAGGTGCGCCCTTCCGGCAAACCTCCGCCAACATCGAATATAAGTTCGCGCAGGGTCATCCCCATGGGCACCTCCACCAGGCCGGTATTATTTACTTTTCCGGTCAGGGAGAAGATCATCGTTCCTTTGCTTGTATCTGTGCCCGTGGCAGCATGCCATGAGCCGCCTTTCCTGATTATTTCAGGAACTGCTGCCAGGGTTTTAACATTGTTGATCAGGGTCGGCAGGCCCCATAAGCCTTTATTGGTAGGGTAAGGGGGCCGGGGGCGCGGGTTGGGTTCCCCTGTAAGGCCTTCGATAGAGCTGAGCAGAGCCGTTTCTTCACCGCAGACAAAAGCCCCGCCACCTCTGCTGATCCGGATCCGGAATGAAAAGCCGCTGCCGAGGATATTGTCCCCAAGCAGGCCCCATTCGTAAGCCTGCTCCAGGGCGGTGGCAACCTGTTTTAGGGCCAGCGGGTATTCATTGCGGATGTAAATATATCCTTCAGAGGCGCCAACGGCATAAGCAGCAATGATCATGCCCTCCAGGACCAGGTGGGGGTTGCCTTCCAGGAGGCTGCGGTCCTGGAAACAACCCGGATCGCCCTCGTCAGCATTGCAGACCACGTACTTAGCTTCACCTTCAGCCCGGCGGCACAATTCCCATTTAGAACCGGCAGGGTAGCCGCCGCCTCCTCTGCCCCTGAGGCCGGATATTTCGATTTCATTAACCACGTCCTCCGGCTGCACTAGATCTTTTAAAACTTTAGCCAGGCCGCTGTAACCGCCTGCAGAAAGGTAATCTTCAATCTTTCCAGGATCAAGCCTGCCGTTATAGCCCATTAGCATACGGGATTGATGAGCATAAAATGGCACTTCGTTTTCAGAGCGAAATTTTTCCCCTGTCACGGGATCATTGTATAAAAGGCGATCCACAACTCCGTCCTTAAGCACGGAAGTCTCCAGGATCTCCCCTGCATCCTCAGGCTTAACCCGGCAGTAAAACAGCTCCTTAGAACCCGGGCCTGCCCCGGCAGAGTGCGCATTGCTGTCACCTGAACCTGCATTATCATCTGACCCGCTGCTGCCTGCCTTCTCCACCACAACCAGGGGGCCCTGCTCGCAAAAGCCGTGACAGCCGGTAACCCTGGTTTTAACCTGTACAGCAAGCTTTTTTTCTGTTATTAGCCTCTCAAATTCAGCCGCAACGTCCCTGGCGCCGGAAGCGCTGCAACCGGTTCCACAGCACACTGCCACTGCCGCTGTTTTCTCTTTATCACCAGCAATAATTTCACGGCGCTTATCTTCCAGTTCTGCAATATTGTTAAGCCTGCTCATAGTATTCCTCCAGTAGACGTTCTGCTTTCAGGGGATCAAGCCGGCCGTAATACTGCTCATCAATTACCACCAGGGGGCCAAGGGCACAGGCTCCAACACAGTTGACCCGGTTGAGGGTAAACTTCCCATCGCCGGTAGTTTTTCCTGGGCCAATGCCGAGCTTTTCACTGAACCGATCAAAAATGCGCTCACCGCCGCGAACATGACAGGCCGTACCAAGACAAACCTGGATTTCATGATCGCCACGGGGTTCGAGGTTGAAACTGCGGTAAAAAGTAGCCATGCCGTAGAGCCGGCTTAACGGTACCGACAGCTTTTGGGCAACCACTTCCAGGGCTTCCCGGGATAAATAGCGCCTGGTGCTGTTTACTTCATGCAGGATAGCCACCAGATCGGCAGTGCCGTCTTTATAGCAGTGCTTGTCAATTATTTGTTCCACCTGTTCTTTCATGGTTTACCTGGCCGCCTGCAGTTTACTCTTCCTGCAGGAACTCGACCAAAAACTCCCTCCTCTTAGACCGGGCTGCTTCCTCTACGCTAGCCAGTTCCAGCGCCCCGGTGGGACACCCTTCCACGCAGGCCGGATCCTCACTTTGGCCTGCCCTGTCCAGGCACAGGTCACACTTGATCACGGCCTTCTCATCTGAACCAAGAGTAATCACACCAAAGGGGCAGGCCAGGACACACCATTTACAGCCTATGCACTTAGATTGTTCAACTAAGACAACTTCTTCCAGGCCTTGTTTATACAAAGCATCGGTGGGGCACACCCGGACGCAGGGCGCATCTTCACAGTGACGGCACTGCAGGGGAAGATTGGTCTGGCCGTAGCTTTCTACCGTGACCCTCTTTTTGGGCCGCGGCGATTCAGATACAGCCTGGTAGAGATTTTTACTGAGAGAATGTTCCACGGCGCAGGCAATCTCGCAGCTGTGACAGCCCACGCATTTGGGGATATTAACAACTATATTCCCTTTCACGATTCACACTCCTCGTTTCCTGTGATATAACCAAACCAGCATAATACGCAGGTACATACAACAATCAGACAATCATCAGCACCGGTTAATTTGCCAAAAACATACCCCCTGTCGGCTCCAGACCGGTAAAATAAATCCTTGCTAAAGCATAAAAGCCTTCCTGCAGCAGGATTGCCTGTTAAGCGCTTTTTTTAAGCCAGCATATAATGCAGTAAAAAAATTAGCGGTGCGGTAATCGTGAAGGATTTGAGCCTGATTATGAGATCCGGCGTTATAATCTAAATTTTAGAGCTTGTTTTAACTTACTATAATTATAGCAATATTCAGTTACAAGTGTCAACGCGAAGGCAAATTGAAGGCAGTTTCTAGAAAAAACTCTGAAATAACAGGTGTTTTTGGTTAAAAAAAGGTAACAGAGATCCAGGCAGTAAATTACGATTACAATAGAGGTTCCTTTAGCGCCACCACACCTGTAAAGTGTCCTCTTCCATGCGACGGGTAAAGTACTTTTGAGCCGCTGCTTTATAAAATATCCTGCTAAAGGGCAGCAGCAGGGAAAAACCCAGCAGGTCTGTAATCAAGCCAGGAGTAAGGAGGAGGGCACCGCCAACCAGGATGCAGGCCCCGTCAAACATGGGATCGCCAGGCATGATGCCTGCTTCCATATCCATCTGCATTTTTTTCAGGACGGCCAGGCCCTGGTACTTGGCTAAAAATACGCCCACAAACCCGGTTGAGGCGATAAGCAGGATCGTCGGAACAGACCCGATAATACCACCAATCTCAATCAAGAGCCATATTTCCACTAACGGAACCAAGGTAAACAATAACAATAATTTAACCATACTTCACCTTGTGATCAAAAGTATTCTAACTCTATTCTAACATGAGTTGAGTTTCTTTTTAACTTTACCGGCCCGGACTGTGATCCCGGTCCTATTCTGATTTCTTTTCCACGTAATGGATGCATTCATCCTGGTGGCCCATATGGCGGTAAAACTGCTGGAAGTCAATCCGGTAATTGAAATCGTCCTGTTCCTTGTCCCTCTGCCCCTTGATGTCTACATTCCTGACTATAAGCAGCTCCTCGTTGATGTTGGAAGCCTGCAAAAGCGTCATCCCTGAGGGGGCCCAGATCCCACTTCCACCCCAAAAATACTCACCGCTCTTCTGGTGCAAACCGACCCAGTTGCTGCCCAGGCTCCAGACCTGGTTATAAGCCGCCTTGGACCCGTTCATCAGGTTCCATAAAAAGCCGTAATAGTGGTCCGTCCGGGTATTTAACCTGGAATACTCCCTGACCGCCTCGGAGTGCCAGGCCGCCATGGTAATAATAGCGTCCACACAGTCGACAAAAG
>CAYWIY010000087.1:0-8161 GCA_964458455.1 uncultured Syntrophomonadaceae bacterium | reverse complement strand
CGTGGCGGATTGTTGAAAAACAAAAGGTTACGGCTTGGGAAGAACCTGTATGCGGTAAGAAGCTGTGTGCAGTGTAGCCTGCCTTGAGTGGAGAGGGTGGAGGAGATGCAAAAACCTGAAACCCTCTCTGCAAAAGAGGCTAGGAAAGATCAGGCGCCAGTGAGGAAATCTCCTAGACTGCTCTCGCAAGAGAAGTAAGCCAGGGATTAAAGTGTGAGCTAAGTGGTAATCCAGCTCTGTATGTGGCGACACAACGGGGATAGTCTTAAAAGGGAACTGCCTGCCAGGCGACGGCAGGTGGCTATCCGGGAAATCCTGCTGGACCTAAGCCGCAAAGTTTACCTGGTTTACTACCACTTATGTTTCTTTGTACAAAGGTGATGGCTGTTGTCCAATCAAAAAAACCGAAGTAGATTCCGCTGGATTATTATTATTTCACTGTGGACTTTTATTCTGGCCGTAGCCCTCAGCTTTGTATCGCATTATTTTTTAAACGAGTTGCAGTCTATAGCGCTGTCGTTTGTGATCTTATTGCTGGTAGTCCTGCTCGGTATCTTGTTTGACCTGGTTGGGACCGCCGCCGCAGCGGCTGATATTGCACCGTTGAACGCCAAGGCAGCACGGAGGGTAGATGGAGCCAGGTGCGGTGTTTACCTGGTTAAAAATGCCGAAAAAGTCGCTACTTTTTGCAACGATGTCGGCGGAGATATCAGCGGCATTATCAGTGGGACACTGGTCACTGTAATCGTTATTAAGCTGGTAGTGACCTTTTCTCAAGAGCAGGCTGAGTTTTATGTGGCTATTTTATTGACCGCTCTAATTGCCGCACTGACGGTGGGCGGCAAAGCCTGGGGCAAAATAATTGCCATAAACTATTCGACCGAAGTAATAATGCTGGTCGGCCTGCTGATTACTAAACTGCAAAGGCCGCTAAAATGGTTCAGAAGAAGCGGCAATGACCAGAGGTGAGTTTAATGGATGGTGTTCTCAGCAACATGAACCTCCCCGCGGATTTAAAAAACTTGACCCGTGAACAGCTTGAAAATGCAGCTTCAGAGATAAGGGAATACATGATCAAAACCGTATCTGACAACGGAGGTCACCTGGCTGCCAGCCTGGGGGTCGTGGAATTAGCCCTGGCCCTGCACAGCACCTACAGCAGCCCTACCGATCGGATCATCTGGGATGTGGGGCACCAGAGTTATCCCCATAAACTGCTAACCGGCAGATGGGATCAGTTCTCCACTTTACGACAGTTTGAAGGTTTATGCGGCTTTCCAAAACCCTCTGAAAGCGAACACGATCCATTCCTGACCGGACACAGCAGCACATCAATTTCTGCAGCTCTCGGACTGGCCCAGGCCAGGGATCATAACGGTGATGATTACAAGGTTATCGCTGTGATTGGCGACGGCGCCCTAACCGGTGGCATGTCATTTGAAGCCCTTAACCATGCCGGCCACATCAAGGCTAACATGACGGTAATCCTTAATGATAATGAAATGTCCATAAGCTCCAACGTAGGCAGCCTCTCCGCCTACCTGGGCCGAATCCGGTCTGACCCCAAGTATTCCAGGCTCAAAGATGACTTTGAAACTTTCGTGAGCCGAATCCCAAATATAGGGAAAAAGGCAGTTGATTATGCCGAAAGAATCAAGGGCGGTTTGAAATACCTGGTAGTGCCGGGTATGATTTTTGAAGAACTTGGTTTTACCTATTTTGGCCCTATTGACGGACACAATATAAGCGCTATCAAAAATACCCTCAAGCAGGCCGATCAAATGAAAGGTCCTGTTTTGGTCCATGTGGTCACGGAAAAAGGCAAAGGGTACCACTATGCTGAAAAATCACCGGAGGTATTTCACGGGATCGGCCCCTTTGATTTGAACAACGGCCTGTTAAAGAAAAAGAAGAGTGCTTCTTATACAGAAGTATTTGGCCAAACCCTGGCCAGGCTAGGCCTTGACAATCCTAAAATTACGGCAATTACAGCCGCTATGACTGCAGGTACCGGGCTGCGCAGTTTTGCCCAGGAATTCCCTGATCGTTTTTATGATGTGGGTATTGCCGAACAACATGCAGTTACAATGTCCGGAGCCCTGGCTAAAGGTGGAATGCAGCCGGTTGTAGCAATTTACAGCACATTCCTGCAGAGAGCTTATGACCAAATAGTGCATGATGTTTGCATGCAAAAATTGCCTGTTGTCTTTGCCGTAGACAGGGCCGGAGTAGTTGGAGAAGATGGAGAAACCCACCAGGGGTTGTTTGATCTCAGCTTCCTGCGCAATATTCCAAACATGTCTATCATGGCTCCAGCCAGCGGGGAAGAACTTCAACATATGTTATTTACCGCCTTAAATCACACCAAAGGCCCGGTGGCCCTGCGTTACCCCAAAGACAAAGTGGAAGGTGTTGACTTCGAGGAACCCCACCTCTTACCATGGGGCCGCTCTAAAGTGGCCAGGGAAGGACGTGATCTGCTTATCCTGGCTGCCGGCACTGTAGTTAACCATGCCTTGCAAGCAGCGGAAAAATTGGCCAGCCAGGGTATTAATGCGGCAGTGATCAATGCCCGCTTTGTAAAACCACTGGATGAAGATCTTATATCTACCTGGGCCTGCAAGTGCGGCCGGGTAATAACAGTTGAAGAAAATGTTTTGGCCGGGGGTTTCGGCAGCGGGGTCCTCGAATTACTTGAAGAAAAAGGCCTTTTTATCCCGGTGAGAAGGCTTGGAATAAATGATCAATTTGTTGAACACGGTTCAAGGTCACAAATGCTTTCTCATTTTAATCTCGACGGCAATGGCATTTACAGAGAAGCCCTGGCCTTTGCCGATCACAAGGCTGTGAAAGGCCAGAGTTGAAACAAAACCGGCAAAAAAGTCGCCTCGACCAGCAGCTGCAAAAGCTCCGGCCTGATTTAAGCCGCAGCCGGGTCCAGGCAGAAATAATGGCCGGGAAAGTCCTGGTTAACGGAAGCGTGTGCGATAAACCGGGGTCCCTGGTGGAAGAAAGCGCTGAAATAAAAATTCTTGCCCCGGATAACCCTTTTGTTAGCCGGGGCGGTTTAAAACTGGCAGGCGCCCTGCTTGACCTCTCTATTAATATCGAAGGACTGGTTGTCCTCGATGTAGGCGCTTCTACCGGAGGCTTTACCGATTGCCTTCTGCAAAATGGAGCCCGCCGGGTTTATGCCCTCGATGTCGGATACGGCCAGTTGGAATACAGCCTTCGCCAGAACCCTTTCGTAGTTGTAATGGAAAGATTTAATGTCCGATCGCTCAAGCCTGCAGATATACCTGAAACCCCCGATCTGGCCGTAGTTGACGTATCATTTATCTCACTGGTAAAAGTATTGCCTGTTTTGTTTAACCTTTCTATACCGGAAATCCTGGCCCTGGTAAAACCGCAGTTTGAAGTCGGCCGTGCTGATGCCGGGAAAGGCAGGGGCGTTATCAAAGACCCGGACCTGCACCAGCAGGTTTTATGCAGTATGGTGGAAAAAGCCTGCAAAACAGGCTACTGCTGCCAGAAGATCGTATATTCAAGGTATTCCGGGCCGAAGGGCAATATTGAGTATTTTATATACCTGTCCTGCCGGCAAGAGAAGCCCTGTTTTTGCGAAAAAGATTACGAAAATATGATAGCTAAAGTAGTGGAAGAAGCGCATACTTTTTTTGGGCATAACAGGAATTAATAATGTATAGAAGTAGTTACCCTGGAAGGATCTTAAGGCCGCCACGGAGAAATGAACTACAGGATTGGCCCGGCTATGGCTAAAGGAGGCTAACAGGAACTGCATGAAACAAATCGGTGTAATTCCAAACTGGCATAAAAACAATACCACCCTGGTGGTGGATAAAATTAAAAATTTTTTTAAGCAGCGCCGGGTACCTCTGCAAGTCGTAACCAGTGACCAGGCTGATTTTTACAGCAGTATTTCACTTGCTGACCAGTTATCCGATCTCTATGACAAGCTGGAAATGATCATCGTAGTGGGCGGAGACGGGACAATCCTCAGGGTAGCACGGGACCTGGCCTGTTGGAATGTGCCGGTCCTGGGTATCAACCTCGGTCATAAGGGTTTTCTTGCCGAGATAGAAGTGGAGCAGATGGAAAGGTTCCTGCAGTATATAGCCACGAGGCAGTATGATTTCCAGGAACGGATGATGCTGGAAGCCTGGCTTTACCGGGGAGACGAAGAACTGGGCTATTACCTGGCTTTGAATGATATTGTCGTAGCCCGCGGGCCTTTCTCCAGGAACATTAAAGTAGATTCTTTTATAAACAACGATTTCATGGAAAGCTATTCCGGCGATGGCATAATCATTGCCACCCCCACAGGCTCGACTGCCTACTCCCTCTCTGCAGGAGGGCCGATAGTCAATCCAACCATGGAACTTTTTATTATCACCCCAATTTGTCCTCACAGCCTCTACAACCGATCGGTGATTGTTGATGGTTCAGATACAATCAGTCTAAAGGTCGATTCCCGCCAGGTCCAGGTGGTTTTAACCGTTGACGGCCAGGTCCGCTTCGCCCTGGAAGATGACGACCGGATCTTAATTACCCGTGCAGAACAAAAAGTTAAGCTGGTTTGTTTCCATGAAAACTCCTTTTACCGTTTGTTGCATCAAAAGTTAAAAGCATAAATTTCCAAGGAGGAACAGCTGTATGCTTGTGGAGCTGCGGGTTTCTAACTATGCTTTAATTGAAGATCTCAGCTTTAATTTTAGTTCCGGTTTGAACGTCCTGAGTGGAGAAACCGGGGCCGGTAAATCGATTGTGATCGGAGCTATAAGCCTTCTGCTTGGTGAACGGGCCACAGTGGAGCAAATTCGCCAGGGCTGCGATAACGCCTACGTGGAGGGTGTTGTTAACTGTACCGGGCCCAGGCAGGAAGATATAGACTATCTTTTGGATCAGGCGGGGATCGAAAAGTCTGAAGAGCTGATCGTTGCCCGTGAAGTATACAGCAGCGGACGCAGCGTGGCCAGGATAAACGGCCGCGCCGTCCCGGTATCTTTTTTAAAGGAGATTGGGAAGTACCTGGTTGATCTGCATGGCCAGCACCAGCACCAGTCCCTCCTCCGGCCTGAAGAGCACTTAGAGCTGCTTGATTCATTTGGCGGGGAAGAAATAAATGCTTCCAGGCACAAGCTTGAAGAGCTCTTTGCAAAAAAACAGGAATTAAAAAAGGAACTTGCAGAATTGGGAAGCAGCAGTGCCGAGCGGGAAAGGCGGCTTGATGTATATGAGTTTCAAGTTAATGAAATTAGAGATACCAACCTGCAGGCGGGTGAAGATGAAGATCTGGCTGCCCGGGAAAAAATCCTTGCCAATGCCGAAAAGCTTTGGAGCTTAACTGCGGGAGCGTATACGGATCTATATGCAGGCAGTGATGATGCGAGCTATGAAGCTGTAATTGATCGTTTGAACCGGGTTAAGAATTACCTTGGAGAGGCGGCCGGAATAGATCAAAACCTAACTTCACTGCACGACCTGCTTGAAAGCGCTGCCGCCCAGTTGGAAGAAGTGTCTCACGAACTGCGCGATTACCAGTCAAAACTTGAGTTCGACCCGGCAGAATTAAGTAAAATCCAGGAACGCCAGAACTTGATCCGGGATTTAAAAAGAAAATACGGTTCTTCAATAGAAGAAGTCCTCGACTTCGCCGCGCAAGCGGAAGCGGAAATGGAGCGGCTGCGCAACAGCGAAGAGACGGCGGCGCGGCTGGAAGAAGAAATCAACGAGCTGGAAAGGCAAATGACCGAAGAAAGCATTGAGCTGCGCAAAATGCGCCGGCAAACTGCAGATAATATCGAAGCCCTGCTTGAAAGCTGCCTCGAAGAATTAGCTTTGCCAAATGCGCGTTTCGAAGCAAGGTTTGCCGACAAGGAAGAAGTAACTGCAAAAGGAATGGACCAGGTTGAGTTTATGTTTAGCGCCAACCGTGGAGAGAATGTTAAACCCCTGACCAAGATTATTTCTGGTGGAGAAGTTTCCAGGGTCATGCTGGCCCTAAAAACCATTTTAGCTCGCCAGGACCTCGTGCCAACCCTTGTATTTGATGAAGTCGATGCCGGAATAGGTGGGGCTACAGTGCAGTCCGTGGCAGAAAAACTGGCCCACTTATCGACCCATCACCAGGTTTTGTGTGTAACCCACAGTCCCCAAATCGCCGCTATGGCTGATTCTCATTACAGCCTCTACAAAGAAACCGTCGATGAGAGAACCCTGACCAGGGCAGCCCTGCTTAATTCCGGTCAGAGACGGGAAGAGCTGGCCCGTATGTTGGATGGGGCCGGCATTGACCAGATCAGCCTCCAGCATGTAGATAGCGTGCTGGAAAGGGCCCGCCGTTTTAAAGAGCAATCTGCAGGGTGAGCTTCTCCCAGGAGGAGAAATAATGCGGTTAGAGGATATGATGACAACCAAATTCGCCACGCTGAGCCCCGGTGAAAGCCTGAGGTCGGCAGTGCAGCGCCTGCGTAATAGCCAGCGCGACGGGCTTCCCGTTTTAAACGAAGACGGCTCCCTGGCCGGAATATTTACTAAAACCAATCTATACGATGTCCTGCTCAAAGACACCGACCTGGATCAGCCGGTTGCCCCCTATTACAACCGCAACGTGGTAAAAATCAGCAGAGATTTGAGTTATGAAGAAGTGATCGAAGCTGTTCACCGTATCCCTGTAGGCACCGGGGTGGTAGTGGATAAAAATGGTGTAGTGGTGGGCTTGTTCACCAAGGTAGAACTAATTACTTCGCTTTTTAAAGAAGAAAGAATGCTCAACACCAGGTTGAAGGCGATGTACCAGGCCATGCATAACGCCTTAATATCAATTAATGAAGAATGCCGCATCAATTTTATCAACCGTTCCGCCGAACAACTTTTTGGCATTGATCACAATGTAGTTGAAAACAAGCCCCTGGAAGAAGTTTTGCCGGGTTTTAATATGGAACCGGTCCTTGCTCAAGGCCGGATTGAAATAGGAGCCAATTACAGCAACGATAAACTAATAACCATGGTTAACAAGACTCCCCTGGTTGATGACGGCAGGGTGGTTGGCGCTATTGCTATATTCCAGGATATAACCGACCTGGAATCCATAGCTGAAGAAATGGAAACTGTAAAAAGGTTGAACCAAACCCTGAGGGCAGTACTGGATATCGGTTATGATGCCCTGGTGGTAGTAAATGAAGCAGCGAAAATTGTGCTGGCCAACCAGGTATTTTTAGACTTTGTCAGACAAAAAGAAACAGCTGTCCTGGGCAAGCCGGTTAATGAAATGCTTGATAACAGCCGTCTCCAGGTCACAGCAAAAACCGGGACTCCAGAACTTAATGATATTCAGTTTATCGAAGGGAAGCCTTATGTAGTTTCCAACCTGCCCATTATAAGGGAGGGGCAGGTAATGGGGGCAGTCGGCAAGATTAGTTTCAGGCGAGTTGAAGAACTGCGGGATCTGGCCGAGAGGCTGGAGGCAATGGATAACAGGCTGGCCCACTTCCAGGAAGAATTAAAAAAAGCAAGGTTCAGGGAACGCCCCTACCAATTTGAAGATATTGTAACCCTGAACCCCAGGATGCAAGAGGTAATCGGTGAAGCGCGACAGTCTGCCAGGAGCCACTCCACGGTATTGATCAGCGGTGAAAGCGGGGTGGGTAAGGAACTGATGGCCCAGGCAATACACCAGGCCAGCCCCCGCCGTAACGCTTCCTTCATTAAAGTTAACTGTGCCGCCATACCGGAAAATCTCCTCGAATCGGAATTTTTTGGTTATGTCCAGGGCGCTTTTACCGGCGCTCAACTGGGCGGGAAACAGGGACGTCTCGACATGGCCCATGGTGGAACCCTGTTTTTGGATGAAATAGGGGACATGCCGCTTTCCATGCAGGGCAAATTGCTTAGAGTGCTCCAGGATCAAACCTTTGAGCGAGTTGGCGGAACTTCGACAATTAAAGTAGATATCCGTTTCATTGCCGTTACCAACCAGAACTTGGAGCAAAAAGTCAGGGAAGGGAGGTTCAGGGAAGATTTATATTACCGGCTCAATGTCATCCCGGTTCATATTCCTCCCTTGAGAGAGCGGCCAGAAGATATCCTGCCCCTGGTTAATACTTTTCTACGCAAGTATAATGATATCTTCGGGATGCAG
>CAYWIY010000086.1:0-8185 GCA_964458455.1 uncultured Syntrophomonadaceae bacterium | reverse complement strand
CATGCCGTGATGGAAGTGGAAAGCGAGGAAGAAGATCCGGGGCATGTAGTGGAAGAGCTGCAAAAAGGTTACTGGCACCACGATAGAGTCCTCAGGCCGGCAATGGTAAAAGTTTGCCGTGAATAAATAATATAAGTTTGTAACAGTAAATCTTACTAAACCAGGAGGAAAAGAAAAAAATGGGTAAAGTTGTAGGAATTGATTTGGGAACAACCAACTCGGCAGTAGCCGCACTAATTGGCAGTGAACCTGAAATAATAACCAATGCTGAGGGCAGCAGGGTTACCCCTTCTGTCGTGGCTTTTTCAAAGGACGGCCAGAGATTACTGGGCCAGGTGGCCAAAAGGCAGGCCGTTACAAACCCCGAGCGAACCATAGTATCGATTAAGCGTGAAATGGGAACCGGGCACAAGGTAAAAATCGATGATAAGGAATACACCCCGCAGGAAATATCAGCGATGGTTTTACAAAAACTTAAAGCTGATGCTGAAAGCTACCTGGGCGAAGAAGTCACCCAGGCAGTGATTACAGTCCCCGCTTATTTTACGGACAGCCAGCGCCAGGCTACAAAGGACGCAGGGACCATCGCCGGGATGGAAGTTTTAAGGATTATTAACGAACCGACCGCCGCAGCTCTTGCTTACGGACTGGATAAAAAAGGCGAAGATCAAAAAATACTGGTTTTTGACCTCGGCGGGGGTACTTTTGATGTATCTGTCCTTGAGCTAGGTGATGATGTTGTGGAAGTTAAAGCCAGCAGCGGCAACAATCGCCTGGGTGGTGATGATTTTGACCAGCGCATTGTTGATTATATAGCCGATGAATTCAAAAAAGACCACGGGATGGACCTGCGACAGGACAGGATGGCCCTCCAACGCCTGATGGAGGCGGCTGAAAAGGCAAAAGTGGAGCTCTCTTCAGTTGCCTCTACTGATGTTAACCTGCCTTTTATTACCGCTACCCAGGAGGGGCCCAGGCACTTGAACATGACTGTGACCAGGGCTAAGTTTGATGAACTTACCGGTGACTTGATAGAAAAAACTATGGGCCCGACCAGGCAAGCCCTGTCTGATGCTGAGCTAAGCACTGATGATATTGATAGAATTATCCTGGTGGGAGGCTCGACCAGGATCCCGGCCGTGCAGGAAGCTATCCGTAAATTATTGGGTAGTGAGCCCCACAAGGGGGTCAACCCCGATGAGGTTGTGGCCATGGGGGCGGCCTACCAGGCGGCAGTGCTGGGAGGAGAAGCCAAGGATGTTTTGCTTCTTGATGTAACTCCCCTGTCCCTTGGGATTGAAACTCTCGGTGGTGTGTTTACCAGGATTATTGAGCGTAATACCACCATACCGACTGAGAAAAAACAAACATTTTCCACTGCCGCCGACAACCAGACCAGTGTTGATATCCATGTCCTACAGGGAGAACGGGCTATGGCTGCCGATAACAAGAGCCTGGGCAGGTTTATGCTTGATGGTATTCCGCCAGCCCCGCGGGGGGGGCCCCAGATCGAGGTAAATTTTAATATCGATGCCAATGGTATTGTCAACGTCTCAGCCAAAGATCTGGCTACAAACCGGGAGCAGAAGATTACCATAACAGCTTCAAGCGGGTTGGAAAAGGATCAAATCGATGATATGGTTAATGAAGCTGAAAAATTTGCCGAGGAAGACCGCAAGCGTAAAGAACTGGCTGAAGCGCGTAACCAGGCCGACAGTCTGGCTTACAGCGCCGAAAAAACCTTGAACGATCTCGGCGACAAAGTAGAACCTGATCGTGCTGAAGAGGTAAAAACGGCAGCAGGGGAGCTTCGTGAGGCAGCTAAGGGAGAAGACCTGGACAGGATTAAGGAAGCAACAGAAAAAATGAATGGCTATATGCATGAACTTTCATCAAAGCTCTACGAGAAACAGCAGGCTGAAGCTCAACAAGAGGCCGGGGCAGGCGAACAACCTGGCAGCGAAAACGAACAAGAAAATGACGATGATGTGGTGGATGCAGAATATGATATCCATGATCAAGAAAGTGTGGATGCTGAAGACAAGTAGGGGGTTTTAAAGCCAGGAAATCTATATCAGTAGTTACTAAATAATAACTAATTTAGCATAAATCTGGGTTGCAGCGCCACGTATGCATAAACCCGGTGTAAATGTTATACTGAGGTTATGGATGTTCTTATAGATATAGCCGGCAAGGCAGCTTGAGGAACAAGTGGCGCAGGCTGCTTGAATATAAATTAACAGGGTGAAAAGGATGATGTTTGTATATGAGTAAGCGGGATTATTATGAAGTTTTAGGCATTGACCGCAATGCGAGCGAAACCGAAATAAAAAAAGCATATCGGCGACTGGCCAAACAATACCATCCTGATCTTAACAAGGATGACCCCGATGCGGAAAATAAATTTAAAGAAATGAAAGAGGCCTATGATGTTTTAAGCGATCCCCAGAAAAAGGCCCGGTATGACCGTTTTGGTCACGAAGCAGCGGGTTCGGGTGGATTTGAAGGTTTTGGCGGTACCGGTTTTGGTGGTGCCGGTTTTGGTGGCATTGATGAGATCTTTGAACAGTTTTTCGGCGGTATGGGAGGTATGGGAACCCGCCGCCGTCAGCGTGGCCCTGAACAGGGAGATCATTTGCGTTATGACATGGAAATAACTCTTGAAGAAGCATTTCACGGTGATGAAAAAGTAATTACAATACCGCGAACTGAAACCTGTCCGGACTGTGATGGTAAAAAGACCAAATCTGACAGGGGTTCGGAAACATGTTCTTCCTGCGGTGGAAGCGGACAGCAGCAGTATGCCCGCAGCACTCCATTTGGCCGTTTCGTTAGCATGCAGGTTTGTAGCAATTGTAGGGGAGAAGGCGTTATTATCAGTGATCCCTGTCCCACCTGTAATGCCCAGGGCCGGATAATGCAGGAAAGAAAAATTGAAATCAAAATTCCTCCCGGAGTTGAAGACGGTTCAAGGCTCCGTGTGAGCGGCGGTGGCGAAGCAGGGTTGCGCGGCGGGCCGGCCGGCGATCTGTATGTAGTTTTTAGGATCCGTCCTCACAAGATATTTCAAAGAAAAGGCAGCGATTTATGGGTAGATCAAACTATAAGTATTAGCCAGGCCGCCCTCGGTGTAGAAATGGAAGTGCCCACCCTTGAGGATACAGCAAACTTAAGAATACCTGAGGGTACTCAGCATGGCGCCACTTTCCGGCTGAAGGGGCACGGAATGCCCCGCTTGCGTGGCTCGGGCAGGGGAGACTTACATGTAAAAATCAAGGTAAGTGTTCCCAAACACCTTACCCAACGTCAGAAAGAGCTCCTTGAAGAGTTTGCTTACCTGAATGGAGAGGAAGTAGGGGTTGAAAGCAAAGGTTTTTTTGACCGGATGAAAGATGCTTTTGGCGGTGGGTAGCCATTTCACAGCCCGGAGGTTGTAATGCATTACTTTTTTTTAGAGGGGCAAAGGTTGTCCGTTGAAACGGAAGTGGAACTGTTTGAGCGTGATCTTAACCACGCTTACCGGGTGCTCCGCTTAAAGCCGGGAGATGTATTAGCCATATCTGATGCCCGGGGTAAAACATTTAGGGGGACTGTGTCTGTATCCGAGCCAAAAAGTATTAAAGTGCGCCTTGTAGAGGAGCTTTCCTCGGCTGAATCCCCATTGAACATCATTCTTTGTCATGCCCTCTCCAAAGGGGAAAAGATGGATCTGGTTATCAGGCAGGCAGTGGAACTGGGCGTTAAGAAAATTATCCCGGTAACCACAAAGAGGAGTATTCCTGACCTGGGAAATAATAAAGAAAAAAAGAAAAACCAGCGCTGGCAAAACATAGCCCGTTCTGCTGCGGCTCAGTGCCGGCGGGCCTTTATACCTGCGGTTGAAAGGGTCCGGGATCTAAAAGCGATCCTGTTGGAGTTTAAGGGAAATCCCTTGTTAGGTCCGTGGGAAGAAGAATCACAACTCCCGCTTGTGGATGTTTTAAAACAGCCACCCCCCCGGGGCAAGGCTGTTTTACTGTTTATCGGCCCTGAAGGAGGTTTTGAAAATAGCGAAATAGAAGCAATAAACAATGCGGGCGGTAAGCTGGTTCACCTGGGACCAAGAATACTGCGGACTGAAACAGCTGCTACTGCAGCCATAACCATGGTTCAGGCAGCGTGGGGCGACTTAGGTTTAGAAGGGGAAAAATAGTGAAGAAAAAAGTGGCATTTTATACACTGGGATGTAAAGTAAATTATTGTGAAACTGAAGCCCTGCAGGAGCTTTTTGAGCAGTCCGGCTATAAAATCACCGGTTTTGATAACCAGGCTGATGTTTATGTGATTAATACCTGTACTGTAACCGGTAGCAGTGATCACAAATCTCGAAAAGCAATCCGCCGGGCCAGGAAACGTTCCCCTGGAAGCATTGTGATTGTTACTGGCTGTTACGCCCAGGCTGATCCGGAAAAAATTAAAGAGATGGGGCACGCGGACCTGGTTATTGGCAACCGTGATCGTGAAAGGCTGCCTCAAATCCTGGAAACACTGCAGCCAGAAACCTCCATGGACCTGGTCACTCCCCACCCTGCCGATGCCAGCTTTGAAATGCTTCCTCCAGTAAGCAAAAGGCGCCGTACCCGGGGGTTTCTTAAAATCCAGGAAGGCTGCAACCAGAACTGCAGCTATTGCGTGGTGC
The DNA here is from genome assembly GCA_964458455.1 of uncultured Syntrophomonadaceae bacterium. GTDB lineage: Bacteria > Bacillota > Dethiobacteria > DTU022 > DTU022 > B1SED10-74M. The sequence continues at coordinate 3,507 of CAYWIY010000086.1, read as the reverse complement.
CGTTAGTCAGGGGGCCTCTTCGCAGCCTTGATCCCGAGGAGGTGGATTTAAGAGCCCGGAAGCTTGTTGCGTCCGGCTGTCGTGAAATTGTGTTGACCGGTATCCATCTCGGCCTTTACGGGGCCGATCTGGATAATGTATCGCTTCCCTCCCTGTTAAAAAAGCTGGAAAGCATACCGGGTCTTTTAAGACTGCGCCTTAGTTCACTCGAGCCTTCTGATATCAACTCCGAGCTGGTGGATCATATCTCAGAATCATGGGTTGTTTGCCCACACCTGCATATTCCCCTTCAAAGTGGAGATGGAGAAATGCTGCGGCAAATGAACCGCCCCTATGAACCGGTGGAATACCTTTACCTGGCTAAATGGTTGAAACAGCAAATACCGGGTTTGGCTCTCAGTACTGATGTTATTGTAGGTTTTCCGGGTGAAACTGAAAAGCATCACCGCCGCAGTATGAAGTTGATTAGAGATATTGGTTTCAGCCGGTTGCATGTTTTCAAGTATTCTCCAAGGCCCGGTACCCAGGCTGCCGGTTATTCCGGCCAGGTGCCGAATCAGATCAAGGATAGACGCAGTAAGGAATTGATAGCGCTGGGTGAAGAATTGGCCTCTGCTTACCGCCAGGAGTTCCTGGGCACTGTACAGCCGGTGCTGGTCGAACAGGTTGCGCCTTATTCCCATGCGGAAGGATTTACTCCTCATTACCTGCGGGTAAAAATAAGCATGGATATAAAAGGTTTGCACTGGCGGGGCAAACTGATCAATGCCCGGCTGGAAAAAGATGAAGGCCCTGAAATCAGGGCCATCCGGGTTAAAAAGAAGTGATTTTGAACAAATGGAATTGGTTTGTTTTCAAACCTTTTATTTTAACTATCATCCGGGTAAGCAAGGTCTTTTATCAAGCTGCCCAAATCCCTTAAGCTGCCCCTGTAAGTGCTGACCGGTTCTTTGTCACTGCGGTGGAGTATGAAATCTTCCACCAGGAATGTATCGAGTCCGGCTTTTGAAGCAACTAGATCTTCAAGGGTATCATTGCCCGCCATCAGGCATCTTTTCGGTGAACAACCTATCAATTGGCTAATTTCTAAATAGTAGCCCGGATTTGGTTTGCAGTAATGCATGTTTTCCATGGTAGTAATTAGATTGAAAACATCCGGCGACAAGCCGCTCCAGGAAAGGCGCTGTAAAATAGCAGAAGCCGGGAAAATTGGGTTTGTTGCCAGCACCAGGATCATATTTTTTTCTAAGGCGTTATCTATTACTGTTTTGGCATCGGGAAGGATTTTACCCCAGCCACTCAAGCCGGGAAAGCTATTTTGATAAAAATCATCTATGATAGGTTGGATTTCTTCACGGCTTGTTCCGATCCTCGAGCAGAATTCCTTGTAAAAAACGGTTTCGTTTTTCTTTCCCGGATCATTGTTTTCTACCATAACTCTTGTAGCTTCAAAAAGATGCTTAACAAAATCATCATGGTTTAAATAGCCTGAAAATTGTTTTGACAGGGCATTAATGTAAGCCGGTATGAATTGTTCTACATCCAGATCAAGCAGGGTGCCGTCCAGATCTAAGAGCAGGGCCTTATAATTAAGGGTATCTTTCTTGGGCATTACTGTTGGTCACCCTTATCCTCTTCAGGTACGTCCATCAATTCTTCATCATATATTTTATCGGTGGCTTCGCCAATTATTTTTTGCACATCCTGCAGCAGAACTACAGCCTTGTATTCTGCCTCGATAAATCTTTTTGCCACCATGTTCATGTTGACAACTTCTAGCAGTTTTTGCAGTTTTTCTTCCTGTTCTTTGGAAACCTCGATTCCTGACATTTTTTGCTTTTGCAGTTCCAACTGCTTGCGGCGGAGGTCTTGAACCATTTTTTTTGCAGTTTCATCAGCTTTTATTTCTTTTTGGGCCTTTAGTAGCTCCTCGAATTCTTCCGATTCCTTTAAAGCCTTTGCCAGTTTGTGAGCAGCATCATAGGGATTCATTTAAAAAACTCCTTTCCTCATTCAATAAGAAATTGATGGGTTTAAGCTAATTTAAAGCATCAGGTTAAGGCTGGATGCTGTTTGTTTATTGCATCAGCAATATCGGCTGCCGCCTGTTTTATGCTTGAAGCATCTACAGTTTTGCTAAACCTGTAAAACTCCGGTTTTGCATCGTTATAAAAGTGATCGTAATAATCCTTGCATAATAATTCTGCAACAGTGTGATAATCTCCTTTTTTTGTTAAAGCTGTCAGCATCTCAACTTTCCTTTTTCCTAAACGGCGTTCCAGGGATTTTATAGAACCCAGCAGTTGCTTGTAGGTTTCATCGTTTAATGGAGCCTGAATGTATGTCTCAAGAATCCGTTTCACCCTGGTTGCCAGGGGGGCGGTTATAAGAAAATGTTCCCCTTGCTGCATGGCTTTGACTAAAAAAGTAGGAAGGTAGATATTGCCGATTCTTTTCCCTTCGCTTTCTATAACGAGGCAAGGTTTGTTTTGGTAACGGTCTAACTGCTGCAGCAGCAAAGCGTCAAAGTCTTTTTGGGAGCGCGGTTTTTCAAGACCTATAGACCCGAAAACAGAACCTCGATGCCTGGCAAGTCCTTCAAGATCCAGTACCGGCAAGCCCTGGTTAACCATTTCCTCTAAGATTAAAGTTTTACCCACTCCTGTAAGGCCGTGGAGAACGTATAATTTATTATGTAGAATGTAATTTCTTAAACGGTCGTTTATGTAACGCCGGTAGGCCTTGTAACCGTTTCTTAGCCTGCAGGCCTTTATTCCGGTCAACGACAAAACCTGGTATAGGCTGAAGCTGCGCATTCCGCCCTTTTTGCAGTATAGCAGCGGAACCATATCTCCGCATGCTTCCGTTATCTTTCTTACAAGCTCCGGCAGTTTGGGGGCTGCCATCTCCAGGGCAGTCCTTTTTGCCTCATGTTCACCTACCTGGTAAAAAATAATACTTAACTGGTAATGTTCGCGATCGTCAAACAGGGGTATATTAACCGCCCCGGGGATCGAGGCTTCTCTGTATTCAGCCGGTGAGCGGACATCGACAAACATCAGGTGTTTCTGCTGAATAGCTTCCCGGATATCTATTTCCATAATAAAAACCTTTCCGCATAAAGGCATTTTTAAATATAGTGCTGCTTCGTATTTAAAGCGTTATAAGTTAATAGTTGCACCCGTCCGGCACCTTTCAGCGCTTGATCAATTACATCATAGCATAGAAGAAAGATTGCTGGTCAAGTTATTTTACATTAAATCCGGCAAGTGTTACAATCCAGTGCCTGGAGGGGTTGAGTCAATAGTTATCAGGTATAATTACCATTTCAGGTAAATGAAGCAACGAGCGGTTAGCGGAGTTGTTTTCAAGGCTGCAAATAGTTTTATACCCTGTTTATGCAAAAAATTTTTGCCGTAAAAAGGTAATAAAGGGTGATTTAGCGAACTAATCAATGACGCCGCCTCAAAAGGATGAGGTTTGCTTCTCAAGCCTTATGGGCTGTGT
>CAYWIY010000085.1:0-8365 GCA_964458455.1 uncultured Syntrophomonadaceae bacterium | reverse complement strand
GCCAGGTAGGCATCAATATTGAACTTGGACCTGATTCCTTTGTAACTCATGTAGCGGACCTTGCCGAAAACAGGCCTCTCTCCCCAGGCCCGGTCATGCACGCCCCCGATGCTCCAGGCTACGCCGCTGTAGCCGTTGGGGTCGCGGCCGTCCAGGGAATACTTGTCATTCAAGTAAATGGCAAACTCAAGGGCCTGTTCGGCAGATTCCGTCCATTCGAGGATCTTTTTGGCCCAGTACATGCGCATGTAGCCGTGCATTTTGCCGCTCAAAACCATTTCATTCTGGGCGCCATTCCAGATCTGATCATGGGTGCGGGCCTCTTCAAATGCCTCCAGGGGGTATAGGTATTCCCTGGGGTCGTTTCTATGCGCGTGCAGGGTTTCGCGGGCCCAGCGGGGAAAGCCCCCTGTATTATCATAGTCCTGGTTGTAAAAACAAAAGTTGTCAGAAAGCTCCCGGCGCACCACCAGTTCCTCGAGAAATTCTTCCTTTGCTGTTTCCAGCGCAGCATCCGCAGTTTCTGTCCCGGCTTTGATCAACAGCTGAACTCATTTAAAGCTTCCTTTCTTTCCCAGGTTATCATTCAAAACAGGGCTACCTGCATTCCTATTATATATCTCTTTCGAGACAAAGAAGCCGCCCCCGTATCCCAGAAAGCTACAGTTTATGCTCAAGGCGCCTGATGCGGTAATTCTGGATCAGATCAATAAAGCGGGGATCCTCAAGCGGGTTTCCAGCAAAGTAAAAGAGGTGGGCCGGGCAGGAACAGTCAGAGGAGCCAAATCCTTTAACGGGGCAATCTGCAATTTCACTCAACCTGTCTGCCAGTTCGCACTCCAGGTCATCAGTCGTGATAATCGGCACAGGCTTCACGTGAGCCGCTTTTTCAACTAAATAATCGATATGCCAGCGTTTCTTCTTCCTCTTCCTGGTGTGGCGGGCCACCCGTTTGCTCAAGTTCCGCCTTGCCGAACCCACATATATGTAGTGCCCCTGCTTGAAAGAGCCCTGGCCCAGGCTGCCGGCGGCGATTGTAAAGTCATCACCCAGTTTGATCAAAAGCAGGTAGGCGCCTCCGTCCTGCAGTTCAGCATCCAAAATTTCAAATGGCAACCGGAGCGTTTTGACGGTGTCAATTGCCTTAAACTCGGGATCAAAACCAAGGGCTACAGCACTCAACTGGACCCGGTCTTTTACTTCCTTAAAAGCTGACGCAAAGGCGGGATCGATGTGGTAAGCGGGCAGGAAATAGTCTGTTTCCGGGTTCATCACTACAAAAAGGCAGCCAGTACTGATCCCCTGCTCTGCCAGTTCTTTAAGCTTGTAAAGGTGCTCTGAGCCTCTTTTAGTTACCGCATCCGGGAACATAGCTAAACGACCGTCAAACAAAGTGCAGGTTTTTACCTCCAGGTAATAATCAGACCCGGTTCGGCAGTGCTCCAAAAGCAAATCAAAGCGGTGCCGGCCGCAGGCCGGTTCTTCCTGGATGACCCGGTAATCCTCGAAACCTTCGAGCCGGCCTTCGTCAATTAGACGGTAAATGATCTTATTGGTCAGGTGGGTATGAAGCAGTACGGGGCGACCGTTTTGAAAGGCGGCCAGCACTGTGTAAGGCTTTTTACCCTTCGAGAGATCCGGGCTTAAGAGCAATTCCGTGCCCGGCAAAAACAGCTCCCAGAGCCGGCCGGGATTGGCCAGGTAAGCCTCTTTCCTCTGGCCGTCTATTTCAACCTCGGCTACAAAACGGTTCACCCTGCCTACAAGGCGCCCTTTTACTTTTGGAAACGAAAATGGGTATTTAGACATACCCTAAGTATTCACTTATTAAATACTGCCGTCAAGACTTTTTGATAAGCAGGCTTCGAAGCTTTTCATCAAACTCATTTTTTCGCCCTGTTACCAAAAATCAGCCCAACAATCAAAAAGACCAGCCCGATCCCTGCAAAAACGATGGGGGCAAGGTACATCCGGGAAACGGTATAGCCGGCAGCAGCAGTTAATATATCCAAAGCGAGGGGCAATTCCTCACTTGTTTCCGTTAGCATAGGAATTATAAGCAAACCCTGGGCTACAAAAAGGCCCCCGAGGAAGGTAACACTGGATACCATTGCTGAAGTGCCAAACCACTTCAATCCTCCCCATATTCCAGCCAGCAGGCAACTGAGCAAGAGTATAACAGCAAAAGCAGCATAATGCAGGGCTGGGAAATAGGTATGATAAGCTTGGACTCTGTTCAAAGCTAGTTCAAACTCTGGAGAAAGTTCACCTTCCTGCATAACCTGGCCCAGGTCAATTTCAAGTGGTATTTCCGGGCCCTCTCCATTCTCTTCAGCGGCTTCTTCCATCATTTGGGTAAACTCTTCTATAAACATTCCCTTAACCTGGTCCAGATTTTCTTCTGGAACCCCAGCTTCTATCAGTTCTTCATCCGTTACCGCCTTGATTCTTTGTTCCATGTTTTCCATAAATTTTTCCTGGAAATCATCCAGTTCAATTACTACAGATAAGGTATCCACATCGCCCCTGGCCAATCTTAACATATCTTCCACAACCAGCAGCGCCTGCTCCTCGACCCATGATGCTTCAATAGTTTCTTCCAGGGCATCGGCCATTATTTTTTGCAGCAGCCCACTCATACCAGGGAACATTTCTTCTTCCCGCTCTTCGTTGAGGATTTCCCCAGGTTCTTCTTCAAGATCTATATCTATCTCTTCTACTATCCCAGAAATGATATCATCCATCTCGATATCCTCATGTTCTATTAAGCCCTCGTAGTAGGAAAAGTTAAAAACAGTCCTTTCGAGGCCCATGCCCAGCAGGTAAGACCAGCCGATTATTACCAACAACAAAGAAAAGATTACCAGGGATATGATTTTTAAAGCCTTCACATTAAATGCACCACCTTTTTGAAGGTTTCTTGGTTGAAGGTATTGAGAATCTCTATCTATTAGGAATATGTCTAAATTTTTAATTCTCTACTGCCCTCAATCCCTCCTGTTAACTAAACAGAAAAAAACGGAAGAAAGGATCATAAAACGCAACATCGAACTTGAATCACTGTTTACTATTTCTTTCGTCCTGCATACGATTAAAAACCTGGCAGAAATACTTCCTCTCTTGATAGACCAGGTCCTGTCCGCTTTCAAAACGCATGCCGGGGCAATATGGCTTTATAATCCGATGGATGCGGTAGTTAATGAGTTCGACGCCTTAACCAGAAACCGTCCTTACCGTCAAGCCTGGAGCAGACAAGGCGCCCTCAAGCACATAAAAAGTGTAAGAAATAAACATTTCGACCCTCAGGTGGTAGAGATATTTCATAAAACATAGACAGCATGACCTGAGTATTACCGGCCCTCCTTTTCACGGTCCCGCTCTGCCAGTCTGCTCTTGCGTCTTTCACTTGCCTCACGATTTCGCCTTCTTTCTTCCTCCGTATGCAATATTAACGGAGGGATCGGCCTGGGCTTGCGGTTTTCGTCGAGGGCAACAAAAGTCAGGTAGGCTGAAGCGGTATGCCTGACCTCACCGGTCATGACGTTTTCCGCCTCTACCCGGGCCCCAATTTCCATTGACGTCCTTCCGGCATAGTTTATGGAAGCACTGATCTTGAGAAGTTCACCAATGTATACAGGATGGTAAAAATCAAGCCTGTCAATAGAAGCGGTAACCACGTTGCTTGAAGAATGCCTGATTGCCACCATGCCGGCGGTGCTGTCAACCAGTTTCATAATTGAACCACCATGCACGTTACCCGCCAGGTTGGCATCAGCCTGGGTCATCTGCTGAATAATCATCGCTTTACTTTCTTGAACCGGTTTTCCTTCCATGGTTCCTCCTATAAAAATTTGCTTGCGATGATTATAGCCGTTATTGTCCGAGACAGTCAAATCAGACAAAAAGGGATGTTTATTCTTGATTCTAATTACAGATGAATTGATATAGTCCTCCAGCAATGTTATATTATTAACAAATACCCGTATAAACGAGGAAGGAAAAGCGAGGCCATGGTAATGATGAGCAATAGTTATGAATGGCTCCGGCAAAATATGGTAGAAAAACAGATCAAAGCCCGGGGGATTACCGATAAAAGGATCCTGAATGCTTTTAGCAAGGTCCCCAGGCATATGTTTGTCGGCCCTGAGCAGAAGCCACTGGCCTATGAAGACCATCCTCTGCCGATAGAACACGAGCAAACCATCTCACAGCCCTACATTGTCGCCTTGATGACTGAAGCGCTGCAGCTTAAGGAAAATGATAAGGTCCTTGAAATTGGCACCGGGTCAGGTTACCAGACCGCTATCCTGGCCGAACTGGCCGGCCATGTCTACACCATCGAACGCTTTGAGAAGCTTTCCCGGTCCGCTTCCATACTGCTCGGTGAACTGGGCTACGACAACATTACCTACCGGGTTGGGGACGGAACCAAAGGGTGGCCTGAAGAAGCCCCCTTCGAGGGCATCCTGGCAGCGGCCGCTTCTGAAGATATTCCTCCTGCTCTCATGGAACAACTTGCCCCCGGGGGCAAACTGGTCATCCCTGTTGGTGACTTAAGAGGCCAGCAACTGATCGTTGCCAGTAAAGACAGCAATAGTAAAATAACTAGAGAAAACCTGGGTGGATGCCGGTTTCTCCCCCTGGTAGGTGAAAAAGAAAGCTGATTGGGCTGTTTTATTTCACCATATTTTTACCGCTTTCCTTGGCTTCGTACAGCCTCATGTCAACTCTGGATAATAAAGAGTTGCTGCTATCCCCACTGCATAGCTCTTCAATTCCAAAACTGCAGCCCGGAGAACTCTAGGCTGGACATGTTTTATTGGGACAAGGGAGCTGTGCCCTTGTCCCAATGTTTGTTTTGCTGTTTTACCGGCCCTGGTATTCGGGGGGGCGGCCGGGAGGGGCCTGCAGGCCGGCCAGGGCATCTTCAGTGGAAAATATCTCCTGCAGCCTGTCCAGCTCAAGTTCTATAGCCTTATCAGTACCGGTACCCGCCTGGGCATCGATCAACTCATTGGCCATTTTTAAAGCCAGCGGCGCCTTCCTGGAAATGATCCGGGCCGTTTTGGAGGCAAATTCTTCATCGCCTACCTGTGGCGGCTGCCCTTTAAGCAGGTGTTTGACGTTCTCAGTAGAAAAGGCGTTCTTTAACTGATCGTACTTAGCAGGGATCTCCCGGGAGCTGTACTTATCGGGAACTCCCTCAGCAATTAACTCCTTGACTGCCCCTTCTACCTCCGGCAATTCTACCAGCCTGTTTACAATGCCCAGTTTAAAAGCATCCCTGGCCCGCAGGGTTGTGCCCGTAAACACAAAGTACTTGGCCAGTTCCGGTCCTACATGGTTACCCAGGCGGTACATACCACCTAAGCCGGGATAAATACCTATGCCTGTTTCAGGGAAGCCGAGTGATCCACCCGGAGTGGCCACGATAGCCTGGCAGGCCAGGGCCAGCTCGCTGCCGCCGCCCAAAGACAGGCCGTCCAAAAGGGCCACCGTGGTTTTAGGAGATTCTTCGATCCGCTTAAGCAGTTCATGGCCCCGGCGGGTGAATTCATATATGGCTTTGAAATTGTCGTTTTTCATGTTTTTCACGAAAAAGCCGATGTCTGCCCCGGCTACAAACTCTTTACCGGCTGCTTGCAGAACAATACCCTTGACCTCAGGATCATTTTCCGCCCGTTCAAATTCCTGGGCTAGCTGCTCTACCACTGCCGGGTTAAGAGCATTCATGGCCTCGGGCCTGTTGATGGTGAGGTATGCAATATTATCTTTGACTTCCAGGTCCACGTATTTGAAGGTAAAAGGTTCCCCTTTTTCTTTTTGCCTTTCAAGCAGGTTAGAAACCTTAAAATCAGGGTGCCGCTCGCTCATTTCACTGACGATCCGGTAAGCATCTTCAATACCGATCCGGTTTGCCAGTTCAAAAGGTCCGTAGCGCCAGCGCAGGCCAATCTTAGCACCCCTGTCCGTGTCTTCTATGGTGGCCACTTCTTCTTCAACCAGGTCTGATGCCACTCCGATTGCCGTTGCATAAAGTCGGTCGGTGATCACCGAAAACTTGGATTCATCTACATCGCCGCCCAGGTCCCAGTCTTGCTTCGACTCGAACTGCTTGCGTAAAAGTTCAGGGGCATCATAAAAGGGGCCGATTTCCCTGCCAAGAACTACGGCAGAATGATAGGCAATAGGAACACCGGTAACATTAATCAGCTCAAAAGGCCCCATGCCAATTTTAAAAGCCCTCTTGGCTGCTTCATCGATTGTGGGAATGTTGGCCGCACCTTCTTCAAGGATACGGATCGCTTCGACATACCAGGGGATAAAAAACCGGTTTACGGCAAAGCCGGGGGAATCTTGAACCACTATAGCGGTCTTGCCATGCAATTTGCTAATCAAGAGCGTTTTTTCAAGCGTCTTTTTGCTGGTCCCTTCGTGGCAAACAATTTCCAACAGCCGGTTCATGGCCGGGTGGTAAAAATAGTGCATTCCTATAACCCGGTCCCGGGTACCGGTATACTGGGCCAGGTCCCTCACCCTGAAACTCGAAGTATTGGTGGCCAATACTGTATCTGGAGGACATATGCCATCAAGAGAAGTAAAAACCTCTCCCTTAACTTTTTCATTTTCAAAAACCGCCTCTAAAACCAGGTCCCGGTCAGCCAGGTCCTCCAGGCTGGTCGTTCCCTCGATCCTGGACAAGATTTCTTCAACCTGCTCCTGTGTAAAAATCTTCCGCTCTACGCCCTGCTGCAAGGTCTGCTTGATGTTATCCAGGCCTTTTTGCAGGAACTCTTCTGCGATGTCGACCAACTTCACATCAAGACCTTCCTGGGCCATTTTTTGAGCCACTCCGCTGCCCATGTTGCCAGCGCCGACAATACCTACCCTGTACATACCTCGCATCATTAACCTCCTCTTAATATAATTAATCCTCCGATTTCACGCCGGGCCAAGAATCAAACCCGTTGTTTTGGAGTTTGCCACTGCTTTTATGTACCCTTAACGCCGAGTAACCGGCACAAATCATCAAGCTGCTCTTCCTCCACCTCGAACAACCATTCTTCTTCCAGCAGCTTGCGCAGGTAATCTTTAGCCCCGGGCTGCGGATCAAGTGCCTCAGCCAAACTCTTATAAATATCCGGGGTATATTCATAAACCCTGGCCAAATGCTCAAGCTTGTACTTGATATTATTAATGTTGGTGGGAACCGCCATACATTTCTGAGCCATCAGGGGGCAGGTGATTGAATCTTTCTGAGTCGAGAATTCAAAAAATTTGCTGCACATCGGGCAGAAATACTTACCTGTATCCATATCGCCCAGTATTTCAAGGCTGTCCAGGGTAATCTTCTGCTCTACGGAAAGCTTTTCTTTTAACAGGCCCAGGGCATATTCCAAAATCTCAAAGAAAACGTCCTTATCCCATACTTTTTCCAGGTCGGTCAGCACCAATGTGATTTCTCCTGAGCGGATTCGCTGCCCCGTTTCACTGCCTGCTACAGTAATAATAAAGCTCTTTATTGTTTGCAGCGGTTCATGTCTGTATTGGAAGTCCCACTGATCCAGGAAATCAAAATAAACTTCCACCCACCTGGAAGCAATTTCTTGAGAATCAGACTTTGCCAGGTAAGCAAGCATTTTCTGGGGAAGCTTCGGGTAAAAAAGGCCGATTTTCTCCAGGCTGATCGTGGACTCAGGCCCTCTCAGCTCAACCGGGATCGGACTGTTGATACAAACCTTGGACATATAAGGACAGACAGGCTCTTCCATAGAAAATAGCATCTTGCAGGTCAGGCACCAGTAGCGGTTTGATGGGGACTGCTCTCCTTTAGGCATCTCCGCCACCCGGGCCATGATTTTTTCCCGGTTCTTAAACATCATTACACCTCCAGCAAGCATTTATTTTTACTGCTCTGTTAAATAATAGTGAAAACGGCTACCGGCGGGGTTTGGTCTGCGCAATTCACTTTGCCCGGCCGGTTTGTTGGAATTATATGATATTTCTACATTGCCGGAAAAATACCTGCCGCTGAAGGGAAAAGAAGCATATATATTGGGAATGCAGCAGCAGCCAGCGCAGCTGGGCAACTTTTTCACTGGTTTGTACTACTGCCACCGAGCCCGTCACCAGGCCGTTTGTTTCCACGATCCAGATCCGTTCCCGGGGCCCTTGTGTTTTTACAAACTCAGAAAGGGGGATAGCGGCATAGGGTTCAAAAGTGTGGTTAAAACCGCATTCTTCGGCATAAAGTTTTCCATGCAGGGAAATAATATAGCCCGTATCTCCGGGCTTGATGGTAGTTCGAATAACCGGCTCTTCAGCTTTGGGCATACCTTTCATTCTTTCATAATTTTATTTACTG
>CAYWIY010000084.1:0-8671 GCA_964458455.1 uncultured Syntrophomonadaceae bacterium | reverse complement strand
AGGCGATGCTCTACCACTGAGCTACTCCCGCAGAATTGGTGCCGAGAGGCAGAATCGAACTGCCGACACGCGGATTTTCAGTCCGCTGCTCTACCGACTGAGCTATCTCGGCCATATGGCGGAGCTGACGGGACTCGAACCCGCGATCTTCGGCTTGACAGGCCGATATGTTAACCATCTACACCACAGCTCCGTGTGCATAAATTAGTATACAGAAGGTAATGCTGAAAGTCAATACGTATAGCGGCCCTGATCTTAAATTTTTTAGATCATGCCTTACATTTTCTTCCGGGGTCCATTTATTCATGGGAAAAAGATTTCGATGACCTTTTATTACTGTCCTTGGCTTCCTTGTCCAGGCGGGCTAACCGTTCTTCTTCGGCCGAACTGTAATATATTAAGCTTTGCAGTTCTATGGTTAAATCTGCATTATGAACATGAACCCCTTCCGGAACACTCAACTTAGCCGGGGCAAAATTAAGTATCGCCTTTACCCCGTGTTTTATCACCAGGTCGGCAACTTCCTGGGCAGCGTGAGCCGGTACCGAAATCAGGCATACTTTAATTCCATATTTCCTGATTATCTCCGGAGCCTTTTCAATGGGTAGCACCTCCAGGCTATCAATTCTGTTGCCAATTAACTCTGGATTCTTGTCAAAGGCGGCTACTATATTGACATAGGGGTTTTTGGTTAAATTATAACGGGTCAAAGCGGTACCCAGGTTCCCGGCACCAATGACAATTGTATCTGTAATACTGTCAAGCCCTATAATCTTGATCAATTTTTCCCTCAAAAAAACAGTATTGTAGCCGGCCCCCCGGGTCCCAAAAGCCCCAAAATAAGCTAAGTCCTTGCGAATCTGTTCTGCAGTAAAACCAGATTCATTACTCAAATCTTTAGAGGAAATCATTTCCACGCCCCGCCGGATCAATTGATCCAGGATCCTCAGGTATATAGGAAGCCTTTTAATTACAGATTTTGATATATTACGGTTGGGCATCACTACATCCTCCATAATGGTTATAAGATAAGGTGATCACGCATAAGACCGTGTTACAGGCTTATATAAAGCAAACCCTCAGAAATATTATACTATTTTTTGCGATAAAGCACATCCCTGGTTAAATCTTTAAGCACAGCTTTTATTTCATTATTGGCATTACGAAAATCATCAGCAATAGCTTCGGCCCGGCAGATGAATTCTTCTGCTCTCCGGTAAGTATATTTCGGACCGTCATTTTCCAGGACGGCCTGGACTACTTCTGTCAGGTGCTGATCCGAGTCTGATTTGTCTTCCAACAAGCGGTGGATCGAACCATCTTTTCGAGCAAATTCAATTGTCCTGATCAGAGGCAAAGTCATAACCCGGTTGTTAAGATCCCCGTAAACCGGTTTGCCGGTCAATTCTCCTTTTCCAGTATAATCAAGCAGGTCGTCAATTAACTGAAAAGCAATACCCAGGTTATAACCAAATTCGGACCATCTTCGCTGTTCTTCAGAATCATCCCCGCTGATTAAAGAGCCTGCCGCGCAACATCCGGAAAAAAAAGAAGCGCTTTTTTTGCCTATCCAACTGAAATACCTGTTTTCCAGATCCGGCATGGTAGGATCGGCAAATGCCTGCTCCATTTCCCCTTCACTCATATTCTGCACGATATCAACAACAGTATCCATCAACCGCCAATCCTGGTAACCAACCAGCATTTTAAAAGCCTGGCTCAGCATATAATCCCCGGTTAACACAGAAATCTTGTTAGTCCACTTGACATGAACAGCTTCTTTGCCCCGGCGGGTGGAAGCCTGGTCAATCACATCATCATGGAGGAGCGATGCCGTATGCATTAGTTCCAAGGCAACTGCAGCATCAACATAGGGGGTAAGGCTTTCCTGGGGATGATAGGCTGCAAGTAAAAACAACGTAGGCCGCATTCTTTTTCCGGAACCATTATAAACATAGCTACCCACTTCATTAATTTCGGGGGTTGATGTTTCAATGATCTGCTGGAGTCGCTGTTCAACCAGAATCAATTCTCTTTCGATCAAATTTCGCTTGTATGCCAGTTTATTCGAACCCCTATTCCATAAAAGTATTTCAAATTATTGCAACTCCGGGCTTTACCGATTGTTCGACAAAGCCGGGTCTAATTCCTTGTTAGCCGAAGAAACAACCATCACCTGGTTCGTTTTTGGATAATAACCAGCTCCGGTGGGGGCTGGTCTTTGTTAACCAGGCGGCTGTTTAAAACATCATAGCAATTGGGATCAAGTTGCCTGCAAAATGGGATAATCCTTTCTTTTTCCTCAGCGCCTTCCCTGTGCCCCGGATAAAGGACTATCGAAATGATCCCTCCCGGTAAAAGTAAAGCCAGGGCCTGCTTTATGCTTTTTATAGTTGTATCATATTTTGTGGTAATTCGTCGATCCCCACCAGGAAGATATCCAAGGTTATACATTATAACAGAGACCCGATCCGGAACATGTTGTTTTAAATCTTCATGGCTTTTTTGCAGCAACGTGACCCGTTTATGCAAATTCTTATGCTTTAACCTGTTATAAGTATTGTCTATAGCTTCCTGCTGAACATCAAAAGAGTAGACGTGCCCTTCCGGACCTACCTTTTCGGCAAGAAAAACAGTATCATAACCGTTCCCGGCGGTTGCATCAACGGCCTGGACTCCTTCTTTAATAATCAAGCTTGCCATGTTGTGAGCAAGCTCCGTAATCCTTGTAACCGATCTCAAGGGTCCACCCCTTACCTGCTAATCAATAGTTCTCAATCCGGGATGATATTATGTCCACACTGTTTTCTAGCTCAACATAAGAAAATATTTTTTCCATTATACTGTCAGCCCCGGCTCCATTATGACACACTACCGCTAGTCCCAGTTCCACCCGCTGCCAAAGGTCCTGGTCGCCGATTTCGGCTATGGAAACATTGAACTTATTGCGTAAACGCTGTATCAGACTTTTAGTTACCTGCCTCTTGGCCTTTAAAGATGTTGCTCCAGGTATATAAAGTTCCATTACACAAATTGCAACGCGCACGAAAACCACCACCATGCAATAAAACAATCAAAAACAAAGTCTAAATAAACCTGCGTAAAAGCCGGGTAATATAATCATCCACTGAGTAACCACTGCTTTTTACCTGTTGATAAATATCTTCTACCGCTGCTTTCAGGGACGGATTTTCCATATCATCCAGGGTCCTGAAGTAACCCGATCTCCTGCCCAACCGGAACAGTTCTCTCTTACGCTCAGGAAAGCTTAGATATTTTTCCAGGGTGTTTTTTATTCTCTGACTTTCCTCGGGATATTTCCCGCTGATTTCCTCAAGCAAATTTAGAATGTGGTCACTGTAGAGGTAGCTGGTAATACCGTCAAGGTTGTCTATAAGCAGTTTCTCTTCCCTGATCACTTCATCATCATGCAGCGGTATGAAGTTTCCTCTTTCCACTTCTTCTGCAAGTGGGGTATTGGAGTGTATAGCCAGGGTACGGAAACGGATGAAATTAGGATTGATAGCATTTAACACTTTTGCAGTTTCCAGGGCATGTTCACGCCATAAATTTTTTCCACCCAGACCGAGCAAAACATATTCGCTCAAGGAGAGGCCGGCTTCTTTTACTCTTAGACCTGCTTCGATATGCTGAGCCCCGGTGACTCCCTTTTTCATGTAATCCAGCACCGCGTCACTGCCGCTTTCCATCCCAATGTGGACCCGGTCTAAACCGGCTTCTTTCAATTCTGCCAGTTCGTCAACCGAACGGCGCAGGATAGTCCGCGATCTGGCATAGGTGGTAACCCGTTTAATCTCGGGAAACTTTTCTTTTAGCAAACGCAGTATTTCACTTACATGGCCATGAGGAAGCTGGAGGCTGTCCCCATCCTGGAGAAATACAGTTTCGCCCCCGTGGTACTGCCAGAAAGCCACCGGAAGCAACTCCGGATGGTCGGAATGGATCCGGGCTACCACCTCCCGGTTAATATCCCCTCCATGACCTTCCTGGTTTGATATTTCAATAATTTTTTCCTTGTCTGCCGCTATAGCGTGAATATCCTGCTTTACTTCATCAAGATCACGCCGGCTGAACTTTTTGGTTTTATAAACCGGGCAAAACAAACAGCGGTTCCATGGGCAGTTCCTGGTCAAACGCAAAAGCAAACTGGTTGCTTCATTAGGAGGCCTGATAGGCCCTTGTTCAAAGGCAGGCTTACTTAAAACCATACATTTCCTCCTGATCCGTTAAAGGGCACAGCAAACTGTGCCCTTCATGGATTAAATTGGCCTTATTATCTGTTATCCAAAAGTAATCATCTTAAAATTCATATTCCGGGAGATATTGTTTTAAGAGGTCCCATAATTCCTGGGGCTTGAACGGCTTGGTCATATAATCATCAGCCCCAAGGTCCATAGCTCTCTGGCGATCCTCTTCTTCGGCCTTGGCCGTTATAACAATAATAGGAATATGTTTGGTTTCATCATTTCCCTTTACTTCCTTCAACACCTCAAACCCGTCCACATTAGGCATCAGCAGGTCGAGCAATATCAAACTAGGATGCTCCCTTTGAACAGATTCAAGGGCCTGTTCGCCATCTTCAACAATATCCATCTGGTAACCGACAGCATCAAGGCAGGTCCGTAACCCTAAAATAACGTTCTTTTCATCTTCCGCAATCAATATTTTTTTTGACATTGTTACAGCTTAGCCTCCTTCTCCTTCTTCGGCACCTGACAGTTTAACAGATTCATCACCGTAATAAACCGGGAAAGTAAAGGTAAAGGTAGTTCCTTTCCCAACTTCACTGTCAACCCAGATCTCTCCGCCGTGCGCCATTACTATATCTTTAGCTATAGCCAGACCCAGGCCGACCCCGCCGGTACCTTTACGGCCAGGGCCACTAACCTGCACGTACTTGCGGAATATTTTATCTTGATGCTCTTTGGGGATTCCGCAACCTGTGTCCTCTACAGAAAAGAACAGGCGCTTGCCGCGCTGCCTGACCCGGACAGTAACTGTTCCACCAGGATCAGTATAGCGCATAGCGTTTCCTACCAGGTTAGCCAGCACCCAAACCGCTTTGTTAAAGTCGGCTGCCACAGGAGGCAAGTTCGGGGCAATATCGGTAATTAGCTCTATGCCCTGCTTTTCTGCCTGGAACTTAAGAGGACGCACTGCTTCCTGAACCAGGTCAGTTACATCGGTAGATTCAGCTTCAACATAGATGGTGCCCGATTCAATCCTGGAAAGTTCCATCAGGTTATCAATAAGCCTGCTGAGCCTCTCACAATCGGCCCCTATAGCCTCTAAAACCTCTTTGCCGCGAGGGGTCAAATCCCCCAGCATCCCCTCCTTGAGCATTTCTACACCGACAATAATCGTGGTCAGCGGTGTGCGAAATTCATGGGATACGATTGAGACAAAATCGGTTTTAATTTTTTCCATTTCATGAAAACGAGTTACATCGGTGAATTGAACCAGGCCGCCCCACAGATCGCCTTCATGGAAAACCGGGTTAATGGCAATCTTGAAAAAGTAACGCTGGTCCTGACGTTTAACTTTAACAGAAGCTTCTTCATAAGAACACTTCAATTCCGCCTCCTGCTCAAAAACATCATCAAGCAGGGAATCGAGCTTGTTTATGCCGGTTAATTCGGTAATTGCAGCACCCTGGGCTTTTTCATCGCTTGTATAGAACAATTCTTGGGCTTTTTTGTTTAACCAGACTATTTCCCTGTCCAGGTTAACAAGAAAAACCGGGTCAGCAAGGTTGTTGGCAACTGTATCCAAATTAACAGGAATCGGTACTTTACTCAACGTCACACCTGCCTTTCTGTATCAATATTTAAACTATAATGATCCAAATTATATAATATTTTGCCTACCAATTATACCATCATCAAGTGATGTTGAAAAGGTCTGCAAAAGCACCTCCCCAAATAGCAGGTTTGATTATTTCAAAACTTAAAGCCCCCGTTGCTGCAACAGGGGCATAAGTAAAACTATATTTAAGTAGCATTACAGATTGCGGTTGTCAAAGATCACCTGCTCGGTAATGAACTTTTCAAGCCCGATCTTGTTTGCAACCGCATCAAGTGTTGCACTTTCAACCGTTAGTGGCACCGATATCACTTTTTTCATCTCTTCCTCCAGCGATTTTAAAAGCTCTCCTTCATCAGACCCAGAAACACCCTTTACCACGAGGTTCAATGCATCCTGGCCCCCATCCCGGTCTATTTCCAGGTACCAGAGGAGAACATCATCCCTGGCTATCATCATTTTTCGCAGGTTGTTGCCGTTAAACTGTACTGGTCCATCACTACTGTGCAGATCAAAATGATAGGCCTTTCTTTCAATATCACCCATTATTCGCGGAACTGTTCGCTTGCAGTTGGGACAGGGCTCTGTAACTATCCCGCCGGTGGCAATATCTCCCGTCTTACAGCGCAGGAGTACTGTTCCCCTGGTATCCAGGTGGGTAATAACCACCTCACCTTTCTCGCCCTCCTCTACTACAGCACCGCTGTCCGGATCGACTATTTCTACGAGAATATGATCGGGGTTTGTGTGATAACCATAACCCGGATCACATTCCGCCCAGCCTGACTTGGCTTCAGCAATAAAATACATGCGCTGCACCCTCTTATCTTTCGCCCCCACAGATTCCATCAACCGGGCCATTTTTCCTACCGTTTCCATTGGAGCATAATCTATGCCGGTCACCACACGCTCAAGATTTTCGGCACTGAAACCGAAATGCTCCAGGGTTTGCAGGGCAAATATGGCATATCCTGGTGAACAAATAAATACCGGGGCCTCCATATTATCCATGGCCTTTAGAATTTTTTCCATACCCAGAACTTTACCGCCCCCGGCCTGCAGGGCAGTACTGCCCGTGTCAACAGTGCTGTAAAACATCTGCCAGAAAAAAGCATTGGGTGCGTAAGTGAAGGCATTGATTATGGTGTCGTCTCGTGTCAAACCGAGGATATCAAAAGCTCTTGCTCCAGCCTCCTTCAAATTCCTTAAATCATGATGGGTATATTCAAAGGGAACAGGCTTGCCGGTCCTGCCTGCACTGAAGTAAAGGGTGTGGAATTTATAATCAGATGGATCGGGTCCTGTATCTTTTTTGCCAAAGAGGGCAAAACCTTTCTTTTTGCCTTTTTGTTCCCCTTCGCTGGGAACTTCGAGAACAAACTTTTTAGGATAACGCAGGTCGGCTTCCCGCGGCAGCAAGTCCTCTTTTTCTGTAAAAGGCAAATTGCTTATATCATCAACCCCTTTGATTTGATCAAGGTTGATATTGTTTTCCTTGAACAGCTCCCGGTAGTAGGGATGGCGGACCGCCATTTCTTCCCGCAACATTTTGGTGAACTGCTCGTCCTGCATTTTTTTGATGGCCGCAGCCGGCATCCGGCTTACTTTATTCCATGCCTGCATACTCTGCCTCCTTTCTTAATCGGTGGCCTGCTTTAGGAAGGCCTGTTATCTAAAATCCTCTTTTCCTTTAATTCAGTTTCCATCCCCAGCTGGGACACAACTTCGGGGACTGATTTGAAAATAATATCAGTCAGGGAAACTTCCGTATCCCTGAGCACTTTTTGTTTCAGATCAGCCGCCAGTTTCTCCCTATCGACATTTTCCTTTGGAGCTACATAGAGGTAAATTTCATCCATATCGAAGGGATCATCATTACGCTTACGCATCTCTACCTGCCACTCTTCGATATCGGGGTGGCCCATCATCAGGGGAAAGAAGTTATTCAGGTTAACCAGGGTCCCCTTGACCTTGGTCATACTGAATTCTTTCAACTCCGATTTACGCTGGATATTAGAACTGATTCTCGGCACTGTCCGCCCGCAGTTGGGGCAGGGCTCCAAAAGAAGGCCCCCTTTGGCGATATCCCCGGTGCGGTACCGTAAAACGGCCGTTCCGCGCCAGTCCAGCGAGGTATAAACGATCTCTCCTTCTTCACCCTCCCCGACGGGCTCACCACTTTCAGGATCGACTGTTTCAAAAACTTCAAGGTCGGGATAAAGATGGTAGCCGTGATACTCTTCATGAGAAGGGCACTCCGGCCAGGCCACCTTGGCCTCGGTCATGCCGTAAGTAGCCAAAACCATCACTTCTCCGGCCCCCAGCTGCTTGAACAAATCCTTGATCTTATCTTTCAAACCCGGCGGCACCCTTTCCCCGCCGAAGAATATTTTCCTGATTGAAGAAAAATCCCGGCCCTGCTTAACCGCTTCTCGCAGGAAGTAGTAGCAGTAACCCGGTATAAAAACTGCTACAGTAGGCCTTAAGTATTCAAAAGCATCCATCAGGTTCTTAGTCCCAACAATTTTACCTCCACCGCTGTGGAAATTGGCCACATCCATTTTCTCCCCGGCAAAGAAAGTTTGCCAGAAAGCCAGGTGCGGAGCAAAGGGGAAGCAGTTGACCACGATATCATCTGAAGTTACCTCGAAGACATTAAGCAAACGGTATCCAGCTTCTCTAATATTATCCAGGTCGCGCTTTGAATATACAAAGGGAGTGGGCATCGCCGTCCTCCCCGTGGTAAAGTGGATATGGACCGGCTTGAAATCGTAAACCCTTTCTTCAACCATTGCCTTTCCACCGGTCATGGACATTTTAGCCAGGTGGCCGTATTTCTCCGTTACTT
>CAYWIY010000083.1:0-8810 GCA_964458455.1 uncultured Syntrophomonadaceae bacterium | reverse complement strand
GCCTTTCCACCGGTCATGGACATTTTAGCCAGGTGGCCGTATTTCTCCGTTACTTCTTCATCGGGACGGATTACGAAATCCTTGGCTTTTTGCGGCTCCTCATCGGTAGGCGCAATATCCCATTTATAGGTAAAGGGAAGGTGGCGCAGGTCATCAATCCCTTTGATTTTTATAGGATCGATTTTCAGTTCCTTGAGCAAATTGCTGTAATAGGGGCTGTAAAGGTAGATCTGGTTGGCCATGAAAGCGCGCAGTTTGCGATCCTGGAGTTCTTTAATTTCTTTGTAAGGCATCTTGCTCAGCTTTTCCCACTTTTCCATGCATTCATCACCTCCAAAAAAATAGTTACGGGGGCGGCGCGGTTGAAGCCCAAATTGGCTATAAACCCTCCGCCCCGGTTCACTACCCTTACTTGGGGAATTGATCATAAAGGGTAGTCATAAACCACATGATAAAAACAGACAGGATAATAATCGTGATCGGAAGGCCTTTACCGTTATAGCGCTTCGGATCGACATCGCTCCATCCGTGCATTTCATCCACCTGCCGCTGGAGATCTTCCGACGGGGGCGGGGTCAACCAGGAAACCACTATCGTAAGAATAAAGGAAACCGGGACCGCAATCGCGATCACCTTTATCCAACCAAGCGGTCCGTAGAAATACCTGGCGAAGAACGGGAAGGGAATATCGACCGGGTCCATTCCCATGTAACCGATCATGATCCAGCTGATAAAAGCAACCAGGGTTCCAACCACCATCCCGGCACCGACGCCGTACTTGTTGGTCCGCTTCCACCAGATTCCCAGGACAATAGGCACACCCAGCCCCGCCGCAGCTATCCCGAAACTCCACATGATCGCTTCCAGGATAAATTCAGGCGGATCGAGGGAGAAAAGAATAACGGCAACTCCGACCAAGAACATGGCCCCGTAGGAAAGCTTCAGCTTCTTGTCGTCATCCACTTCAGGCTTCATGGTCCCGTAAAGATCGTGAATCAAACCGGCCCCCATGATCATCAACAGGCCCGATACAGTAGACAGGCCTGCTGCAACAGAGCCGGCTACCGCCAGGGCTAACCAGCTGTCCCCGGCCAGGGCTTCGACAAGGATGAAGACCACGTAATCATATGCAGCGGTAGGGATGTTAACTCCTTCCGCCTGCATGTAGTAAACAGCGGCAAACCCGGTAGCATAAACGGTAGTATTGACCAGGCCCACCAGAAAAACACAGACGACGGTGCTCCAGCGGGCTTCTCTGGCATCGCGGACAGTGAAAAAGCGCATTACAAAGTGAGGCAGGCCAATAATACCGAAGAACGACCCCAGGAAGATGGCGATATAAACCACCGGGTGAGCAACCATGGCCCAGAAGTAGTGGGGCACCGCCTCGGTCATCTGAGGCACCATGTCCCCGTAACCCAGGGGAGGGAAAACCCAACCGGTTGCGCCGAGCGAACGCAATACGATGGCAACCGGGAACATCAGGCAGAAAAGCAGCACGATAGTTTGGAAAGTCTGGTTATAAGTAACTCCGTACATACCACCCAGGGTTACATAAAGTGTAACCACCAGGCCGCCAACAACAATGCCCACAATTTCTGGCACCCCCAAAAGGAAGTAGAAAACAATCCCGATCCCTTTCAAATTGCCGGCAAGATAAAGCACACTGACAATCATCATTACAATAACAGATATATAACGAAGTGTTTTGCTATCATATCTTTCCGAAATAAAAGCCATGGTAGTAAAAGACTTATGACGTCTCAAGTAGGGAGCAGCCAGGACCATCAAACCGATAAAGGCTGCGGTAAAACTGGCGTAAACAGCCACAGCTACGTAAAGTCCCTCAATAATCAAAGCCGTCAAACCGATAAAAGTAGTTAAACTTAAGGCCAGTGAGACCATGGCCAGGCCGTTGTTTAAAGCGCCAATACTGCGTCCGGCAACGTAATAATCACCGAGGCTGCGTGTAAAACGGCGGGCCCAGACGCTGATCATTACTGAGATTAACAGGACAACAATACTGAGGATTAAGCCCAGTACAAAAACTTCACCTCTTGGTTCCATATAATATAACCCCTTTCAGCGTAATCTAAGCCCTTTGTTTTTCTTCCAACCTGTCCATTACCAGGCACCAGATTGCCCCTACCAGGGTGGCCCCTATCCAGCTCAAGACTACCAGTAAAAAATAGTGAAGCGGGAACCCCCACACGGCCAGATGTTCTTTGAAAACAAACATAGTTTCGCCGTAAGCGGCAACCAGAGCCTCAGGAGTGGGCACCTGGTCAAAGAATGTTTCGTTCATAATAACGACAACCGAGCTAAAAAAACCCCCTGTTACAGCGACGATTAAAAAGCAGAGTGCCGTAACCCAAACTTCAAGTTTGTAGCCTCTTCTGCTGTCATTATTCAATTTGAGTCACCTCCTTTTGAAATCAAAAAATAATTTGGCCCTGCATTCCATATAACGGCAGTATTTTCGAAATTTTTCACTCCCTCCGGTTATTATTGATATTGCAATAATTAAGATATAAATATTCGACTGATATCTCTAAATTCCTTCTGTTGAAAATTATCTAACTAAATTTTAAAGAATTATTAATAACTAATTTTTCGCCACAAATATTTTTTGGCCTGACAAGTTACGTATGCTATTATTGTGTTATAGAAAAATGATTTCTAATACTTGCCACGGAGGTTTCCATGATCGATATAATCGCCGTTGTTGTTGCTTTTATTTTTTTCTTAGCCGGCCTGTTTGGGACTCTTTTCCCTGGCATGCCAGGTCCGCCGCTGGTCTGGTTGGGCATGCTTGTATATGGTTTTATCGCTGGATTTGAAAACCTGGGCGCTTTCTTTCTTATTGTTCAGGCGCTCCTTACAATAATGGTTATGGGAGTGGATTACCTGTTTTCTGCTCTTGGCAGCAAGGTTTTTGGAGGCTCCAGGGCGGCCCTGTGGGGTGCGGCTTTGGGGCTTCTAATTGGTCTATTCTTTTTCCCGTACGGATTATTGCTCGGTCCTTTCCTGGGAGCAGCGGTTGCAGAGCTGCTGGTCAGGAGCAAGTCCGACCAGGCCTTCCGATCCGGTATAGGCGCGACCCTTGGATTCTGGGGAGCCCTGCCTTTAAAGCTGTTCCTGGAAGCGGTAATGATTGGCTGGTTTGTTATAAGAATATTTTAACAACTTCTCAAATATGTTTATAATTTTAAAAACTAAGAAGGAAATGAGAAAATAATGGCGAATGAATCTATTACAGCCAAATCACAAATCTGATTATTTCGAGGAGGACGAATGTATGGAAAAAATCTGGCTTGAACAATATGAACCAGGGGTGCCGCAAAGTATTGATTACCCGCAAAAGTCTCTTTACCAGATGTTCCAGGAATCGGCAGAAACTTATAAAAACAACCCTGCTGTACATTTTATGGGCAAAGATTTATCCTACCAGGAGCTGCAATCACAGGTAAAAAGTTTAGCCAGCGCCCTTTCAGAAATGGGAGTAAAAAAGGGGGACCGGGTTGCCGTTCACCTGCCAAACAGCACCCAGTTTCCTATCGCTTTTTTCGCCACCCTGGCTATCGGTGCTATAGTCGTACCTTTTAACCCTCTTTATGTAGCCCGGGAAATGGAGTACCAGCTCAAAGATTCCGGGGCTGAAACCATCATTACCTTGACTCGCTTCTATAACATGGTTAAAGAGGTTCAACCTAAAACGGACGTAAAAAATGTTATCGTTTCTAATATTAAAGATTATTTCCCCGGTTTTCTCGGCTTTCTCTACACTGTTGCCAAGGAGAAAAAAGAAGGCGACCGGGTCTCAATTTCCGGGGAAGATTATTCATTTACCGATCTAATTTCCAAACACTCCGGCAAAGAGCCGCCCCATGTGGAATTAGCTCCTGAAGACAGGGCCGTGTACCTTTATACCGGCGGAACCACCGGGGTTTCGAAAGGAGCAATCCTGCAGCACCGCAACCTGGTGGCCAACTCTCTTCAGGTAAAAGCCTGGTGCACAGATTTCCAGGATGGCAAAGAAGTAGTCCTTGGAGTTTTGCCCTTTTTCCACAGCTACGGCCTGACCACCATATTGAATCTGGGCCTCTTAAATGGCGCTAAACTGGTCCTTTTGCCACGGTTCGAACTCGAAATGGTCCTTAAAACTATTGATAAGCAAAAACCAACCCTCTTTCCAGGTGTGCCCACAATATATGTGGCGATTAACAATGCCCCAAACCTTGAAAAATATGATATTGAATCAATTCGAATCTGTATCAGCGGGGCAGCACCTCTTCCTGTGGAAGTCCAGCAAGAATTCGAAAAGAATACCGGCGGCAAACTGGTTGAAGGCTACGGCCTCACTGAAACTTCACCTGTTACTCACGCCAACCCGGTTTACGGAAAAGGTAAGCCGGGCAGTATTGGCCTGCCCATGCCCGATACCGAGTATAAAATTGTCGATGTAGAAACAGGTGAAACAGAAGTGCCTATTGGTGAGGTTGGAGAAATCTGCCTCAAGGGACCCCAGGTAATGGAAGGTTACCTGAACAGGCCTGAAGAAACAGCTCATGCCCTACGAGATGGCTGGTTCTATACGGGGGATATCGCCAAGGCCGATGACGAAGGATACGCTTACATTGTTGACCGTAAAAAAGACATGGTCATCGCTGGCGGCTTTAATATCTACCCCAGGGATATAGAAGAAGTACTCTATGCCCATCCAAAGGTCATGGAAGCTGCAGTGGCCGGGATCAGGGATCCCTACCGGGGCGAAACTCTCAAAGCTTACATCGTTCTTAAGGAAGGAGAAGCAATAACTGAAGACGAGATAATCCAGTATTGCAAAGACAACCTGGCCCCTTACAAGGTGCCCAAACTTGTAGAATTTAAAGATGAACTGCCAAAAACAATGATCGGCAAAGTCCTCCGGCGCATGCTGCGTGAAGAAGAAGAGAAAAAAATGCAAGGAGAAGAAAAAGAAGGAGAAGAAAAAGAATAACCTCTCAGGACAACACTTGCAGCCGGCATATATTACTTGTAATAAAAGCGGAGCCAAACTTTACGGTTCCGCTTTTTATTGCCACTTAACCTTGAACAAGTATGAGTAAATGCAAACCATGGCCATGATTTTAGAAGATCTTACGCCCATGATTATATCGGAAACGAAGTAGGATTAGCAGGACCTGTAATCACTGCTCAGGACAATAATCTTTTTTCATTTTATTTAGTTTCAACTTTCAGGGTCCGCAAACGATTGATCGCTGCCGCTATTTCAAGGACTCTCGGCCGGGCATAATCACCCCGCGGTTGCTTTGGGTTGGGTGAAATTGCTTCCAAACCTTCCCTGTCAATTAAGCTATCTATCTCGCCGGTAATTTCAGCCAGGGTTTTATTTCCGTCGATCATTTTTTCTCTCAGGGCATAACAAATAACATCTCCGACAGCCCGGGTTTGGGAAGGGTCCATGATTTGTTCCACCTGGTGCAGATCGATATCATCCTTTCCAAACTGGAGGTTATCAACCCCTTGCGCTTTCACTTTGATTTTGCGGCCTTTGTAGGGGTTGAAACTACCGGCCTGGGGAACCCTTTCCCGAATCTCACCAAATTTGTCTCCTGTTTCCTGCCTGCGACCGCTGGGATGAAGCCGGGAGATTTCCCGGGCTTCCCCGGTTACTACGGCCGGACTGTAAACATGCATCATGATCACATTGTCGGCTACATCAAAGTAATCCCCGGCCCCGCCGATAACCAGGATAGTGGAAACGCCTAAATCCCGGTAAAGCTGCTCGATCCGATCAATAAAAGGAGTAATCGGCTCCCTGTCTTTGGCTACCAGGAGTTGCATACGCATATCCCGGATCATAAAGTTGGTAGCAGAAGTATCCTCGTCCATAAGAAGAACCCTGCCTCCAGCTTCCAGTGCCTCGATAATGTTGGCGGCCTGTGATGTGCTGCCGCTTGCTTCATCGGAAGAAAACCTGCTGGTATCCTGACCAAATGGCAGGTTACTAATAAATGGGCTGATGTTGACTTTTTCTACCCGGCGGCCATCTTCAGCCCTGATTTTAAATGCTGCTGGATCGGACACTACATTTTCTCGTCCGTCTTCGGGAATGTGATTATAAACACTCTGCTCCAGGGCCCTTAGCAGGGTCGATTTACCGTGGTAGCCGCCGCCGACGATCAGGGTCACCCCTTCCGGTATGCCCATACCGCGCACTTTGCCGGAATGGGGTCTATCCATTTCTACCTCCAAGTCTGAAGGGGCCTGGAAGGCTACCGCTTTGTCAGCAGGCAGCGGCCTTTGATCAACCCCGCTGCGACGGGGCAGGATAGACCCGTCGGCTATGAAAGCAACCAGGCCTTTTTCAGAAAGCCGGTTGCGCATAACCTCCTGGTCTTCCACAGTATAAACGTGATTAAACAGCTCTTTTTCAGGCAGGGCTGAATAAAGCAGACTGCTTTTTACCAGCTTCGGCAATTCTTCTGTTAGCATTTCAGCTGCTTCACGGCCCAAAACTCGCCTGCCTGCAGCGGGCATCCCGGCAAAAAAACGGGCTTCCACGTATTTTTCATTGATCGTCATGCTGGTCCTTTCCAGCACCTCCTGGCCGGGGCAGTCTATCTGGAAAGAGCCCGATTTACCGCTGCCCCTGCTGCCCCGGGCAAATTTTTTAATATTACGATGAAAAATACGGGTCAGGTAATCGGAAAGCGCCGTTTCCCTGATTGGGGGTTGATAACTCTCCTCCGGGAATCCGGCTCTGTCCTGGTATACCCGGACCGCGAGCTGGGAAGGAGCAGCAAAAGGATCTCCCTGGATATAGTGAACATAGAGTTCAAAGTCTGGAAAATTGAAACGTTTGCCTTGTAGCTGCTTGTAGCTTTTGTATCCCTTACCATCAATACTGGAAAGTATCTGTTGTAGCTGTTTCAATTAGAGAACCTCCTGTTTCGTTACTATTTGAGCTGCCTGGCAACAACATAATTGCTGCCATCGCGGCCTCATAAAAACAAATCCAGCCTGATTAAATAACAACAAAGTGCAAACACGAACAGGGGCACGAATATTCGTGCCCCGAAAAAGAAACAATTCTTAATTAAAGTATAGGGGAATTCTCGCCCTGCTGTCAAATGGAGGGCCGCATCATACGGCTTTATTCAAGCTCTTTCCAGGCCAGCTCTAGCTGTTGCCTGACTGCCATAGGGGCAGTTCCCCCGCGGCTGCGGCGCGCTTCAACCACTTTGACCGGATCCAGCAGGTAAGAAATTTCTTCAGCCAAAGCCGTATGGAAGCGGCCCCTGGTTTCGGAGTCAAGCTCACGCAGACGCTTCTCTTCTTTACGACAGTAGGCAATCAGACTGCCTACAACATGATGAGCTTCCCTGAAACTGAGGCCTTTTTTTACAAGGTAATCTGCAAGGTCGGTAGCGCACAGGTAATCGTCATCTACTGCTTCTTTCAGGCATGATTGGTTGACTGTAATCGTGTCGAGCATTTCCGCCAGCAGGGGCAGCAATCCCTTGAGGGTATCCACGGTATCAAAAAGACCTTCTTTGTCTTCCTGCATATCCTTGTTGTAGGCCAGCGGAAGGCCCTTCATAACTGTTAGGAGAGCAAACAAGCTTCCGTATACCCGGCCGGTCTTTCCCCGGGCCAGTTCAGCCAGGTCGGGGTTCTTTTTCTGAGGCATCATGCTGCTGCCCGTGGTATAAGCATCATCAAGTTCAATAAACCCAAATTCTGCCGAAGACCAGTTAATAAGCTCTTCGCACAATCTGCTCAGATGCATCATCAATACAGCGGCAAATGAGAGGAATTCAATAATGTAGTCCCGGTCACTCACCGCATCAATACTGTTTTCATAAAGCCCGGAAAAACCCAGTTTATCTGCTACCTGGAGACGGTCGATATCAAAACCGGTCCCGGCCAGGGCCCCGGCACCAAGGGGCATCAAATCAGTGTGTTTCGACACACCTTCCAGGCGCTCCCGGTCGCGCTGCAGCATCCAAAAGTAAGCCAACAGGTGGTGCGAAAGCAAAACCGGCTGGGCTCTTTGCAGGTGGGTATAGCCGGGTATCAGCACTCCCTCAAACCGCTCAGCCAGATGCAGAATGGTTTCCTGGAGCTGTTTCAAGGCTTGCTGCACTACCTTAATCTCATCTTTCATATATACATGTGTATCCAGGGCCACCTGGTCGTTGCGGCTGCGCCCGGTATGCAGTTTGCCTCCCAGGGGACCGATCTTTTCAGTGAGCCTTTTTTCAATGTTCATGTGGATATCTTCAAAATCAAGATCGTAGGGAAACTGTCCCTCTTCCACCTCTTTTTTGATTTCTTTCAATCCACCAATAATCCGCTCTGCTTCTTCGGGAGCAATTATACCCTGCTCAGCCAGCATTTCCACATGAGCCGTACTGCCCTTTATATCGGCAAACGCCAGGCGCTTGTCAAAGGGCAGCGAAGCTGTGAAATGCAGCACCGCCCTGGCGGTATCTTTTACAAATCGTCCCTGCCATGGTTTTTTCAGCTCTTAGCCACCTCCTGGTAGTTCACTTCTTTTTTTTTGTTCATCAATCCCCTGATAGTCAAAGGCAAGCCGTAAAGATTGATGAATCCCTGGGCATCCTTTTGATCAAACAACTCATCTTCTTCAAAAGTAGCCATATCCGGATTGTAGAGGGTATAAGGCGATGTCCTGCCTTTTACCACGATGTTGCCTTTATAGAGCTTCAGGTCAATAGTGCCCGTCACGGTTTCCTGGGTGGTGCGGATAAAACCGTCCAGCGCTTCCCGGAGCGGCGTAA
>CAYWIY010000082.1:0-8889 GCA_964458455.1 uncultured Syntrophomonadaceae bacterium | reverse complement strand
GATATGATTCACAGGGCTGAAACACTTTACGGCTGCAGCCTTGCCGCCTCATACGAGGGGAAAAAAGAGGCTTCTGGAACTTACTTTATTGATCCTGTAATGGCCAACGCTTCAAAAATACATGAAGGCAAAGAAATGGCGGAAGCAACACGAATGATGGTTGATATTTGTGGCGGCTTTGTAGCAGACCTTCCCTCGGATCGGGATTTTGACAACCCAGAAATTGGCTCCTTGCTAAAAAAGTATTTAAAAGGAGCGGAAGGTATTGATACAGAGGATAGAGTAAAACTTTTCCGCCTGGCAGAAAAACTATCGCTTGAAAGCGCCGACACCGTTTCTGATATCCATGGCGGCGGGTCTCCGGAAGCACACCGTGTTACTTTAATGCGGGAAACTGATCTTGAAGAGAAAAAGAAGAACGTCAGAAGATTGGCGGGAATAGAAGATTAAAGAACAACTGGTTGGTAGGAGGGTTTATTTTGAGCCTGGTTGAATTCAACGGTAAAAAACCTTTGCTTGGGAAAAGAGTTTACGTAGACCCCACCGCAACACTAATCGGGGATATTGTTGTTGGTGAAGGTGTCGGCATCTGGCCGGGTGCTATAATCAGGGGCGATGAAGGAAAAGTAATCCTTGAAGAAGGGGTAATGGTGCTCGAAAATGCAATCATAGAAGCAGGAAAAGGTGGTGTGCTAACCATAAAAAACGGCACCATTATCAGCCATGGGGCTATCGTCCACGGCGCTTCTATAGGCAGTAAATGCGTTATCGGGATCGGAGCCAAGGTCCTGGATAACGCCATTGTCCATGATCACAGCCTCATTGGTTCCGGAGCGCTGGTTGCTCCAAATAAAGAAATACCGTCTAAAAAGGTGGTCCTTGGCATTCCTGGCAAAATTACAAAAGATCTCGATGACGCAGACCTGGCAAACAGCAGAAAAGAATGGGATATGCTAAATAATAAACTTGATTATTACATTCAAATAAGGGGTGTCAAATACTAAATCCTGAAGCAGGCAATCTAACCCGCACAAGCAAGTGGCACATGAGTTGGATTGCAAAATGATCCCAAACAAACCTTAGCTAAATCGGCGTTTGCGTGATCGCAACAAAAGCCTTGCCATATTTGCGCAGAAAATATATTTCCCGGGCAATAGATTTCGGTTAATATATTCCAAGAACATTCACCGTTAAATTAACACCCATGCCGGGCGCACTAAATACAAAGCCCGATGCAGCGCATCGGGCTTAATTTATAACTATTGATTTTAAGCAATGTTTAACGCTTGGAGAATTGTGGAGCGCGGCGTGCTTTTTTCAAGCCGTACTTTTTGCGTTCTTTCATGCGTGGGTCACGGGTCAAAAAGCCGCTTTTCTTTAAAACCGGCCTGTGGTTTTCATCAGCCTGGAGCAACGCCCTGGAGATTCCATGCCTGATTGCCCCGGCCTGGCCGGAGAAACCTCCACCTTCGACCTTGGTAATAACATCGAAAGTGCCTTCGCTTTCTGTTGCCACCAGCGGCTGCCTGACAATTAGCTTCAAGGTTTCAAGCCCGAAATAATCGTCCATTTCCTTGCCATTAATAACTATCCTGCCGCTGCCTGGAATTAAGCGAACTCTCGCTACAGATTCTTTACGGCGTCCCGTCCCTATATACTGCACTTCGCTCAAGAGTTAGGGCCCCCTTCCTTCTTATCATCCGGCCCTTCTCCCAGGATCTGCGGCTGCTGAGCCTGGTGAGGGTGCTGGTCGTCTCTATAAACACGTAATTTTTTTAGCATGGCCCGCCCCAGGCGGTTGTGGGGAAGCATGCCCCGGACAGCCAGGTATACTGCTTTGTCCGGTTTTTTATACAATAAAGTAGCATAGTCGACTTTCCTTATACCGCCCGGATATCCGGAATGCCGGTAATGAAATTTTTGCTCGAGCTTACGCCCGGTCAGTACTACTTTTTCAGCATTTAAGATGATAACATGGTCACCTGAATCCAGGTGAGGAGTATATTCCGGTTTATGCTTGCCTTTCAGCAAGCTTGCCGCTTCTGTAGCCACCCTGCCTAGAGGGCGCCCGGCGGCATCAATAATGTACCAGTTGCGTTTTATTTCGCTTGGTTTAGCCATGTATGTAGTGCGCATATCCACTCTCTCCTTTTACCTCTTCCAGTAAAGCCACAACCTACATTCTAATATACCGGCCCCGCCCTGTCAAGCTGTAAAGGCCTTTTAAAAGCAATTCTGGTTAAATTATTTTCGGTTATAGCCAACACAAGGTTACTTTTTAAGATCATAATAAATATTTTCCAGGCAAAGCCCGGCAGCAGGTGAAGTTGGGCCCGCGGCAGAAACATCTTCCCCTTTTAAAGCTCCTCTTAATTCTTCTAAGCCAATTCTGCCCGCACCGGCCCGGACCAGTGAGCCGGTGATCAGCCGAACCATGCGGTAAAGGAAACCACTTCCTTCGAAGGTTATGACAAGAAGCTGCTCGTGGGAGCGGTAATCCAACTCTACCCGGAATAAAGTCCGCACCGTATCGGTTACTCCACTTCCTGAAGCCTGGAAGGATTTGAAATCATGGGTGCCTTCAAAAAGCGAAGCAGCTTTTTCCATCAGATCGAGGTCTAACTGCCCTGGCATATGCCAGCTGTACAGGCGCTTTAAAACCTGGGGAAAGGCCGCCCTGTCGATTGTGTAGCTGTATATCTTCCGTTTGGCATCGTAACGGGCATGAAACTCCTCGGGAACCTTTTCAGCCCCTGTAATCACGATATCAGGCGACAGGATTGAATTGAGGGCGCTTGGGAGCCTTTTGCCCGGTATGTGAAAAGGTGCTTTAAAATTCGCCCTCTGACCGCGGGCATGCACCCCGGCATCGGTGCGGCCCGCCCCGGTAATACGAACCGGTTGTTTATAAATTGTGCCCAACGCCTTCTCTATAGCATCCTGGATAGTAGGAGCATTATCCTGGATCTGAAAGCCACTGTAATATGTGCCGTCATAGGTTATATGCAGCAATGTGTTTTCCAAATAACTTGTGCTCCTTTACCATTTAAATAAGCCAAGGGAATGGTCCCATCGTGTTCCCTTCAGCCTACGCTGCGCTTCACCGGCATTTTTATGCCTGCACTTTATGCTCGCTTCAGTTTTCTTAAGCAAGCAGCAGTTGCTTTAGATATTAATATTTAGGGCTAAAACTATCAAGGCCAGGACAAAAACCAGGGCCGCCCAGTCCCTGAACATTATTTCATCCCGGTGCATTCGTGTCCTTTTAGCTCCAATTCTGAAACCCCGTGCTTCCATAGCCAGGGCCAGTTCATCAGCCCTGCGGAAAGCGCTCACAAACAGGGGCACAATCAAAGGCACCATACTGCGCGCTCTTCGAAAAATCGATCCTGTTTCAAAATCTGCTCCCCGGGCCAGCTGGGCTCGCATCAACCTCTGGCTTTCTTCCATCAGGGTGGGAATAAAGCGCAAGGCCACGGTCATAATCATGGCCACTTCATCAGTCGGCAGGCCGAAATAACGCAGCGGCTTAAGAAAAAAACCCATCCCGTGAGTTAGGGATAGCGGGGTCGTGGTCAAGGTTACCAGCAGTGAAAACAGGACCAGGGCCACCAGGCGGGCAACAATGAATAAGCCCTGTTCCACTCCTTCAGATTCGACCGTAATAAAACCGATTCTGAACAGGACCACTCCGCCAGAGGTAAAAAAAAAGTATATAACCAGGGCAAACAGGGCAATGTAAAGAATCGGGCGCAATCCCCGCAGCAGGTAACTGAAAGGAATCCCGGCCAGGACAAAAAGGGCCAGGGCCAGGGCCAGGGCAAAGATTAAACCGCTAAACGTTTCCAGCAGAAATAACAGGACCAGCACCAGGACCAGGGTTAATATTTTTAAGCGCGGGTTGAAGCGGTGAATTACGCTTTCACCGGGTATATACTGTCCGAGGGTAATACTGCGGCTCATGGTTTATCCCGCCTTATGAGCTTATTAATCTCCCGCCGCGCCTCTTGTAGCGTATATACCGAAGTATTTACAGAAAAACCTTTTTCAAAGATGCCGTGCATTATTTCAGTTACCGGTGGTAAAGCCAGTCCGAGGTTATAAAGTTGATCACGTTCACTAAAGATGTCTTCCGCCGGCCCGGACATAACCAGCTCACCCTGCTTCAATACCAGGACGCTGCTGGCCAGGGCCGCCGCTTCATCAAGGTGGTGGGTCGAAATAATAACCGTTAAGCCTTCTTCCCGGTTCAACTCAGTTAAAAGCTCAAACAGGTTTTTCCGGCCGGTATTATCCAAAGCCACGGTAGGCTCATCGAGAATAAGCACTTCCGGGTTTATGGATAAAACCGCGGCAATGGCCACCAGGCGCTTTTGCCCCGCACTTAACTGGAAGGGATGGCGTTCTTTCAAATCTAAGCCCTTCAAGCCAATTTTCTCAAG
This sequence comes from uncultured Syntrophomonadaceae bacterium, assembly GCA_964458455.1. Classification (GTDB taxonomy): domain Bacteria; phylum Bacillota; class Dethiobacteria; order DTU022; family DTU022; genus B1SED10-74M. Next base: position 4,447 of record CAYWIY010000082.1, on the reverse strand, counting down.
GGCTCCATCAACCCTTTTTTCTACTTCAGTTTCAGCAAGGCCCTGGTTGCGGGGAGCAAAAGCAATCTCATCAAAAACAGTTTCTGAAAAGAACTGCTCCTCAGGCATCTGAAAAACCAGTCCGATCCTTCTCCTGAGGTGGAGCAGATCACGTTTGTCTTTGCCGATGCTTTTTCCTTCAAAAATCACTTTGCCATCAGTCGGCTTGAGCAATCCGTTCAAATGCTGAATAAGGGTCGATTTGCCTGAACCGGACGGCCCGATAATCAAAGCAAACTCACCTTGCTTAAAACTAAATGAAATATCTTGCAGCGCTTTTGTGGCAAAAGGGGTACCGGGCATATAAATATGAGTTAGCTGTTCTGTTCCAATGAACATAAGCTGTCCACCAGCTCCCGGTTGCGCAAAATTTTTGGCGGTAAGGGACAGCCATCCTGACGGAGCAAAAACGCCAGTTCCACTGCGGATGTCCCCTGCAGGCCCAGACCGTGTAAGAAAGGCAAATCGGTCATAACATCTTCGGTCCTGCCATCAGCAACAAGCCTGCCTTCGTTTAAAACAGCTACCCTTCCGGCAAGGGCAGCCTCTTCGGGAAAGTGGGTAACATGGACCACTGCAATGCCCCGATCCCGGTTCAACTGCTGTACCGTTTCCAGCACATCACGGCGGCCGGCCGGGTCAAGCATGGCCGTTGGTTCGTCCATTAAAATACATTCCGGCTCCATAACCAGCACACCGGCAATAGCCACCCTTTGTTTTTCTCCCCCGGAAAGTAAATGCGGAGGTTGCTTGAGTAATTTTTCCAGGCCCAGGGTGGCAGCTGCTTCCGAAACCCTTTTTCTTATCTCTTCCGGCGGCAAAGCCAGGTTCTCCAGGCCAAAAGCAATGTCTTCCTCCACGGTAGTGGCAACAAGCTGGTTGTCCGGGTTTTGGAAGATCATCCCGCAGGACCGCCTGATCTCGGGCAGGTTACTTTCATCTGCTGTAGAAATGCCCTTTACCAGGACCTCTCCAGCAGAGGGGATCAAAAGGGCATTAAAAAGTTTCAATAAAGTAGTTTTTCCGGAACCATTGGGGCCAACCAGGGCTAGATAATCACCCTGCTTGACAGTGAAATTGATTCCGGAAACAGCAGGCGTAAAGGTTCCCCATTCGCCTGAATAACGAAAATCTACGTCCTTAGCTTCAACTATAATAGATGGTTGGACGGACATGATAATTAATCAGAGACGAGCTCCATGATTACCATCTGGGCTCCGTCTCCCCGCCTCGGACCTTTTTGGATTATCCGGGTATAACCACCGTCACGGCCCTCCATTTTCGGGCCAATTTTTTCAAAAAGGGTTGTTACTACATCTTCATCAAGCAAAAAAGCCAGGGCCTGACGGCGGGCATGCATGTCCCCTCTTTTCGCCAGGGATATCATTTTTTCAGCCAGCGGCCTTGCCGCAGCCGCCTTGGCGGCGGTTGTTTCCATGGTGCCTGCTTTCAAAAATGAGGTCACCAGGCTGCGTAATAGAGCTCTTCGGGGGCCGCTTTTTCGACTCAGCTTCTGGTATGACATTCTTTATTTCCTCCTTGAAGACTTGCTTAAACGATTATTCTCCGCTTTTCTGGAAGCCCAGGCCAAGCTCCTCCAGCTTTTGCTCTACCTCTTCCAGCGATTTCTTACCCAGGTTGCGAACTTTCATCATCTCTTCTTCCGGTTTGCGGACCAGTTCACCAACGGTGTTGATTCCAGCACGTTTCAGGCAGTTGTATGAGCGCACCGAAAGGTCCAATTCTTCTATGGTCATTTCCAGGATCTTTTCCAGATCTTCTTCCTTCCGGTCAGATGTGATTTCTACTTCATCAACCTCTTCAGTAAGGTTAACAAAAAGTGAAATATGGGTGTTCAGGATTTTAGCAGCCAGGCTGACTGCTTCATCCGGCCTGATGCTGCCATCGGTCCATACTTCCAGGGTTAACTTGTCATAGTCAGTGACCTGCCCGACCCTGGTATCCTCAACCCTGTAATTCACTTTCCTGATCGGCGAAAACAGCGAATCTACAGGAATAACCCCGATAGGTTGCTGGGGAAGCTTATTCCGCTCAGCAGGAACATATCCTCTTCCATTAACGGCGGTCATCTCCATGTAGAGCCTTGCGTTTTCTTCCAGGGTGCAGATATGCTGGTCTACATTCAATATCTCCACATCTGATGGGGCATTAATATCTTTTGCCTTAACCACTCCTGCCTGATCGGTGTCAATGGTTAAAGTTTGCGGTTCATCCGAGTGGATCTTCAAAGATACAGCTTTTAGATTAAGGATGATCTCGATTGTATCTTCCAGGACCCCGGGAAGAGTGGAGAAGTCATGCAGCGCTCCATCAAACTTTACATTAGTTATTGCCGCCCCGGGCAGCGAAGATAGAAGTATCCTTCTCAAAGCGTTACCCAGAGTGGTCCCGTAACCTCTTTCCAGGGGTTCCGCCACAAAGCAGCCATAATTATTCTGATCATCTTTTTCTACATAATCAATTTTAGGCTTTTCAATTTCAATCATAATCGTTCCAATTTACCCTCCTCGTTTAATATATTGAGGGTGCATAATTAATTACCGGGAGTAAAGCTCCACAACAAGGTGCTCGGTCACCGGCACATCAATTTCATCCCGCTGTGGGATCCTGAGAACACGGCCCTGGAATTTTTCGTGGTCCATTTCCAGCCAGCCAAGTGACTCCAATTGTTCCCTGGTTTCCGCAATTTCTTTAAACACCGCTTTATTCTTCCTGTTTTCCCTGACTGAAACCAGGTCGCCCGGTTTAACCAGGTAGGAAGGAATATCGACCTTACGGCCGTTTACTTCAAAATGGCCGTGATTGATCAGCTGTCTTGCTTCTTTGCGAGAGCGGGCCAAACCCAGGCGGAAAACGATATTGTCCAACCGGCTTTCTAATAGCTGGAGCAATACTTCACCGGTAACCCCCTTACGGCGATCAGCTTCTTTAAAATACCTGCGAAACTGATTTTCCATAACCCCGTAAATACGGCGTGCCTTTTGCTTTTCACGCAGCTGCTGGCCGTATTCGGAAAACTTCTGCCTGGCCTGCCCGTGCTCTCCGGGAGCATAACCATGGCGGACAACTGCACATTTATCGGAATAACAGCGATCTCCCTTTAGATAAAGTTTATCTTTTTCCCTGCGGCATAAACGACAAACTGCTCCTGTGTAACGTCCCATTTAGGTAATATTACACCTCCTTCTTTTAGGTAACTATACTCTCCGCCTTTTCGGTGGGCGGCACCCGTTATGTGGAATCGGGGTAACATCTCTAATGGCATTGACTTCCAGTCCTGCGGCCTGCAGGGAACGAATAGCTGCTTCCCGGCCGGCGCCCGGCCCTTTGACGAATACTTCGACCTGCCTCATGCCATGCTCCATTGCCGCCTTAGCCGCAGTTTCTGCAGCCAGCTGGGCGGCAAACGGGGTCGACTTACGTGATCCTTTAAACCCTACATTACCGGCGCTTGACCAGGAAATACCGTTGCCACTGGTATCGGTTATACTGATAAAGGTATTGTTAAAAGTCGATTTTATATGAGCAACCCCGCGTTCAATATTCTTTTTTTCACGACGCTTGGTGCGGGTAGTCCTTTTCTTAACCAAAGTTAACCACTTCCTCCCTTCTTCAAAGGTGTTTTACTTCTTACGGCGTACGCCAACAGTTTTACGCGCTCCTTTTCTGCCCCGGGCATTATTCTTGGTTTTCTGACCCCGGACCGGTAGGCCGCGGCGGTGCCTGATCCCGCGATAGCAGCTGATTTCAACCAGCCGCTTGATGTTCAGTGCTACTTCCCGGCGCAGGTCACCTTCGACATTGTAGTTTTTATCAATAAATTCGCGCAGCCGGCCCAGTTCATCTTCGGTTAAATCCTTAACCCTGGTTTCAGAACTGATCCCGGTATGGGACAGGATATCTGATGCCCTGCTTCTGCCAATTCCATAAATATAGCTCAGCGCAATCTCTACTCTTTTTTCACGCGGCAAATCCACTCCTGCAATTCTGGCCAATCCTCTAACACCTCCTTGAGCATGTTCATACGGGCTGGATTATCCTCAATAATATATACTAATGAAAACCCTAGCCTTGCCTCTGCTTATGTTTCGGGTTTGAACAAATAACAACGATCTTGCCCTTACGCCGGATTATCTTGCATTTTTCACACATCTTTTTTACTGAGGGCCTCACCTTCATAACAGCGAACCTCCTTACTTGTAACGGTAGGTAATGCGCCCCCGAGTCAGATCGTAAGGCGATAATTCTACTAATACCCGGTCGCCCGGCAGAATGCGAATAAAGTTCATCCGGATCTTGCCCGAAACATGAGCCAGAATTTTGTGCCCGTTTTTCAACTCAACCCGGAACATGGCATTCGGCAGCGGTTCGACTACTGTGCCTTCCA
>CAYWIY010000081.1:1545-9083 GCA_964458455.1 uncultured Syntrophomonadaceae bacterium | reverse complement strand
ATTCTCAAGTAAGGGCAACGAGCAAGAGGAAAGCAACAAGTAGTTATCTTGCAATTATTTGATATGTTTTGTCGTTGATCAGTGAGTTTATCTTTAATACAAAGGGTGGTCTTAAATGGAGAAATCTCTCAATACAGCCGCTCTCGGCAGGGTGTTTCATGCCGAGACGGTAGCGATAGTCGGAGCCTCAAAAGATGAAGCGAAACGGGGTTACCAGGCTATTAAAACTTTACTGGACGAAAAGTATGAAGGACGGATCTACCCGGTAAACCCGAAGGAAAAGTCTATCCTGGGTCTAAAATGCTACCCCTCCCTGCTTGACATCCCTGATGAAGTCGACCTGGTTTTGATTACAACCCCTGCCCGCACTTTAAAAGATATCCTCAAACAGTGTGCTGAAAAAGGTGCTACGGGGGCGGTGGTTATTGCCGGTGGTTTTGGTGAACTGGGCGAAGAGGGCAAACGTCTGGAGAAAGAGATCGTGGAAAGTGCTGATGGGGTCCGGATTATCGGGCCGAATACTTCGGGTATGATCAGTGTGAGTAAAGGCCTAAACCTGGTGGGTCTGCAAAATGTTCCCCGGGGATCAATAGCCCTGCTTACTCAGAGCGGCAACATTGCCCTGACTTTAATCACGGAAGCCGGACTTAAAAGCCAGATGGGTTTTAACTACTATGTAGGTGTAGGTAATGAGGCAGACTTAAAATTTCATGAATACCTGGAATACTTCACTGAAGATCCCGGGACCAGCGCTATCCTGATGTACGTGGAAGGGCTCAGGGAAGGGCGCAAGTTTCTTGAGCAGGCCAGCCAAACTACACAGGTGAAGCCGATCGTTCTTTTCAAAGGCGGCAGGTCCGCCACTGGCAGTAAATCGGCCGGTTCCCATACAGGAGCCCTGGCCGGGATTTCAGAGGTAGCCAATACCGCCTTCAAGCGGGCGGGAATCATCACCGTGCAGCATTCCGATGAAATGTTTCCCATTGCCGAGTCGCTGGCCTCCCTGCCCCTGATTGAAGAACCATCCATAGCCATCCTGGCTGACGGAGGTGGGCATGCCACCATTGCTGCCGATTACCTGACTGAGCTGGGTATAAAAATTCCGGAGCTTGAAGAGGAAACCAGAGCTAAACTGGCAGCTATTCTTCCTCCCAACGCTTCCCTGGCCAACCCTATCGATGTAGCCGGCGGGACCGATCAGAACCCGGCGATTTTTGCCGACTGTGCGGAGATACTGTTAAACGATAAGAATATCAACGGGCTGCTTGTGGTTGGGCTTTTTGGTGGTTACGGGATCCGGTTTGCCAAAAAGCTGGCTTTCAAGGAGGAAGACGCCGCACACCGCATGGGCAAGCTGGTGCGTAGAACCGGGAAGCCAATTATCCTGCACAGTTTGTATAATTTTGCCAAACCCCATTCGCTCGATCTTTTGCGTTACTATAAAATTCCGGTCTACGATTCCCTGGAGATTGCCTGTAAATGTATAGAGGCCTTATCGTTTTACGGTTCCCACCGGCAGGAAGGCAGCAAGGAAAGCAACTTCCAGTTCAACTGGGGTAAAAATGCCGTGCCGGAAGGCAGAACAATAATAGATAATGCCCTGGCCGAAGGCAGGGAAGCCCTGCTGGAGCATGAGGCCAAGGAACTCCTGAAACTACAGGGTGCTCCTGTATCTCTCGACCGCCTGGTGACCAACGAGGACGAGGCAGTTGAAGTCGCTGCAGAGATCGGTTATAACGTGGCCATGAAAATTGTATCTCCCGACATCCTGCACAAGAGTGATGCCGGCGGGGTCATGCTTAAGCTAAAAAATGAGAAAGAAGTAAGGGATGCTTTTAATAAAATCATTAATAATGCCTATGATTATAACCCTGAGGCCGATATTAAGGGTTGTATTATATCCCGCATGTCCGGTGAGGGAGTGGAAGTGATTATCGGGACCAAGAATGACGACCAGTTTGGGCCGATTATCATGTTTGGCCTGGGCGGAATCCTGGTAGAAGTGGTGAAGGATGTTTCTTTCCGTGTGCTTCCAGTTTCGGAAGACTGGGCTACCTCGATGATCAATGAAATCAAGTCAGCGGCGATCCTGGACGGTGTTCGTGGACGCCCGCCCTGTGACAAAAAGGCTATTGCCAGGTTGATCGGCAAAGTATCTGAGGTTATCGAAGCCTACCCGGAGATTCATGAAATGGATCTCAACCCGGTTATTGTTCATGAAGACGGCCTGACTATAGTTGATGCCAGGGTTATTCTCAGCCCGGAAAACATGGATAAGAAATTAAAATTATCTCAGAGCCTTGATGATACTACAAACTAATTGAAGCCGCTGCCCATTTGCTGTTTTTATACCCCGCTTCAATTTCCTTTTTCATTTCTTCCCATCCCTTTACAGGTGATGCAAACCGGACAGTTTTTTTACCGCCGCAAGCTTATCTTTAGTAGAAACTTTATAATAATTATCAATGGCTTCCCGCACAATACTACCAACGGAAGAATTTTTTTTAACAGCTTCCTCTTTTAGTTTGCGGAGTGGCTCCGGTTGAAGCCTGATTTCCAATCTTGCTTCTAGTTTTTGGTTCTCCATAAATAATCATCCCTACGTAAAATAGTTACGTATGTTATGCCGTAACTATAATAATAGAGCAAAAGATCAAGAAAAAAGATTTGGCCTTCCACAGCTAAATATTAGGCAGCATCCGTTTTTTCATAACAAGGGCCAGGGGAATGAGGGCCAGGATAACTGTTGTTGCCACCGGAATATTTAACCAGGCCGATCATAGAAGTCATCGCTTCGGCAAAGCTATAACTAGCATTACCTTCAACGATTGGGGCGTGAAAGTTTGATTTAATAGCAGGGTAACCGGGCAGTATGCTAACCCATATTGCGGTAGGGCCTGGGAAAAACACGGTAAAAGAAGGAATCATCAGCGGTATGAAACAAAAATGATATTTTTCTTTACAAACCGTAAGAATGGGTTTATAATAAAATTGTCTATAGTATTAATACAATATACAAAGTAAGGCGGAGGGCAGTTTGAAAATATTTGTCGATACCCGCAGCGGGGTGCCTATCTACAAACAAATAGTCCGGCAGATCGAAAAGGGGATCATGGCTGGTTTGCTCAAACCCGGCGATCAGCTGCCTACGGTAAGAGAGGTGGCCCTGGAGTTAACCATTAACCCCAACACGGTAGCCCGGGCTTACCGGGAACTGGAACATGCGGGATTGATAGAAAGCATCCAGGGCCGGGGCTCCTTTATCGCGGCCGATCTGCCCCGTCCCAGCGGAGGGGACAAAGAGATGATCATCATAGAGAAGATCGAAGAACTGCTAAGAGAAGCACGCCAGCTGAATATCAGCCCGGACAAGCTGGAAAAAATGTTTAAAAAAGCGCTTGAAAATGAGCAGTCATAAACTGCCGGTTTAAGGCAGGAGCAAGGAGGTTTTTTGATTGGGTAAAGGTTGCTTGTCTGTTAAATCTTTAAGTAAGGATTACGGGCAGAAAAAAGCCCTGGCGGGAGTTAGCCTGGAGGTTAAAGAAGGAGAAATAATGGGGCTGGTCGGGCCAAACGGAGCCGGAAAGACCACCTTGATCAAGCTGGTTATGGGGTTAATTAAGCCAAGTTCCGGGCTGGTGAGCGTTTTTGGAAGAGATGAAAAGGAACTGGGGGCCGAAGATAGGAGGCGAATCGGTTATATTGCAGATGAATCTTTCTTTTATGACTTCATGACGGTTCAGCAGACTATCGAGTTTAACCAGGGCTTTTATCCGGACTGGGATCATGAAAAATGTGCTGGTTTGATGCAGCGCTTCCATCTTCCTCCGGATGAGCCGGTTAAAAACCTGTCGCGAGGCATGAAGGCCCAGCTTGCCTTGATCCTGGTTTTGGCCCAAAAACCGGACCTGCTCTTGTTAGATGAGCCCCTGGAGGGGCTTGATCCCATGCGCAGGCTTGAATTCTTAAACCTGGTCCTTGAAGATTTCATGGAGCGGGAAGGCCGCGGAGTTTTGATTTCTTCCCACTACCTGGAGGAACTGGAACGCCTAGCGGACCGGGTGGCTTTTCTGCATGAGGGGCGGCTGCTCAGGGTTGCCGAGATGGAACAGCTGAAAGTGGAAGAAAAAACAATCCGGGTTGTTTTCCAGAAAGAACCTCCGGAAGCGCTGCTCAACATGCCCGGGATTAAGGCTGTGCAAAAAGAAGGCAAGACCGGTTATCTCCTAACGATCGAGGATAATTTCAACGCCATCTATGAAGCCTGTTGCAATTATCCGCACTTTATCCTGGAAATATATCACCGCAGCCTGGAAGATATGTTCATGGATTACTCGGGGAGGGATCAGTAATGAATATGCGCAACCTGATACGAAAAGAACTGCTGCAGATGCGCTGGATTTTGATCGTGGGCCTTATTTTTGGCCTGGCCCTGGCTGTTATCATCGTGGTAACATTCCACTACATGGAGCAGGTTGTAGCGGAAATCCCTCCCGATTTGATGGAGCTTTTAGCCCGGTACGAGGTGACCCGGGAGTTGCTGTTCATCTTTGGTGATTACAGCGATTATGTTTGGTCACAGTGGAATGCGAAAAACCTTTACCAGGCCGGCGCACTGCTTTCCATCATCATGGCTGCTTCCCAGTTTGCCGGTGAAGTGAGCAGGCGGACAATCGGTTTTTACCTGAGCCGCCCGGTGACCCGCAGGGAAGGGTTTGCAGCTAAAGTGGCAGCCGGGATGATTATGCTTCTGCTTGTTTTTGGCGGGGCGATGATCTTGATCTTGATTGTTTCAGCAATAATTGGCCTGAGCGCCGAGTGGGGGCGGCTCTGGGGAGCATTTCTAATCGGCCTGGTATGGCTCAGCGCATATTATCTGGTAGGTTGCATTATCTCGATTTTGAACAGGGAACCTATTGCCGCCGGTGTGATCACCGGTGTAGCCGGGATTGTTCTTTCTTTACCGGGCCTTTTTACTGCAACCAGGGACTTTTCCCTGTTTTACCAGATGCGGGCGGTCGATTTTTTTATCTACCAGCAGCCGGTTTTCACTTCATTAATTTACGGATTACTGGTGAGCGGGGTACTGTTTGGAATCGGGATGAAAGTTTTTTATGAGAAGGATTTTTAATAAACTGGAGGGATAGGAAATGTTGTTAACCACTACTGATTTAAACGTGGAATACGAAGTGCTTGGTATCGTCAGGGGCAATAAAGTCAGGTCGGTGCACCTGGGCCGGGATATCCTGGCTTTCTTCAAGAACCTGACCGGTGGGGAGGTCAGGCAGTATGCTGAACTGATGACCGGGGTGCGCAACGCGGCCATGGATGAGATGGTGGAAGAAGCAAAGAGCATGGGCGCCAATGCTGTTATTGGTATCCGCTTTGCATCATCACAGGTTGCTTCCGGCATGGCTGAAATCCTGGTCTACGGCACAGCGGTAAAGATTTAGGGTTATGATGTTGCTTTAAGGGTGTGGCTAATAAGAATTTGAACAGATTCAGGCAGATCCATATTAGGGACTTGCCTGGGTCTGTATTTTTGCCTGAAAGCTTTAATCTTTAAACACTCCGGGTTAAAGGTTTTCGTTATTCTTTTCTCGTTCAAGGTAGCTTAGAACCTAACTTGCAAAGTGGTTAAAATCACCGAGGTTGTTGTTTATAAATGCTGCAATTCTCTCAAGTTCAATTCCTGTGTATTCGTGAACCAGAAGGTTCCGTAAACCGGCCATCACTTTAATATTTTCGGCATAATTCTTCGGTATTACTCCCAGTCGGGCCAATTCTGGGAATATATCGGCATATTCCTTGATAGATATACCTTTTTCTGCAAGAATGTGGTTGCCTGTATCTAGAATCACCTGGATGGAAAGCTGCAATCCATGCTGAACAGCCCAGAGCTTTGTCAGATCATTTTCCATTTCTTCAACGGTTATACCTTGGTATTTCTCAAGTTCGTATAAATATTTTTCTAGTTCTTGTAATTTTAAGAAAACCAGGTCTCTATCAACCAGCTGAATCAACCCCCAAATGAAGATTTGGAAAACCTTTGCTGCAGATACTGCTGCTGAACCTTGAGCAGTGGTTTTAAATCAAGATAGTCCCGGATAGTTTTTTCATGAAACTCTCTGCGGGCCTTGTTGCAACGGCTAAAGATGAGCACGCCATTTTTTATGACCTGGTATTTTTGAATGGTTGAAGCCCTATTCAAAATTACTACATCAACCGGGGTTGATAACAAGGAGGAAAGTTCAGTAATTAATTCACTTTGATAACCATAGCCCTTTTTTCGTTGCCGGTAATCTGGATCCAGGTAGATAGCCAGGTCTATATCACTTAGAGTGTTTGTTTTATTTGTAGCTACTGAACCAAACAGGTAAGCAAAGGTTATTTCTGGCCTGGTTGAAAGCTCCATTTTAAGGGTATTACAGATTTCTTCTCGGTGGAGATCTTCCATTATTTATACCCTCCAAGCTCACGTCATTTAAAACAGCATAATTTACTTTTATTTAAGCATATTTTAAGGCTTTCTGACATTGGTCTGCGGCCAGGCATAATTATTACTATGCCGAAAGCTTAGAAAAGCATTATAATAAGAACAGCTTGAAGCTGGCTATGATTGAGTTAAAAGAGTATAAAAGGCCAGATAAAACCGCTGGAGGGAGAACAGCTTTGTGCAGCAATAACAGCATGGAAAAGATTGTAATCTTCTATTTTTCCGGTACAGGTAATACCTGGTGGGTTTCAGAAGAACTGGCCCTCCAATTTGCAAAGCTGGGACATATAGCTGAAGCTTACTCGATTGAAACTGTTTCCGTTGAAAAAGCAGCTGCTATGATTGACGCTGTTGATATGGTAGGTTTTGGTTATCCTATTCATGGTTCTGATGTAGCTGAGCCAATGGAAAAATTTATCTGCAGTCTACCCCAGGTTTCAGGAAAGAAAGCATTTGTTTTTTGCACCCAGTGGCTCTGGTCGGGTGATGGAGCCCAGGTAGGAGGGACAATGGCACATGAAAAAGGATTCAATGTCCAGTGGGGCGAACACTTTTTAATGCCAAACAATGTTACAGTCAGCATTATTTCGCTCCCTTACACAAATGATTACGACCGCCTGGCCGGTGTTCTCGATAGGGCCCGAAAAAGGGCGGTCTCTTTTACCCGCGAAATAAGTAAAGGAAGGGTTTTCCTGCGGGGGTTTAGCCAGGTTTCTTTTTACCTGGGTTGTATGCAGCGGCTACCATTTCGAAAAGTGTTTCACAGGTTGCAGAACGATATTGGTATTGACAGGGACAACTGTATTGATTGTGGTGAATGCGTCCGCCTTTGCCCGGTCAAAAACTTTTATTACCAGAATGAAGTAATTAAGACAAAAGGCGAATGTATACTTTGCCTGCGTTGTTATAACTTTTGCCCGGTAGCGGCGATAACACACATGGGGAGGCCTCATCTTCATGAACGCGGTGAACCCTACCGGGGCCCGGTAAAAGATTTCGATCCAGGTGTTTTGATAGAACGTAAAATTTGATAACCGGTGAG
>CAYWIY010000081.1:0-1535 GCA_964458455.1 uncultured Syntrophomonadaceae bacterium | reverse complement strand
TAATTAATCAGTTATAGTTGGAGTTTTAATTAATCCCCGGTACTTTTTATTGAGCAAACAGAACTGCTTCCCTGGATAGTCCTGAAACGGGTAACCAGAGCTGCCCCGAGTGCAATTATGAAAGCGGCCAGTGAGATAATGTTTCCAAAGATAGGAACCATAGCGATTAGCCCGATAATTAATACTCCCAGGGCAAAGAGTACGAGCATGTCCAATATTCCCCGGGCAATATTTCTATATATTGCTACAAATGGCGAGACCGCTATATCTGGCCTACTTGCCAGGCCGGGTATAAATATTCCAAAGCGGCCTAGAACATTGTTGACAGTAGTAATAACCCGGTTAGCAACTCTTTCTCTCAGGTTTCTATCTACACCGCGAAAATGATAACCCTCTTCTCCGGCATTTTCCTGCATTTCAAAAGCGGTTACATTTTCACCGATTTTTACGGATCTCGCGGTGGCCGAATCATCTTTTTCAACCGTGTATCTAATTATATATAATACTAATCGTTTTATTGTGTCAATCCTGATTCAGGGAGTGATAATAATATTAACTCACAGAGCCTCTATTAATTAAGCCGGGCAAAATGGGGCCAAATTAATGTTATACTATGAGAAACAGATATTCTCTATTCCATTGTAATGTGAGGGGTGGCTTTGGAAAACATAAAAAACACATTCGCAAACTGAAGGTTGTCATGTGCTTTCAGATCAGTAGTTTCATAAAGCTATATTATTAAGTGCTGGGAGAGGTTATAAATGAGTAAAAAAGAGAATAAGGATAATATGGTTCCTAAAGATGAAGCTGAAGAACAGGTCTTGATTATGGCCAGGCGGTTGGCTTTAATTTACCATCATGCTGCGGAAGTTTTAGTAGAAAGATACGGGGAAGAAACGGCTAAGGAAATCTTATTGGATATAATTCAGCGGTATGGTGTTGAATGTGGGAACTCAATAAAGGCAAAAGTTGAGGAACTCGAGCTACCTCTTACTTTAGAAAATTTTAATGCCGGTACAGATTTGCCGAAATGGGGCTGGAGAGCAGATGAGGTTATCTGCGAAGATGGAGTTAAAAGGAAACGTGTAACTTATTGCCCTTTAGCAGAAGTTTGGAAGGAAAAGGGCACTGAGGCACTAGGCCGAATTTATTGTTACGTTGACCAGGCTAAGTATGAAACCTATAACGGAACCAGGTGCAAACATTTAAAAAATGTTTTGGATGATGATGATTGCTGCTTATTTGACTTTTCGTGATTAGGGGGTATTGGCCTAATGAGGGGTCATATTGCGACAATCCAAAAAGGTCATCCCTTCATTGAAGTTGTCCCAGGAGATCATTTCGGTCATTTTTATCCAGAGGTTGCTTGCCGAGAATTTGCCTCCGAAGGGTAGTTTAAAGTCATCGATAGTTTGTTGCTTGTTTTTTTGATACAATTGATTTATCTTAAACACAAGGTTTTTGAAGATCTGTGAAGGTATTCCTTGCACTTATTATAGCGTGAAAATGGCTGAAGAGCTATATATTACGGGCTT
>CAYWIY010000080.1:0-9614 GCA_964458455.1 uncultured Syntrophomonadaceae bacterium | reverse complement strand
TTCTTTTTGAAAAACCCTTTTTTTTAAAAAAATATTGATCATTATTTAAACCAAATAGTTATAAAACAAGTAACCTGGAATATTGAAACAATCAAAAATATCGATGGTAAGCAGAGTAATCGTAACTCCATCCGGAAATAAATTCAGCAAAATATAAAAAAACCAATGTCAGTATTAATCTATAGTCCTTATTACAAAGCAAACCCTACCTTTTTTCTATAACATTTAAAAAATAGTTTTAAGCATGAAAAAGCGCCTCTTTCCGGTTAAGTCCACTAAAAATGCTATTTAAGCAGGGTTAACGGGTAGAGGCGCAATATGCCATTTATTAATCATAAACTTTGTACTTATTGCTGGTTATTATTAATTCGCAGGCTTCAACTTACTGCACGGCTTTAAGGTCTTCCTCCAGGTACTGTTTGCAGCAAAGGCTTCTTTGCAATTTCCCAGAACTGGTTTTGGGCAAGGTCCCCGGTTGAACGAGAATAATATCCCGAGGAGGATACCCTACCAGGCCGGTCACCTGCTGGCGGATCCCCTTTCTAACGGCATCAACATCATCGGCTCGGGTCTCGGCCACCACGACGATTGATTCTTTGCGTTTACTGCCTTCTACACCAAAAGCAATTACGTTTCCGGCCCTTACTCCTTCTACACTGCCGACTGTTCTTTCAATATCCTCAGGAAAAATATTGCGGCCGGCAATGATGATTACATCTTTCATTCTGCCGCAAATAATCAATTCAGGCGGACCGTTATCAGGGCCAGGAACGAAATAAGCCAGGTCACCAGTCTTCAACCAACCGTCTTTCCATAGGTTTTCATTTAAATCCGGACGCTTGTAATAACCGGCCATCACTGATGTCCCTTTTATCTCAAGCTCACCGACTTCACGCATTCCCCTTATTTCACCGCTCTCAACATCAAGAATTCTCATTTCCAGGCCGGGAATGGGATTGCCAAGAAGAGGAAAACGCCTGGTCCCTTCTTCTTCCGGATCCGAAGGCCTGGCGAGACGTTCAGTTTCCAAAGCTTCCCGGTCTACAGCGTCAACAAACACTCCTCGCAGGGGTGGTGGAAAAGTTCCGCCAAGAGATAGTTCGGCCATGCCGAAAGCACAGAAAACAGCTTCCGGCCTGAATTTATGCGGCTTTGCAGCTTCGATAAGCGCTTCCACCACATCTGGGTCAACCGGTTCGGCGCCGTTGAGGGCAAGCCTTACCGGTGAGAGGTCAAGCATTTCTTCGGTATCAGTCATACGGCGAAAAGCCCTGGAAGCCAGCACCCATGAGAAATTAGGGCCGGCAGTTACCGTGCCTCTGTAATCATTCAGCCAGCGCATCCAGTCTGCTGGTCGGGACAAGAAATCCTGGGGAGAGGCAAGGACAAGAGAACAGCCTGTGGCCATGGGCACTGTCAGAAAACCGATTAAACCCATATCATGATAAAGAGGCAGCCATGAAACAAAAATATCATCAGTAACCACCCTGGCCGCTTCAATCATGCCATTCACATTGTTGCTAAGGATCCTGTGCGGCAGCATAACGCCCTTCGGATCGGCAGTAGATCCGGAAGTAAATTGCAGAACCGCCAGCCGGTCAGGATCATCTGGTACAGGATTATAGTCTTTCGCTGTAAACTGGCTCGAACCGGTTTCGATATCGCTTAATAAAACCACCGGGGGATCTCCCTCCTGCGGTTCCTGGTAAGCAGCCAGGTTAGAATCCAGTAGCAGCATGCTTATATCACCATGCCGCATCAAATGCCTGGTTTGGTTGGCAAATTCTTCGACGGAACTGAACCGCATCGGTATAGGCAGCAGACTAACACTTGCCCCGGCCAACCATACAGCCTGGATAGCGGTAACCAGGCTGCGGGTAGTCGGACCAAGCAGGGCGACATGGTCGCCCGGCTTAACTCCCTTGTCCTGCAAAGTAGCAGCCATCGATAGTGCATCCTGGTGCAGTTGCCCCCAGGTAAGAGTAACCGCTCTTTGTTCATTGTTTTCTGATGCGCTGCCAACAAAAGTTATAGTATTTGAGCCTTCCGCCGCTTTACGAATCCGGGATAGTAAAGGAATGTGTTCAACGGAATCATCGGGCGTACTGATCACAATCGGGGCAGTTTCTGTGGTTTCTTCCTGCAATCTTTTGATCATACTTGTTCCTCCTGGTTAATAATTATAAGGATAATAATATAAAATAGTGCTTAAAATATATTTCCCACAAAAAGCAAAAATCCTTTTTCTGGCTAAAAAAAAGGAAAACTGGGCGTAATTAATAAAGCAGGCAGCCCTTACTATTTTAAAGGGCTGCCTATTTTACTCGCAAATTCTATACCATGAGTTAGAAAGGCTTAGATTTTTTTTGCAGATAATCGAGAAGGAACGGATTTAAAACCTTGATATAGGTTCCTTTCATGCCCAGGGAACGTGATTCAATAACCCCGGCGCTTTCAAACTTACGTAGAGCGTTGACAATCACGGATCGAGTTATGCCAAGCTGATCGGCAATTTTACTTGCTACGAGTAAACCTTCGTTGCCGCCGAGTTCTTCGAATATATGTTCAACTGCTTCCAGCTCTGAATAAGACAGGGTTGCAACTGCCAGCTGAACGACTGCTTTTTTCCTGGCTTCTTCTTCAATCTCGTCAGATTTTGATCTCAGGATTTCCATACCGACCACGGTTGCCCCGGTTTCAGCCAGAATCAAGTCTTCTGCATCAAAAAGCTCATTGAAGCGGGCCAGGAGCAAAGTTCCCAGGCGCTCTCCGCCTCCGATAATGGGAATAACAGTGGTAATCTTATTGGCAAAAAGACATCTTTCTGATTCAAGGAATACACAATCGTTAGATTTCTGCCTTAAATTTACCCTTGACTCATCATCTTTCAATAAAAACCTGTTATAATCCTCGGGGAAAATACCTTCTTTTAACACATTATTGAGCATTAACTCACATTCAAATTCATCAACCAGGGACCAGCCCAATATTTTTCCATGCCTGGAGGCAATGTAAACATTGGCGTGAATAACATTTTTAAGGACTTCGGCAACATCCTTAAAATCAACGCGCTGGCCTGCACTTTTCTGAAGTATTTTGTTAATGCGACGAGTTTTCTCAAGCAAAGGAGAAGAAATCACGTCATTCAACCACCTTTCTTCATTAAAGTTTATAAAATATATTTACTTAAATCTTTATCTTTAACCACTTTATGCAGTTTACTCTGCACATATTCCCGATCTACAGTCACTTCCTGTGAATCAACCTGGTTAGGCAGATCAAACGAGAGATCTTCCAGAACTTTTTCCATAATTGTATGCAGTCGCCTGGCGCCGATATTTTCCATCTCCTGGTTTAACAAACAGGCTGTTTTGGCTATTTCTTCTATTGCTTCATCCGTAAAAGTCACACTCACCCCTTCCGTCTCCAACAAAGATTTGTACTGTTTTATTAACGCATTATTAGGCTCAGTAAGTATCTGCTTGAAGTTTTCCTCAGTAAGGCTGTTCAATTCAACCCGGATCGGGAACCTGCCCTGTAATTCTGGAATCAGGTCTGATGGCTTGGTCATGTGAAATGCACCGGCTGCAATAAATAAAATATGATCAGTTTTTACTGAACCGTATTTTGTAACCACCGTTGACCCTTCCACGATTGGCAGTATATCGCGTTGAACCCCTTCTCTTGATACATCCGGACCAGATCCATGATAATCTTTACCGGCAATTTTGTCAATTTCGTCAAGAAATATAATTCCCAACTGCTCTGCTTTTTTCAAAGCTTCACTGGTTACAGCATCCATATCTATGAGGCGCTGTGCTTCTTCCTGCTCCAGGATAGACCGGGCTTCTTTCACGGGTAACCGTCGCTTTTTTTTCTTTGGCGGCATCAAGTTGCCCAGCATATCCTGCAGGTTGATACCCATTTCTTCCATGCCCTGTCCACTGAAAAGATCGCCAATGGGAGGTTTTTTTTCCTCAACTTCAATTTCCACCATCTGTTCTTCCAATTCACCGTTCAGCAAACGTTCTCTAACTTTGCGTTGTTCTTCCCTCGCCCTCTGCATCCTATCGGCAAAACTTTCTTCCTCGGCGCCGTTCGTGGTTTCTTCCTGGGCAGGAGCAGACTGGAAAAGAAACCCTAATGGATTCGCAGACTTGCTCTTCTTCTTGGGCAGGGGAGCAATAAGATCGACCAACCTGTCGTTGGCATTTTTAGTAGCCCTGTCTTTTACCTCCATCATTCGTTCATTTTGAACTATCCTGACCGAGGTTTCCACCAGGTCCCTCACCATAGATTCAACGTCGCGGCCTATATATCCAACTTCAGTAAACTTGGTAGCTTCCACCTTGACAAAAGGTGCATTTACAAGGCGGGCCAGGCGCCTGGCCAGTTCGGTTTTCCCCACCCCGGTAGGACCAATCATGATGATGTTTTTAGGTATTATTTCTTCTTGCAAATTTTCTTCCAGCTGCTGCCGGCGATACCTATTCCGCAGAGCCACAGCAACACACCGTTTGGCATCGGTTTGACCAATTATGAAACGGTCTAGGGCATTAACAATTTCTGTCGGTGTTAGTTCTTCTCTGGACATAGCTTTCTATCAAACCCCTCTATAATTCTTCTACTATTATATTATCGTTCGTGTAGACGCAAATTTCAGAGGCAATCTTCATGGCTTCCTCAGCAATTATAGCCGGAGAAAGATCTGCATGCCGAACCATGGCTTTGGCTGCTGCCTGAGCATAAGCAGCACCAGAACCGACGGCGGCGATACCGTCATCGGGTTCTATTACTTCCCCGGTTCCGGAGATCAACAAGATTGCGTCACTGCTTGCCGCTACCATCAAAGCCTCCAGCCTTCTCAATACCCGGTCGGTTCGCCATTCCTTGGCTAATTCCACCGCGGCTCGCAAGAGGTTGCCCTGGTAAGTTTCCAGCTTGCCTTCCAGCTTTTCACACAGTGTCAGTGAGTCGGCTACCGCTCCAGCAAAACCGGCAATAACTTTTCCTTCATACAGGCGGCGAACTTTCCGGGCACCGTGTTTTACAATGGTGCTGTTGCCGAAAGTTACCTGGCCGTCACCGGCAACGGCAACTCCGCTATCTATTTTTACTGCTACTATGGTAGTACCTTCATGCATATGCTTACCGCCTTTTTTGCTATTGTCGTGGAAAAGCAGAGTGATATATTTCACTCAGCCTTTCCCGGGTGATGTGAGTATAAACCTGGGTGGTCGATATACTGACATGACCCAGCATCTCCTGCACCACCCTTAAGTCAGCCCCGCCTTCGAGTAAATGGGTGGCAAATGAATGCCGCAGGGAATGAGGGCTGATGCCTTCCTTATGAGATACCTGCTGAATATACTTGCGGAAGATATAACGAACTCCCCGGTCGCTTAAAGGACTTCCCCATTTATTCAAAAACAATTCGTCATAAACCTGATTATCTTTATTTTTCTCGGCCAGAACCGGCCGGATCTTTTCAAGGTACTCTTTTATCAAACCTGAGGCAACAGTGCCTACGGGGATTATTCTTTCCTTTTTTCCTTTCCCCTGCACTTTAATCAACCGTTCATCAAGCTGCAAAAAGCAAAGCCTCAGGTTGGTTAGTTCACTCACCCTGAGCCCGGAAGCATAAATCAACTCCAAAAGGGTCCTGTCTCTAAATCCCAGTAAAGTGCGGCTGTCCGGGGCTTCCAACAGGGCTGAAACTTCGTGCTGGTAAAGAAATCGGGGGAGTGTTTTCCCAACCTTTGGCCGGGCTACTGCCGACCATTTACCGCTTTCAATCACTCCTTCTTTCCTTAAAAAGAACAAAAAAGAACGCGTCGCAGATAACTTGCGGGCAATTGATCGACGCGAATAATCCCTTTCTTTAAGCCAGGCAAGATAACGCCTTATGGTAAGGTGATTAACCTCGCTCAGATCGGCCTGGTTTACAGCCTCCAATCCTAAAAACTGGATTAAATCGTTTCTGTAAGCCTGTAAAGTCAAAGGTGAGGCGTTTCTATTCACATCCAGATACTTTAAAAAACGATCAAGACAATAATTTATTTTCACAACGCAACACCTATATTATCCTAACATAACTGAGCCCCGGTTGCAAGTAAATAGGCTTGTTTTTAAAAAAATTCCACCTATTCAAACCTCGATCAATTTATCTTGCAGCTGTAGCTTTCTTCTTCACCGGTTCCTGCTCATAAGCGCACTCCTTGTTGGAGCAACGGTTAATTATTTTCTTGCCTTTTCTGGCCTCGGTCATTATTGAGCCGCACTGCGGACAATTTTCAGGCAACGGTTTATTCCACAGCAAAAAGGTGCAGTCCGGGTAATTGTTGCAGCCATAAAAGGTCCTTCCTTTTTTAGACCGTCTTTCAACAATCATCCCCCCGTCTGAGGGGCAATTAACACCGGTTTCTTTAACAATTTTCTTGGTATATTTGCAATCTGGATAGGAAGGGCAGGCCAGGAAACGCCCGAACCGTCCGTGTTTGTAAACTAAGTTTTCCCCGCAGTTAGGACAGGTTTCATCACTTACTTCAGGAGTAATCTCGACCTTCTCAATGTTTTTGTCAGCCACTTCCAGGCGGTCTTTGAAATAACCGTGGTAAAAATCTTTCAGCACTTTTACACCCTGCTCGTCTCCTTCTTCGATTTCGTCCAGGCGCTGTTCCATCCTGGCTGTAAAATCTACATCTATTACCTCCGGGAAATAATTGACCATTAGCTCAACTACTATAAAACCGACTTCAGTAGGAACGAAAGCTTTGTTTTCCTTGATCACGTAACCCCTGCTCTGGATAGTTTCAATAATCGGACTGTAGGTGCTGGGGCGGCCTATGCCTTTTTCTTCCAGGGTCTTAATCAGCGAAGCTTCGTTATACCGGGGCGGGGGCTTGGTGAAGTGCTGTTCTGGAACCAGTTCTAACAGGTTTAATTCCTGTCCCTCCTCCATATCTGGAAGAACAGTTTCTTCATCTGCATCATCAACCTGGTACAAAACCAGGAAACCAGGAAAACGCAGCGTTGACCCGGTTGCCTTAAAGGTGTATTCTCCGGCCTGAATATTGACCCGGACCTGGTCGTAAACAGCCGGGTTCATCTGGCTGGCTACCATACGGTTCCAAATTAATTTGTAAAGACGAAGCTGGTCCCGGCTCAGGTGTTTTTTGATCGATTCAGGTTCGCGCATTATGGAGGTGGGCCTGATGGCTTCATGCGCTTCCTGGGCCCCTTTACCAGACTTGTATTGGGGCGGTTTAGCAGGCAAAAAGTCCCGGCCGTATTTATCCTCTACCAGGGAACGCGCTTCGGCCTGGGCCTGGGTGGAAACCCTGGTAGAATCGGTTCTGATATAAGTAACCAGGCCGACCGTTTCACCTGAGCCGATACTTACGCCTTCATAAAGCTGCTGGGCAATGCTCATGGTCTTGCGGCTGGCAAAACCGAGTTTGGCTGAGGCTTCCTGCTGTAAACTGCTGGTGGTAAACGGCGCGTAAGGTTTTCTCTTGCGCTGGCTGCGGGTTATTTTATCAACTATAAACTTTTCGCCTTCCAGGGCTTTCAAGACCCGGTCAGTCTCGGACTTGTTTTTTAGTTCAATTTTTTTCTTATTATGCCGTTCCAGGGAAGCTTTAAAACGGCTTTTAGTCTTCTCTTCTCTCAGGTGAGCCTGCAGGCTCCAGTATTCCTGGGGCTTAAAATTGCTGATTTCTTCTTCCCGGTCACAGATCAGGCGAACAGCTACCGATTGAACCCGCCCCGCGCTAAGGCCACCTTTCACCTTGCGCCACAACAGGGGGCTGATAGAATAACCAACCAGGCGATCAAGAATACGCCTGGCCTGCTGTGCATCTACCCTGTTGTAGTCAATTAAACGGGGGTTCTTAAATGATTCCTTAACTTTTTCCCTGGTAATTTCATTAAATTCAACCCGGTGCGGCACATCATGGTCAAGGTTTAAGGCCCTGCTGATATGCCAGCAAATTGCCTCCCCTTCGCGGTCGGGGTCGGCGGCAAGAAATACCTTTTTCGCTTTTTTAGCCTTCTTTCTAAGTTCTTTCAATATATTACCCTTACCCCTGATGGTAATATACCTGGGAGTAAAATCGTTATCGACATCAACACCCAGCTTGCTTTTAGGCAGGTCTATCAGGTGTCCCTGGGAAGCGACCACCTGGTAATTTTTACTTAAAAATTTCTTTATTGTCCGCGCTTTGGTCGGAGATTCAACTATGACCAGGTTCATATAATATTAACGCTCCTTACTATCGATAAAAAAGATTCAGGCTATCAACTCTCCGCAAAGTATTTTATCACACCTGTCAAATTCGGCAAAAATATTTTCCGGGCGTTTGCCGAATAACCTGCTTTAATTCCAAAGCCAACAGCATAGTAATTATTTCAGAAGCAGTGCCATCAACAGTCCGGACAATATCATCGATATGCATAGGCTGATAAGGAATTTCCCCCAGCAGGGCCTTCTCTTTATCTGTAAGAGATGATTCGGAACCGGTTATGGTTAATTGTTCTTCAACCTGCTGTTCAACCATGATTTCTTTCAAGATATCCACAGCTGATTCCACCAGGTGGGCCCCGTCTTTGATCAATTGATGACAACCGCGGCTGTATGGACTGCCTATATTACCGGGTACTGCAAAAACTTCCCGGTTTTGCTCCAGGGCCAGGTCTGCTGTGATCAAGGAACCGCTTTTGGCAGTGGCTTCGACCACTACGGTTCCCTGGGTCATGCCGCTTATAATCCGGTTGCGCTGGGGAAAATTACCGGGTAGAGGTTTAGTTCCCAGGGGAAATTCAGTAATTACCGCCCCGGAAGAAACAATCTGCTCCATTAAGTCATAATTCCCGGGCGGATAACAGTGATCAAGACCACAACCCAGGACAGCCACCGTAAAACCGTTGTTTTCAAGGCAGCCCCGGTGTGCTGCTGTATCTACCCCTAAAGCCATCCCGCTGACAACACTAACCCCGGCAGCAGAGAGTTCCCCGGCCAGGCGACTAGCCACTTCTTTGCCGTAAAAAGTTGAACGTCTGCTACCTACTATTGCTATTGACGGGTTGAAACTCTCATTTAATACTCCGCGGTAGTAAAGGACCGGCGGAGGGTAAGGCAGCTGCCGCAGCAGTGCCGGATATTCAGCAGAATCAATGCCTATGCATTTGATTCCATGCTCATCGATGCGGTTCCATTCCAGACCCGGATCTATGTTTTTCCTGGCCTCAACCATCTTGGATTCTAAACCAGACAGCCCGTCAACCTGTTTCAGATCTTTTTCAGGCGCTTTCCAGGCTGCTCCAGCTGCGCCAAAATACCTGATCAAAGTTGTAATACGCCTTGGTCCAAGGAAAGGCAGGCAATTTAAAGCATTGAGATAGACAAGGTTATCCAGCCCTGGCAGGGTCATCCTAAGACACCTCGTATTTATTATTGTTTAGCGCTTAAAAAAGCATTAATAACCGGACCCCATTAAAGGCCCGGAATAATTTTGATGAACGACAATACAATTAGCCGGGATAACCAGAACATATTCCTAAAATCTTAGTTCTAAGGCTTGCCCTGTTTAATCTGTTGCAGGACTTCTTGAGCT
>CAYWIY010000079.1:0-9654 GCA_964458455.1 uncultured Syntrophomonadaceae bacterium | reverse complement strand
AGCTGATCAAAGTGTTGGCCAGATCCACAATTTCCGGGCTGCTGCGGTAGTTTTGCTCCATGCGCACCACCTGGCAGCGGTCGTATTTTTCCGGGAAGGATAAAATGTTTACGATATTAGCGTAGCGAAAGGCATAAATAGACTGGGCGTCGTCACCAACAACACATATTGAACTGGATCCGGCAAAGAGATCAATAATCCGGGCCTGCACTACATTGGTATCCTGGAACTCATCGACTAAAACATGTTTGAAACGCCGCCGGTACTGGTCCCGAATGAGGGGATAATTTTCAAATAGGTCCAACCAGCAAAGCAATAAGTCATCGAAATCAAAGGCATTGCTTTCTCTTTTTTTCATCTCGTACAATTCGGCAACCCGGGTAATAGTTTCTAAGTATTCCAGCCTGTAAGGATAATTTTCTTCCATTACTTCCTTGATGGTTAGCCCTGAGTTGCGGGCCTGGCTGATGATCCTGCCAAGTAATCCCCTTTTCATAATTAATTTGCGATCTTCATCGCTTATATCCAGAGTGCCCAGGATTTGCTTCAGGGCAGACCTGCTGTCGTCCTCATCAAAGATGGTAAAATTGGATGTTCTACCCAGGTGTTCTGCATGCCTTCTTAAAATACGCGAACCGATACTGTGAAAAGTCCCGGCCCATAAATCTCGAGGCAAAAATCCAAGTAAGTCCTCTAATCGTTCCTTCATCTCGCCGGCAGCTTTGTTGGTAAAAGTAAGCAGTAGCAGCTGTTCCGGTTGAATTCCACATTTAATCAGATGGGCCGCCCTGAAGATTAAAGCTCTTGTTTTCCCCGAACCAGGCCCGGCCAGGCCGAGCAGTGCCGGATCTTCAGTAGTGGCAAAATCATGCTGCTGGGGGTTTAGTTCATGCTGAAGAAATTCCGCCCAATTCGGATCGGGATCACCCAGGGTTTTTTCGGCAGAGAAAAAGTCGTCCATGATTGTCTTTCCTTTCTATCTTTGAGCATAGCACTACAGCGAATAATAACACAATTCTTACTGACATTCCACTGCCCGCCACCTCTATCTCACCTCTACCTATCATGCCCAAACCTTAAAAACAGGGAAAAGAAATGATTTTAGAAATTAAACTTGACAGATTTCGAAATGTTAACTAAACTAATTGTGATTAACCATAAATTATCATAATTTACGTAATAGATCCTAACCTTTGATAATAATAAATAAATATCAGTTTGACCAGATGCCGGCGCTTAAACTGCCTATTTATACAGCGTTTTTATTTATTAATTAGTTTCTGAATCTGGCCACCGGGATAGGTGGAAGTAGACATAACTGTACAATTAATGTACCATTGAACCAATAAAATTGAACCAATAAAAATAAATAACAAAACATGATATTTTCTTCTGGACCTTATAAATCGAGCAATACAATTTTTTTTAACGGAGTTTTACCATGATTAAAGAAGCAAGGGAAATACTGCTGGAAGTTTTACAGGCTATTCTCCCCATAGTTGTTGCTGTATCAATCATCCAGTTGTTTTTCTTACAAACACCGCTTGCTCTCTTATGGCAATTTTTGGCCGGAGCGCTGCTGGTTACATCCGGGCTTTTTCTCTTTTTAGTCGGGGTGAGAGTAGCGCTACTACCACTTGGTGAAATGGTCGGTTCCGAACTTGTAAACCGCGGTTCACTATCCATTTTACTTATTGCCGCTTTCATATTCGGATTTGTTATAACCGTTGCCGAACCGGACGTGAGGGTCCTTGCCCACCAGGTTGATATTGCTTCAAGGGGAGCTATAGAAGCAGGAATTTTGATTACGGCAGTTTCGATTGGAGTTGGCTTTTTTGTTTCGGTTGCCATTCTTAGGATCTTGTTAGGTGTTCCCATATTCTACCTTCTTACAGCAGGCTATGTTTTAATCGTTTTGCTCTCCTTCTTCGTGCCACCTGAATTTGTAGCTATTTCCTTTGATGCCGGTGGAGTTACTACAGGACCCATGGCCGTTCCATTTATCCTGGCTCTGGGAGTTGGAGCAACATCTGTCATGGGTGGCAAATCAGATGTAGCTAATACCTTTGGCTTGATCGGGCTGGCTTCAATCGGTCCGGTCCTGGGTGTCTTAATCCTGGGGGTGATTTACGGTTGAGCTTCCAGTTTATTTTCCAGGATTTTGACGAAGTTTTATTGGAAGTCCTGACTGCTTTAACTCCCATCCTGGTCATGTTCCTGATCTTTTTACTGGTTTATAAACTGCCCAGGGAGATGCTCCTAACCTTACTAAAAGGAGTGCTGCTGGCATTTACAGGCCTGGCATTATTTCTGCAGGGAGTCAAAGCCGGTTTTATGCCGGTTGGGACTGAGATGGGAACTATTCTGGGCGAATTACCTTACCGCTGGGTTTTGATTCCCCTGGGTTTTATTTTAGGCTTTCTAGCAACCATGGCCGAACCGGCCGTGCGGATTTTGAGCAACCAGGTTGAAGAGAATTCCAGCGGCTATATTAAAAGCAATCTCATCTTATATACCCTGTGCCTGGCCGTAGGCATTTTTATTGCCCTGGGCATGACCAGGATAGTTTACGGGATTCCCTTTTACTACATAATTATCCCCGGCTACCTGCTGGCTATAATTTTGATGCTTTTCTCCAAGCCCTCTTTTACAGCTATAGCTTTTGATTCCGGCGGGGTAGCTACCGGGCCGATGACTGTCACTTTCATCATGGCCCTGGCTGTCGGTGCCGCCGACACGATTGAAGGCCGGGACGCTGTCATCGATGGGTTTGGACTGATAGCCCTGGTGGCCCTGGCCCCGATTATAATGGTTATGCTGCTGGGCTTTATTTACCCTGGTGAAGAGCCAGATAATGAAATAGAGGGTTTAGAAGAAGAGCCTGGAACAGGTAATAGGAATCATTATGATGGTTTGCCGTATGTTCAAGCAAGATCTGAAGAAGCAGAAGAAGATCTTCAAGAAAAAGGTACTATTAAAGAAACAACATCAGGCCGCGGTGAAGAACATGAAAATGAGAGCCACCGGGAAAATAATCATGAAAACGGACTTGATCAGCCTGATTCGCATTTGATAGATAATGATAATGATGAGGAAGGTGAAAACGATGGCCGAGATACCAAAACATGATTTAATCGTAACCATAGTAAAGAAGGGGTGTTGCGAGAGAATCGTTAAGGCTTCAAGGGAAGCCGGATCAGAAGGTGCCACCATCATTCCGGCCCGCGGAACTGGCATCCATGAAAAGAAACAGCTCCTGGGTATTCCTATTGAGCCGGAAAAAGAAATAATCTTGACCATTATCCAGGAACACAAAACTAAAGAAGTTATGGATGCCATAATCAAAGCAGGCAACCTGAACAAACCGGCGACAGGGGTTGCATTCGTCATGGAATTAAAACAGGTCGCAGGAATAGTGCACATGGTTAAAGAATTGGGCTTTGACCAGGAGCAAAAAGAGCAATAAAAACAGGAGGACGGTGTCCCCCTGTTACCTGTAAAGATCTATTCTTTACTCTATACTAAAGCTTCGTAAACTCATCTTTCCCTGCCCCACAGACCGGGCAGACCCAGTCATCTGGGAGTTCTTCAAAAGGAGTGCCCGGGGCGATACCCCCATCGCTGTCTCCTTCAGAGGGGTCATAAACATAACCACATACTTCGCATTCCCATTTATCCATGCATTATACCTCCTTTCAGTGGTTATAACTTGCGATACTTATATATTACTATTTTTATCCTGGTTTTCCTGCCTGTTTCTCTAATGAATTAATACCAAATACAACCGGAAGGATGATGGCTATGCTTGCTAAGGTAGATTCGTGCACTATTGTCGGTATTAATGGAGTCCCACTTGATATTGAAGTCGATATAACTGACGGCCTTCCCTCCTTTGACATAATTGGCCTGCCAGACGCATCCGTGAGAGAAGCTAAGGAAAGAGTGCGGGCGGCAATCCGCAACAGCGGCTTTTCTTTTCCCTATTCCCGGGTTACCGTGAACCTGGCTCCGGCAGATCTAAAAAAAGAGGGCTCCTCTTTTGATTTGGCCATAGCCATAGGCTTCCTCGCTGCCACCGGGCAAATCCCAAAAGGTGAGCTCCTTGAGACCGGGGTTTTCATAGGAGAACTTTCCCTGGACGGCAGTTTGCGCCGTATTAACGGAACCCTGGCCATAGCATTATCCATGGCTGCCCTTCCCTCGCACCGCGCCAAAACCCTGTATGTGCCCGAACCCAATGCCAAAGAGGCCGCTCTGGTCAAGGGCCTGAAAACTGTAGGAATTTCCACGCTGGCTCAACTGGTACGCCACCTGCTTGAAGAAGACAGTTTGCAGGCAACCCGCCCTCTGCCCCAGGAGACCTGTGAAGATAAAACATCAGACTTTGATTTCAGCGAAGTAAGAGGCCAGGAGACGGCAAAAAGGGCCCTTGAGATTGCAGCCGCAGGAGCACACAATTTGCTTCTTTACGGTCCACCCGGCAGCGGCAAAACAATGCTGGCCCGGAGGATCCCTTCCATCCTCCCTTCTCCCGGCAGCGAGGAGATCCTGGATATAACCAGGATTCATAGCGTCGCCGGCCAGTTGGATGCAAGCAAACCTCTTCTTACTGGAAGGCCCTTTCGCAGCCCCCATCACAGCGCTTCCACAGCCGGCATCATTGGCGGTGGCAAATCGCCCCGTCCAGGTGAAGTAACCCTGGCTCATCTGGGTGTACTTTTTTTCGACGAAATGCCTGAATACAGCCGGGAACTGCTTGAGGCATTAAGGCAGCCCTTAGAAGACAGGGAAGTAACAGTAACCCGCCTTACAGCCACAGTTACTTATCCGGCAGATTTCATGTTTATCGGCTCGATGAATCCCTGTCCCTGCGGCAACTACGGCGATCCCCACCTGGAATGCCGCTGCAGCCCAAACCAGATCATCCGCTACCGGAATAAACTTTCCGGGCCGTTGATGGACCGCTTAGACCTGCACGTCGAGGTGCCGGCTATCAAGTATGAACAACTGGAAAACAAAGCCCCGGGCGAAAGCTCGGCTGCAATCCGCACCCGGGTGGAAAAAGCCCGCCTTTTACAACAGGAACGCTACAAAGAAATTGCTGTCACCACCAACGCCGGACTGCGCGCTAAATATTTCGAGCAGTACTGCCCCTTGAGCAATGATGCCCGGGGGTTAGTCAGGCAGGCCTTCCAGAGCCTGGGTCTTTCCATGCGGGCCCACGACCGCATTATCAGGGTTGGGCGCACCATCGCAGACCTGGACGGCTCAGAAGTTATCGATTCAGCCCATATTGCCGAAGCAATCCAGTACAGATCCCTGGACCGACAGTGACGTTGCAGTGACAAAATAGTTCCGTCCCCACTGACACGAAAAAACCCCGGTTGCAACCCGGGGCTTTTTACGTTGCTCAGGAAGCCAGTCCTTTTAAAAGGTCATAGAATCCGGGGACAGAATTGTTCACTGCTTCCGCACTGCTGATCGTAGTTTCATTTTCCGCAAAAAGGGAAGCTGCAGCCAGGGCCATGGCTATGCGGTAGTCACCGTAGCTATTACACTCGGTTCCAGCTAATTTTGCGCCACCCTTAATATTTACGCTATCCAGTTTATGCTCAATCGTAGCGCCCATCTTTTGGAGTTCATGGATAATATTTTGTAACCTTTCAGCTTTCTTGGGTCTCAGGTCGGTGCCCGTCTTGATTGTCGTATTACCATCGGCATAAATCGCCGCCACAATCACAGCCGGAATATCATCAATAATACGGTTAATGGCACCCCCGTTAAGCTCTACTCCCCTCAATTTCCCACCGCCTTCAACAACCAGGTCAGCTACCGGCTCATTGTTGTATTCCCTTTCATTTTGAATGTTAATTTTTGCCCCCATCATCCTCAGGATATCAAGTGCACCGGTTCTTGAAGGGTTGATTCCTACTTCGGTGATCTTTAACTCACCACCCGGGGACAGCGCTGCCGCCAGGGCGAGGTATATGGATGATGAAATATCCCCGGGAATTACCAGCCTCTCTCCTCTTAATTTAGACGGGCTGTTTAATGCTATATGGCGATCGCTCAGTTTGTTAATATCAGCACCCAGGTAGCGCAGCATCCTTTCGGTATGATCCCTGGTACAGTATAGATCAGTTAGTTCGGATATACCCCTGCTGAAAAGGGCAGCGGTAAGGAGAGCAGATTTAACCTGGGCACTACTGACAGGCAGATCATATTTAAGGGGCATCAGGTCGTATCCCCGGATAGAAAGGGGCAGGAGATCATTTTCACTTCTACCTTTGATCGTAGCGCCCATATCCTGCAGGGGAGCGGTAATATTTTTCATGTGGTGCCTCTGTAAAGATTGGCTGCCGGTAATGGTAGAGAAAAAAGGCTGCCCGGCCAATAAGCCCGTCAGCAAACTGGCCGCAATCTCAGAGCTACCCACATCAAGGACATTCTCCGGTTCCTTAAAACCACGCAATCCTTTACCATGAATCCTCGTCCTGCTTGCATCTTCTTCATACTCAACTCCCAGCTGCTCCAGGCAATCAAGTGTGGCTGCTATGTCTTCCGTCTGCATCAGCCCTTCTATTTCCACGGTGTCTTCGGTAAGTGATGCATAAATCAAAGCCCGGTGAGATATTGACTTATCGCTCGGAGCTTTCAGCTCACCTTCCATCTTCTGAACAGGTTTAATCTTGACATCCATTTCTAAACATCCTTTCCATTAGATTAGTTTTAATAATCGCCTTGTATGGCGCAAGAACCGCTTTGACTAAACTTGTGCTGAGTATTTAATATCACTTAAGGCCTACAAAAAACAAAAAAGCTTTCGTCCGTAGGGACGAAAGCTCAGGCTTTACGCGGTACCACCCTGGTTGGACACTTATTGTGCCCCCCTCATTTAAGGTACGGGCCAAAACACAACCGGCCTTATACCTCCTTTCAGTTAACGGTGAAAGACCCCGTCAAAGCCTACTGACCGGTTAGTTAAAACCGGCTTTTCAACCTGCAGCTCCAGAGGGAACTTCTCCTGGCTGTTATACCACCGGACTTGCAGCCCCGGGCCCGGTGTCTCTGCGGAAAACGTTGCCAGCATACTTTCCTCTATCATTGCCTTTATACTGCTATAAAATTAAACATAATTATACAACAGGGATATGAATGCGTCAATATTATTTTGAATTTTTATTTTGCATGAATTGCATGTCAGTGCGCAGCTGGATAAGAGCGCTTAATCAATAAGGTTAAGGCTTTTGAGCAGCATTAATAGCCAACTCAACCGCTTCCTCTCCTGTCTCGGCCTCGAGGATAACCTGCCCGTCTCTACTGGGAGATTGTAAAAACCAGCTATTTATGCCCACAACCGGTTTTCCCATTTTTAGGGCCAGGGCTATTTCGGAAAGCGTGCCATATTCCCCATCAACAGCGATAACGGCATCTGCAGTGCGGGTGATAATAGCGTTACGGGCTTCGCCCAGGCCTGTAGCTATGGAAAAGCTTAAATAAAGGTTGCCCTGGCGGCGATCACCACCAGGCAGGATACCCAGGACAACCCCGCCTTCACTGGCGGCTCCTTCGGAGGCTGCTTCCATAACGCCGCTTCCACCACCACACAAGACAACCCCTCCCCGCCGGGCTATTTCTTTCCCTGTATCCCGGGCCAGTTGCTTTTCTTCTTCAGTGCAGACAGATCCTCCGACTACTGCTATATAAAACATATCCAATCACCTCGGCTAAGCGGTACTGAATATTATCCGGCTAATATCCCCCGAATATGGTGCAGGTTCTCCAGGTCATGGCTGTTCCTGTTGAGCATTACCGCTATTAAATCAATCCTGCAGGGCAGCTCTTTTTCAGAAATCGACTTTAAGTAATATAGAGCCAACCTGCGCAAACGGTGCGCTTTTTCGGCGTTGATTGATTCTTCAGGCCCACCGTAAGAGGATCCGGTGCGAGTGCGTACTTCTACCAGGACTACGGTACCTTGATCGCTGGCAATGATATCTATTTCACCAAGTGGGCAGCGATAGTTGGTTTCAATAATCCTGTAACCCTGCTCTTCCAGGTAAGCACAGGCTAATTTTTCCCCGGCCTGGCCGACCAGTCGCCGCTTAATAGTCATAACAAGTTCCAGTCCTTAATCTTGTTTTGTTAGTAACTACAGACATAGCTCGCCAGGCCATAGGAAACTGCAGATCCTTCCCCATGGCACCGCTTATCATTCAACAAGGGCAATAAGCTGAACAGTTAACCTTTTTAGATATGACTTTACAATTATTAATAGATCCGGTAAAAGGAAAAAAGAAACTATCGCCCCGAAGCCGTTTTGTCGCTAACGGTTCAAACCAGTCGAAAAGAGCGGCGGTGAGCAGGACAGGGACCATACTTAGAAATAGCTTCCCGGTGAGATGTGGTGCCGTAACCCATGTTCCGGTCAAAACCGTAATGGGGATATTTTTCATGCAGCCCCACCATAATTCTATCCCTGCTCACTTTGGCTATAACAGACGCTGCTGCTATAGACATAGAAAGTGCATCTCCGCCTTTAATCGCTTTTTGCTCAAAGGGACAGTCCCTGATTGGGTAACCATCTGCCAGGACAAAATCAGGCTTTATAGAAAGCCTTTCCAGGGCCCGTCTCATGGCCAGCATGGAAGCAGCATGGATATTGATGCGGTCGATCTCTTCCCTTGACGCGCTTCCTATGCCGTAACTGAGAGCATTAAAAACTATACTTTCGAATATTTCCACCCGGGCCCGGGCAGAAAGCTGCTTGGAATCGTTCAAGTCATCAATTACCACCCCCGGCTTTAAGATCACCGCAGCAGCAATGACCGGTCCGGCCAGCGGTCCTCTGCCGGCCTCATCAACGCCGGCAACTGCCTGATACCCTCGTTCTTCCAGGATTCTTTCCTCGGCAAGCATTCCACGAAGGCGGTCTTCTTCTTTTTTCAAGGCCTCTTTCTTTCGGTTATAACGCTTGATGAGTTCAGCAACGCCGCGCCTTCTGTCAGCTTCAAGAATTTTCTCTTGTTCCGCATTCAGCTCGCCATTCTGATCCAAAAAAACTTTCAATTCCGCAATACTCATCTTTTGAAAATCCAATCAAAACAGCTCCTAAGCAGCGGTTTAGAGTTTAGCCTGGAGACGGGGCTTCTTCAAGGGTTAACCGTCCCAGTAATCCTCCTTGAAAATCGCGCAGGAACAGGGCGGCTGTTCTTTCTGCGTCAATTTTGCCTTCAGATTGCAGGCAGCCCTGGGATAGCCCAATCTTTTCGAAAAGTTCTTCGGCTGTTCCGAATTCAAGCTCCGGGTATTTCTTCTGCAAGAGATGAAGCTTTCCTTTTTCCAGGTAGCGGTTAATAAGCCACAGGGCGGCATCTTGAATATCGACACGCCCTGCCGGGATGGCCCCGACTACGGCCAGTGACTTTGCTGTTTCTTCATTAATTTTCGGGCTGAGAATTCCCGGTGTATCTAAAAGCTCCATACCCGGCATGATCCGAATCCACTGTTTGCCTCTGGTGATCCCGGGGCGATTACCGGTCTTTGTTACAGCCTTGCGCACAAAAAGGTTGATTAAAGTAGATTTGCCGACATTGGGAATGCCGACAAATATCATTCGCAAGGGGCGCTTGAAGCGGCCTGATTGCATCCGGC
>CAYWIY010000078.1:0-9702 GCA_964458455.1 uncultured Syntrophomonadaceae bacterium | reverse complement strand
TTCATATCTTCCCTGGCTTTCATGGTCCAGTATGCCAATTTTACTTTGCAGCGCCGCCATGACCGGCTCCTGGTTACATGGGGGTTGATCGAGCAGAAACAACTGGCCCTGAATTTAAACCGCCTGCAAGCCCTGGGGGTACATGAAGGAATCCTGCGCCAGCCCTTTGGCAGGTGCGCACTGGTGGCCGAAGTGGCGGGAGGGGGATCAAGCGACCAGAACTATATTACCCTGCTTTTTCCCCTTTTGCGCACTACTGAACTGAACCAGTTCTTTAGCCGGGTTTTACCCGAGTACCGCATGCCCGAAACATTTACGCCTCTGCCGGCAAGGGCAATGCGCCGTTATATTTTCCGGGCTGTGGCCCCGACTTTGCTGGTGATCGTGCCCCTGCAGTGGGTTCCCTACGGCTGGCTTTCATTCTTTCTGCTTATACCGGCAGTTCTTTGGGGGTACAGCCGCTACCGCGCCGGTGGCACTGCCCTGGATGAACGCCAGATGACGCTGCGGTTCCGGTTTGTGAACCGGTTCCAGGTTATTAAGCTCCGAAAACATATCCAGGCTTTCCAGGTCAGCGTTAACCCATTCCAGCGCTGGTGGGGTCTGCGGAGCGTCCGGGCCTGGGTTTTATCCTCGCCTTCAGGCAAGGCCTTTCAGGTTACCGATGTTGAAGAAAAAGAAGCCCGGCGCATCTGGGGCTGGTATTCACGCAGCAATTAATAAAGCGCGGGGCCGCTGGTCTCGCCATTTTACTGGCCAGAGCCTGGTCCCCGCGCCTTTTATGTTAATCACCTTCCCCGCAAATCTTGAAACCTTTTGAAGAGTATGGCCCTTAGACAGTTGTTAAATCGTTTCCACTTTTAACCGCCGCAGTTTTGCAGGGAGGTGGTTTATTTTTTAAATGGCTTTTCTTCTTCGTCAGTGCAACTACTAAATAATAATTAACACTGAACTTATTGTGTTATTATAATACTATATAAATCCTGTATTGTCAATAGGAATACTATTAATATGTTAGCCCCCCATATTCTGAAATCGTTTCACTGCGGTTTTAATGCAACTAAAACATCACTCGGCTTGTCTCTATTACAGAGATCAAAAAGAGCTCTCAATATGGGGTAAAGTGGAAAAAGGAGGAAGAAAGATGTTGAAAAAAATACTACTGATCACCCTTTTAAGCGTGGCTATGTTGTTTGCTTATGGCTGCGCTGAACCAGAAGAGACCAGGGAGGTTGTGACACCGCTGGAACCTGAGGAAGAAGAACTTCCGGAAGAAATCAAAGAGTGGATTGAAGACTCCAGGGATAAATTTGGAGGCCGTTCCCGGGTGCACAACGGCCTGCTTTATATCCTGGTAACTTATGGTGAAAAGCCGACCGGTGGTTACAATGTAGAAATCGAAGAGATTGAAAAGCAGGGTGACACTCTAAACGTATCTGCCAGGTTCACCGAACCGGGTGAAGATGAAATGGTAACCCAGGCCATTACTTACCCTTATGACCTGGCCGTGGTAGAGGAAACAGATGTGGAAGTCGAATTTAAAGCCACCGGAGATGAAGGTACAGTCCCGGTACTGGAATAAAATTCGGCTTTTTCAAATCAACAGCCTGCACAGCATAGAGGAGCTGTAACAGGTATTTGTTCGGGGGGTTCCTGGAAGCCTTAGATCAGTTGAAAAGAAGCAAGGCTGTCCTTTTCACCTTTGTAACCGGGCACAGGGAGCCCCCGGTGTTCTTATAGAGCAATCCAAGCACCGGCATGTTTTTAAAATATTTACCTGTGAAATAGTTGCCAGCGGAAAGGATATTTTATGTTAATGTCGAATAAAAAGCTTTGGTGTAATAGTATGTACTAATTCATGTGTGATCGGTATAAATGTTATGCAAGCCTGTGAGGGAGTACAACAACAATGCGGCCCGGCAGCAAACAGGACAAATACAACCTTCTTTTCGAACACATGCCAGATGCTTTAGCTTATCAACAGGTAGTTACTGATCAAGACGGCAGGCCGGTAGACTTTATTCTTGTTGATGTTAATCCTGCTTTCGAAAAAGTGATCGGTTTACGAAAAGAAAAGATTGTCGGTAAAACTGTAAGGCAGGTTTTACCGGGCATAGAATATGAAGATTTTGATTGGATTGGCACCTGCGGTAAAGTGGCCCGGACAGGAAAGGCAATCCGTTTTCAAGAGTACTCCCGGACCCTGGGCCGCTTTTTTGACGTCAGCGCCTACAGCAACAGCCCCGGGTATATTACAACTATCCTCCACGAACCAGGCGGCATGTATGATGCAGGGACAGCCGGGCCCAGTAGCGAGGGCAGGGCTGTAATTGCAGGTCAATCAGAATTAATCTGCCGCTGTAAAAGGGGCAATATAACTGAAATTCAAGCTGTGGGTAGAGATGTTACCGCCCTTAAGGAGGCCGAACAAAGGCTTCAGTTTCAACTTCAATTTGAAAAGCTTGTTTCTGATATTTCTTCTTATTTTGTCAGGCTTCCTTCCCAGGATTTAGACCAGGGCATTAATTACGCCCTGGAAGTAACAGGCAAATTTTTCCAGGTTGACCGCAGTTATGTAATCCTCTTTTCCGAGGATAATAAAACTATGGACCTGACCCACGAATGGTACCGGGAAGGGCTGTGGCCGGAAGCGCCGAACTTTGTTCACTATCCATTTTCCAGGCGTCCCTGGTGGTATGACCAGATCAAAAGGAACAGGCTGGTATATATCGATGACGTTGAAAACCTGCCCCCGGATGCGGAAAAGGAGAAACAAGAACTGCGCGATCAAAACACCCGCTCACTGCTCTGCGTGCCGATAATGCAAAGTGAACGGGTTACCGGGGTGCTGGGTTTTGATTCGATTAAAAAAACAATCAAATGGTCGGAAGACCATATTGCCCTTTTAAACATTATTTCGGAGCTGTTTTCCAATGCTTTTGCCCGAAAAATTTCCGGGCAGAAAATACGTTTCCTGAGCTTTTATGATCAACTGACCGGGCTTTATAACCGGTCTTACATGGAAGAAGAAATGAAACGGCTTGATACAGAGAGGCAGATGCCGATCAGTGTAATCATGGCCGATTTAAACGGTTTAAAACTGCTTAATGACAGTTACGGTCACGCCACCGGTGATGAAATCTTGATGACAGCTGCGGAGATATTCAGGGAGTCTTGCCGCCAGGAAGATATTGTAGCGCGCTGGGGAGGCGATGAATTTGTGCTTTTATTACCCAGGACTACCCCGAGCGAAGCCGAAACAATATGCCGGCGGATCCTGGAAAATTGCCGCTCCAGGTATGTTGAGGAACTGCCCATCTCGATTTCTATGGGAGTTGCCTCCAAGCGTTCTACGGATAAAACGATGAACGAGGTTTTAAGCGAAGCTGAAGACCGTATGTACAAGAAAAAGCTTGTCGAGGGCAAGCAAGCCAGGAGAGATGTGATCGCTGCCATGTGCAGGGCCGTTGAGAAAAAAAGCTTTGAAACCGGGAGCCATGTACAGGAGATGCAAAAAATGGCTCGCCTGATCGGGGAAGGGGTTAATCTCACAGAAAAAGAGCTGGGCCGGCTCGATGATTTGCTGGTTATTCACGATATCGGTATGATCAACATTCCCCGGGAAATATTGAACAAGCAGGGACCGCTTAATGAAGGGGAATGGAACCTGGTAAAAAAACATCCCGAGACTGGTTTTCGAATTGCCCGGGCTATTGAGGAGTTTGCCCACACAGCAGATGACATTCTTTCTCATCACGAACACTACGACGGTTCAGGATATCCCCTGGGCCTCAAAGGAGAGGAGATCTCCCTGCTTGCCAGGATTACCGCTATTGTAGATGCCTATAACGTTATGAAAGAGGGACGGCCGTACAGAAAAGCTGCTTCAATAAAAGAAATTAAAGCCGAATTCAGAAAATGTTCCGGAAGCCAGTTTGACCCCGAATTGGTTGAGCTGTTCCTGGGCATTATAGATCGGGTAGAGATTGCTTTCGAAAGCCGGAACTATGTACGTTAAGTATGTATATTAGGGGAGTGGGCATTACTCTTCTTGCGGTTGAAAGGGTATTCCCCGGCATAGCGTAAGCATAACGCTATAACAGGCGTCGATTATTGTAATATCAGCGTCTTTTCCTGTTTCAAGGGATCCTTTTTTATCTTCCAGCCCCAGCACCCGGGCCGGGTTAATCGTGGCTGCCGGCAGCACATCCTCCAGGTTTAATCCAGACATTTTCACAGCGCCGCCCAGGGCCTGGTTCATGGTCAAAATACTGCCGGCAAGGGTGCCGTCTTCCAGGAAAGCTTTCCCGTCCCGGCTGATGATTTTCTTGTCGCCGAGCCGGCATTCTTGATCGGGCAAGCCGCACACGGCCAGGGCATCTGTGGCCAGGATTGCTTTTGCGGTGGGCTTGGCCCGGAAGAAAAGCTTAACCGCTGCGGGATGGGTATGGATCCCGTCGGCAATAATTTCTGCGCTGAGATCATCCATTATCAGGGCAGCGCCAAGGACCCCTGGTGAGCGGTGGTGGAACCTGCGCATGGCTGAGTAGGTATGGACTACGTGACGGAGCCCGCAGGTTGCGGCCTGCTCAATTTCTTCAAATGTGGCCCCGCTGTGCCCGGCGGCGGTGATAACACCGCTTTTATCCAGGCGGTTAATAGCATCAAGCGCATGAGGCAGCTCGGGGGACAGTGTAACCATGCCCAGGATGTCACCAAGTGATAAGAGCAGGTCTTCGATTAAACCGGGTTCGGGATTTTTCAGGTGTCTTTCCATATGAGCTCCCCTGTACCAGGGGTTAAAAAAAGGTCCTTCCAGGTGTACCCCTGCCAGGTAGGGAGCATTTGTATTTGACCGGGCTTTCCTGATTCTTTCTCCGGCCTGTTTGATGTGGTCCAGGGGGGCTGAAACCAGGGTTGGCATGAGGGTGGTAGTCCCGCCAACCGAGGCATGGTATGAAACAGCCCCGGTTATTTCTCCTGATGAGGCAAGGGTAAAGTCAAATCCCTTTGCGCCGTGCAGGTGCAGGTCAATGAAACCCGGCAGGATCATACCGCCCTGGCAGTCGATCATTTTTCCCCCATCGCGGTTCAGGGATTCCGGGATATCACCGGCAAAAACAAGATCGATTTTATCCCCGGTAACGGCCACGCCGCCGGAAAACATTTCCCAGGGGGTGTAGACCGTGCCGTTATAAAGCACAAAGCGGTTTTGTTTGTCAGGGTCTAAGCCCGCAGATATTTCTTCTGCCAGGTTCCGCTGTTTATTTTGGCCATGGTTCAAGATCAGATCAGCTCCCGGAAAATTGTTTTGTCCATTTAAACATATGATAAGCGGTAAAACTACGGGTGGGGACCGTTTTTAAAACCTTGTAAGCAAAGCGTTCGTAAATGGCCCTGTTTTTTTCGTCTCCCGTATAAAGGTATATTCCCGGAGATGATTCGTCCCTGGTTGCAACCTGGTCGGCCTTCTCCAACATCATCCGGGCCAGGCCCTGTCCCTGGTATTCAGGGGCTACGGCCAGGCCTTCAAGGGCATAGTGCCCGGCCGGCAGGTCTTCAGGCGGTTTTGCGGCCTGGCCGAGTTGGGCGGCACGGAGATAATTGGGCAAAAGCATGGCAAAAGAAGGCAGTACAGGTATGATCCGCCTGATCGACAGACCGGTCGGAGCCTTAATTTGCGGTGAGCGCAGAATAAACAGGCCTGCCAATCTGCCTTCTTTATCATTGTCCTGAACTGAAAACACAAGCTGTCCCGTTTCCAGGTAAAGAGACACTTTGTATTTTACGGCTTTGAAGTAGAGATTATAGTGCTTTTGATTGTTGAGATCCAGTAGAGTCTTTGTAAAAGCTTCTTTCTTGAAAGCTTCAAGGAATACAGCAACAGCCTGGTCAAGGACCCCAGGTTTTAAGCGGTTTAACTTGATATTTTTTGCACTTTCAGCCATTTTCATGTTTGGCCGGCGAGCCGGCCTGCTCCTTTCCACGTTGCCTGCTTTTATTTGTTCAGCTTACTTTGCTGTAAGCCCTGTAAGCTTGAAAAGATAACTCAGTCAAGCACCAGGGGCATGCTTTTAAGATTATACCACCTGAACCCCGTTTACCGGAATACAATTTAATGCAGTCCTGAAATATGGCGTATTCATAGGGTTAACGTGTACAGCTCGACATTTCTTGGCATTCTGCTCCTTGAATAATCAAATGAATGTGGTAAAATGACTTAGCGAGGATGATCCCGTTAATAAGTTAGCCGGAAGGGACCATTTTTTATATCAATCTAAAGTTGCGGTCTTAAGGTATTCAACTGTGACGAAAATTAACGGAGGTTGTTTATGGTCAAGAAAACAGTAGCGGTTTTGATCTGTATTTCCAGCCTTTTTTTTATTTTTGGCTGTGGAAACAACGATCTTGACTCCGGCAACGAGGACGAAATAACGATTGAGGTGGTCAACAAAACTGAAGATATTGTTATTTCCTATGCCCTGTTCTACGGGCCCGACCTGGACGAGTGGGGCGAAGATTTGCTGGGTGATGAGGTTATAGAGCCGGGGGATTTTTATGAGTTTGTCCTTCCTGAGGGGGAATACACGGTTATACCCATGACTTATGAATATTTTGTGCTTCCCGCGGCCAGGAACATTACTGAAGATTTTCGCATGGAAGTCGGCTCGGAAGAAACGGTTCCGGTCCTGGTTAGCAACGAAACCGAAGTGGATATAGGCTTTTTATATATTTCACCCAGTGATAGTGAAGACTGGGGAGAGGACTGGCTTGGCGATGAGGTTATTGCTTCCGGCATCAGTAAATTTTTCTTCATCGAACCCGGCACTTATGATTTCTTGGCGGTAGACCTGGACGGCGACACCGTGCTTGAGCAGTACGAATTAGAAGTAGACAGTGAAAGACACTTTATCATAGAGGATAACGACGAAGAAGAAAACGGCGCGGAAGAAGAAATAGAAGAGTAATCAGTGGCTGGCATTAATTTAAACCAGTTTATTAGCAGCTTAATCAACGGTCAGGGCTATATTCCAAATACGGATCAGCTCGGCCGTTTTTGTTTTAAGCAGTTCAGGCCCCCGCTGGATGGATTCTTCCAGGCTGAGCGGCCCGTCTGCAATGGCAAAACAGGCGGTTAGCCCTTCACGGTGAAAGGTTTCGAGATCTCCTTCTATTTGCCCGGTTAGAGCTATGGCCGGAACACTGTAGTTTTTTGCCCTGCGGGCGATTCCTACCGGGGCTTTTCCGTAGGCGGACTGGGGATCGAGTTTGCCTTCCCCGGTTATTAACAGGCTGCAGCCCGGCAGGTATTCTTCGATCTTAAGGGCTTCTAAAACCAGGTCAATCCCGGAAAGCAGTTCTGCCTGCAAAAATGCGATCAGTCCGGCCCCCAGGCCACCTGCCGCTCCTGACCCGGGGATGTTTTTCACTTCTAAGCCGAGATCTTTTTTTATCACCCGGGCATAATTTTCTAAAGCCCGGTCCAGTTGTTTTACCATATCCGGAGAAGCCCCTTTTTGAGGGCCGTAAACATGAGAAGCTCCCCCGGGGCCGGTCAAAGGATTGTCGACATCACAGGCGACAAGAACCTGGGCCTTTTCCAGGCGGGGGTCAAGCCCGGAGATATCTATTGCTTCTAGCCGCTTTAGTTCTCCGCCCCCTTCATTGATCGGCTGTCCATCCCGGTCTAAAAACTGCGCGCCCAAAGCCCGGGCCATACCTGCGCCCCCATCATTGGTGGCGCTGCCGCCGATGCCAATGATTAATTTTTCGCAGCCCCGGTCCAGGGCGGCCAGGATCAATTCTCCGGTTCCGTAAGTAGTGGTTATAAAGGGATCACGCTCATTTTCCGGGACCAGCGCCAGCCCTGAAGCGGCAGCCATTTCAATAATCCCGGTTTTTCCGCCGTCGATCAGGCCCATTTCGGCGTCTACAGGTTTACCGAGGGGCCCGGTTACGCTTAAAGTCTTTGTTGTTCCTCCCGGTTTCCCGGCCAGTGATTCAACCAACCCTTCACCGCCGTCCGAGAGGGGAAATTTGTATATTTCCACACCGGGAATTACACTTTTTATGCCTGCTTCGATTAATTCTGCTGCTTCGGTGGCGCTCATACTTCCTTTAAATTTATCCGGTGCTACAATAATCTTCATTTAGGCCTCCATTACAATACTGATTGCGCTGATGGCGTTACATGTTCTTCAAGGTTTCTCCTTGCCCGGGCAACAATCCTTCTTAATGTTAGAAATAAGTATACCCATGGGGGTATATTTATGTTATAATAAGAATGATTATTAGAAGTTCATGAGCAAATGCTGCTTAAAAAGCCAGGTTTAAACAATCAGATAGGAGTGAGTCATATGGCAAAGCTGAAAATAACTGAAAAGGCCAAAGAAAAGATGAAAAACAATTCAAGGCCTTATACTCTCTACATGGCTTGCCGCGGCGGGTGAGGGGGCACAGTTGTGACTCCTGCCGTGCAAGCAGGAAAACCTGAACTGGAAGAAAACTTTCACAAAAAAGAAGTGGACGGCATCACATTTTA
This sequence comes from uncultured Syntrophomonadaceae bacterium, assembly GCA_964458455.1. GTDB lineage: Bacteria > Bacillota > Dethiobacteria > DTU022 > DTU022 > B1SED10-74M. The sequence goes on along the minus strand of CAYWIY010000078.1, from coordinate 1,160 downwards.
CATTCGCAATGAAATGATGGACAAGGCTTACAAAATCGACTGGACCGGAGTATGGATTCTTGGGGGCTTTGTAGCCAAAGAAATCCAGTAAAAAGTTAGGGTAAAAGCATTCGTTAAAAGGAGTTAAAAATAAGCCGGCCGTTACAGGTAGTTACCTGAATCGGCCGGCTTATATTTTCACCATGGTGCCTGTGGTGCCGGAGAAAACTAAGCGGTATCCGGGACTGCCTGGAATTCATCTTTGTCGGCTCCGCACACCGGGCACTTCCAGGTGTCAGGCAGGTCTTCAAAAGCGGTTCCGGGCGAAATGCCGTTTTCGGGATCACCGTTTTTGGGTTCATAAGTGTAATCACAGAGTTCGCACATATAGCTTTGCATATATATACCTCCTATAATTTGGGATCAGCCTGTTTAGAAGGGCTTTTTAAAATAATAGCTTATTGTTTATAAACAGTCAAACAATTCCGGGCCGGTTATTATGATTTACCCGGCAGGTTTAAGGCATTATAGACCTGATGCAGGGCAAAGAAAACGATTTAAAAACCGGTCCCGGTGCGGTATGATGAAAAGAAACTAAGCCCTGGAAGTTTTTTAACAAAGAAAGGACTGTTTACGTTTTGCGTGTCTGGGATATTCACCCGGGATACCTGTCCCGCCAAAACTTGCTCGGCCAGCATGCCGAGATACATGCCCTCTTCAGCGTAATTACGGGCAGGAAAAAGGGATATGCCGCCCATCCTGAAACCCGGCGCTGGCAGGATTGCCCCGGCCGGCTCCGAAGAATCCATGACTTGACCGTGCTGGAAATGAGCCTGCGGGGCTTTAATCATGCCAGTCCATGCGGTGAAAGGGCTTCACTGGCTCCGTCTTCATATAACGCTGCCAACCAGGAGAAGGCACCGGGTTACGTAGATGCTCCGGCCGAGCAGATTGCAATCCTGGGCCAAAAGAACCGGGAAAAAGGGCGCTCCGGCAGGATACCGCTGCCGAAAAACGGTTTTGAATACTGGGCCCACCACAAATACTCGGTTATGGCTCGCGGCTATAACTATTACAAGGACATCCAGGCCTACCTGCGCCCTATTGAAAACTGCCCTCTGCAGGAAGCGGGGCAGTTATTCGAAATGATTGCGGCTGTTATGGAAAAACCGGTTACCAGG
>CAYWIY010000077.1:0-9722 GCA_964458455.1 uncultured Syntrophomonadaceae bacterium | reverse complement strand
ACTCCCCTTTACAGCTCATATTTTAGCCTATTTATAAATTAATGTCAACGCCGGCTGCCAAAACAAACTGATCTTTTATCCTATATTTTTAGCCCAGTTCATGTGCTGTCCTGGCGATTATCTCGTTTTGAAGTTTTTCGCTCAGGTTATTGAAATAGTCGCTGTAACCGGCTACCCTGACAATCAGGCCGCGGTACTGCTCCGGGTTTTTTTGGGCTTCACGCAGAACATCAGCATCAATAACATTAAACTGAATATGGTGCCCGTCAAGTATGAAGTACGACCGGATCAGCTGGGTCAGGCTGTCCAGGCCCTTGTTCCCGGACAGGACTCTGGGCGTAAACTTCATATTCAAAAGGGTGCCTCCGGTCAGAAGGTGGTCCATTTTCGAGGCGGATTTGATCACCGCTGTAGGTCCGTTTAAATCAACTCCCTGTGAAGGGGATATGCCCTCTGAAAGAGGCATGCCGGACAGGCGCCCATCGGGTGTAGACCCGATAACCGAACCGAAATAGACGTGGCAGGTAGTGGGCAACATATTAATACGGTAAGTGCCGCCGCGCGCAGTTTTACGCCCGTTTACACTGTGGTAAAAGCGCTTAAAAACATCCTGCATGATCATATCGGCATAATCATCATCATTACCGTAATGCGGTGTTTTATGGATTAGAAACTGGCGCAGATTCTCTTTACCCTGGAAGTTGTTGCGCAGCAAATCGAGCAGTTCCTCCCAGGTAATACTTTTATCTTCAAAAATATGCTTTTTAAGCGAAGCCAGGCTGTCGGTGATAGTCCCGATGCCTACCCCTTGCACATAATTGGTGTTGTAGCGTGCTCCCCCGGCATTGTAATCTTTACCGTTTTCGATGCAATCGTCTATGATCAGTGACAGGAATGGCGACGGCATTTCTTCGGCGTACATTTTTTCAATAACCTGGTTGCCGGTGATTTTGATATTAATGAAATGGTTTAGCTGTTTTTCAAAGGCGTCGAGCAGCTGCTCGAAAGTTTCAAAATGTCCAGGATCTCCGGTATCTAAGCCCAGCATTTTGCCGTCAGCCGGGTTCTTGCCGCCGTTCAAGGTTATTTCAAGGACCTTCACCAGGTTAAAATAGCCGGTCAGGATATAACTTTCTTTGCCGAAAGCCCCGGTCTCTACACAGCCGCTGGTACCACCGCAGCGGGCATCGATTAGGGATTTTCCCTGGGCCAGGAGTTCACTGATTACCGCTTCGACATTAAATACTGAAGGCTGCCCCCATCCTTTCCTGATAACTTCACCCGCTTTTTTCAGGAACAACTCGGGGCTTTTTTTGCTGACCTGCACATTGGTGCTGGGCTGTAGCAGCCTCATTTCGTCGATCACTTCCAGCAGGAGGTAGGTGACTTCGTTTACGCCATCGCTGCCATCTGGTTTAACCCCGCCCAGGTTGATGTTGGCAAAATCAGTGTAAGTGCCGCTTTCTTGCAGGGTAATCCCCACTTTGGGAGGAGCGGGCTGGTTGTTAAATTTGATCCAAAAACATTCCAGCAGTTCTTTGGCCCGGTCCCTGCTCAAGCTTCCTTCATCAAGGCCGCCGTAATAGAAAGGAGCCAGGTGCTGGTCGAGCCGCCCCGGGCAGAAAGCATCCCAGGTGTTGAGTTCTGTGACCACACCCATGTGCACGAACCAGTAATACTGCAGAGCTTCCCAGAAGTTTCGGGGTGCATGCGCCGGGACTCTTTCACAGACAGATGCGATCTGCTGCAGTTCTTCTTTTCGCCCAGGGTCGCTTTCATTTTCGGCCATTTCACGCGCTTTTTGAGCGTGCCTGCCGGCAAAGGTGATCAAAGCATCGGCACAAACTGACATTGCTTGCAGCTGTTCGGCCCTGGCAACAGCGCCTGGATCATCTGCAAAATCGAGCGATTCCAGGTGGGCTGTTATTTCTTCTTTCATGTCAAGCATCCCTTTTTGATAAATCCTTCCGCCGGCAACGGTGTGGCCAGGGGCACGCTGTTCCATAAATTCGGTAAACAGGCCGGCCTCGTAGCAATCGAGCCACTCCGGGCTCATGCGGTTAAAAATCTTATCGCGCATGGAATTTCCCTGCCAGTAGGGAATTATGGTTTCCTCCTGGATTCTTTTAACCTCGTCGTTTACTTTAAAGGATATGGTTTTTCGGTCGTTGATCACATCCAGGTCTTCCAGGGTATGACAGCACAGTTCGGGGTAAGTCGGTGCAGACTGCGGCTGCGGCCCTCTTTCGCCTACAATCAGTTCGCCTGCATTGATACAGATTGTTTTCTTTTCCATCATGTTTTTAAAAGTTAGAGCCCTGAGCATCGGTGCGGATACTTTTCCTGCATACTGGTTGTAGGCTTCTGTCACCAGCACCGCCCTTTCGGCTGTAATAGTCGGCTCGGTATTTACGCTTTGCTTTCTTAAATTTTGAATTCTTTCATTCATACCTCTTATTTCTTCGCTCATATCAATCATCCTCACTGAGTATTTTAATCCCTTGCTTTTCAAACCGGGCTCTTATGCGGCCCAGTTCTTCCCCTGAAGGGGCTTCAATAGTTCCGGGAGGGTATTCAAGATCTAGCCTGGCATATTTGGCGGTTCCGTAATTATGGTAAGGGATCAATTCCAGTTCATTAAGCCCGCATTCTTCCAGCACTTCTACTATGGCGTCGATGTTGCTGTGATGGTCGTTGATCGAAGGAATAACTGGCATTCTCGGATTTACCTGCACCCCTTTCTCGACCAACCGTTTCAAATTATCTATCGCCAGGCGGCTCGATATCCCGGTGTACTTCCTGCTTTCCAGGTCATTAACCAGTTTCAGGTCATAGAGGAACATATCGGCGTAAGCGCTAATCTGCTCCAGGACCGGCCAGGGGGCATAACCGGAAGTATCGATTACAGTATGAACTGCTTCCCTGTTGAGGGCTTTAAGGGTCTCTTCCAGGAAATCAGGCTGCATCAGGGGTTCACCGCCGGAAAAGGTTACCCCGCCTCCGGAATTATCGAAAATCAAGCGATCTTTCAGGGCTTCTTTGAGAAGTTCTTCCACAGTGTATTCTTTTCCCACCGCTTCAAGCGCTTCGGCGGGGCATACGCTTGAACATTTTAAACACCGTGAGCAAAGACTGCGGTCTATAACCGGCCCGGTTTCGCCTACCCGGACCGCCCCCTCCGGGCAGATTTCCATGCAGGAGTTGCAACCCAGGCAGCGCTCGGGCTGCCTCATGATATCAGCCTGAGGGTTAATACTTTCCGGGTTTTGACACCACCAGCATTCCAGGGGACAGCCTTTAAAGAAAACGGTAGTCCTGATACCTGGCCCATCGTGCAGTGAATAGCGCTGGATGTTGAAAATAAATCCTTTTTCCATAGCTGTTCCTTTAATATTTAACCTGTTATTTATTGAACCGCTCGTATATTTCTTTGGCCGTCTTAGTCACGGAAAGGCCACCTTTCCCTGTGCAGCGCAATTCCGGCGGCAGCATTTTGCCACAGCTGTACATAGCTTCTATAGTTTCATCAAGGGGAATGACCTTGTCGAAACCGGCCATAGCCATGTTAGCACAGGCGACCGCGTTAAAACCGGCCATGATGTTTTTGCCCAGGCAGGGAACCTCCACCCGCTCTGCTACCGGGTCGCACACCATGCCCATGACATTTTGCAGGGCCATGGCCGCAGCATCAAAACCTTCCTGTACTGAACCATTCAGCATCTGGACCAGGCCCGCCGCCGCCATTCCGGAAGCGGATCCACATTCGGCCTGACAGCCGCATTCCTCGGCGGCAAAAGTGCTGTTCCTGGCAACCAGGACGCCAATCAAGCCTGCCGCAAGCAGGCCTTTTACGTTTTGCTCATTGTCCAGGCCCATATCTTCGGCTACAGTATAAAGCGTTCCCGGCAGGGTACCGCAAGAACCGGCCGTCGGGGCAGCCACGATTACGCCAAAGGCGCTTTTTGTTTCCATAACTGCACTGATGTTGGCAATTAAGCTTACATCTAACCGGCTTCCAATCAACCTACCCCTGTAATTGAGTATTTTTGGGGATTGGGACCCAAGGATACGGTCTTGATAATCGGTCCCTGACAAACCTTCCTGTACCGATTGGCTCATAACCCGGGTTAGTTCCAGGGCCATATTGTAAACTTCTTCTTCAGTTATGTCACCGCGGGCACTCTCATAACGTAAGGCCAGCTCCCATAAGCTCAGGCCTTCCTGGTTTGCCATGTTTAATGCCTCAACAGCGTTTTCAAAAGGAACCCGGCAATTTTTCCGGGACCGGATCGGCAGGACCGGTCCGATCCGGGCAACCGCTTCTGCTCCGGTTTTATCCTGCAAAATATGTACCTGCTCATCTTCTACTTTAAACCCGGTTTTAAGATTAATCAACCCTTTCCCATCCGATACTACAGTGGTTATATAATCGTAACCGGGTAGAAATTCTTTCATCATTTGTTCGCGTTCATTTAAGGTAAGATTTTTTAAATCATTGAAAAATAGCAGGGTTTCATGAAAATCGCCCCCGATTGAGATGTCAAATCCGTTGATGTTTGTTACTTCAACCATTCCTCCGCCTGTAGAAAGGCAGACCATTTGTATTTCTTTGCCGCTGACGGTAGAAGCGTTGATCCTGTAAGTATTGGGGTGATCGGCGGAAAAAGGGGTGAGCTGGAATGACAGATCCATGTTTTCTTGCCTGGCTATTTCCAGGGCATCAACCAGTTGCTGATCGTTTAAATCCATACCCAGTAAGCCTCCGGCCAGTCCGATATCCGCTCCCTGTTCGTGATATGTTGAAGCCAGCGATCCGTCCGGGTCGAATTCAACCAGGCACCGGCGGCAGGGCTCCTGTAATAACTGGCGAACAATGCGGCCAATCCGGACCGAAGCAGCGGTGTGAGAGCTCGAGGAGCCGCGCATAACCGGGCCGATTACATCGTTGAAAATGCTTGGTGGTTGCTTTTCCATTAGGTCCTCCTATAAAAAAATGTAAGGGCAGCGATTCAGCGCAGTACCAGATCGTTTACTATTTTACTATGAATAAGCTAATCACTGCCTTCGCCCTTGATTACAGCCAGTGGAAGCAGCCGGGCTACTTTGCTGCTCATGCCAATTTCAGTAAAAGTATTGATCACCGGTTCGATATCTTTGTAAGCCTGGGGCGCTTCGTCCAGGTAGGCCTTTAAATTGCGGCCGGATACGATCACTTCGGAAAGTTTGCCTTTCAAATCGTCAATTGAAATCTCTTTTTTTGCAGCCCTCCGGGAGAGGACCCTGCCGGCACCGTGGTTGACGGAGTTATATATTTTCTTCACATCCGGTTCTGCGCGAATCACGTATGAAGCGGTACCCATGCTGCCCGGAATTAGTACCGGATGGCCTGTAGACAGGTATTTTTTCGGGTTGTCCGGGTGTCCGGGCGGAAGGGCTCGGGTGGCCCCTTTGCGATGGATTAACATTTCTTTCTCGTCGATTTTTTCGAATCGGGCCGTGTTGTGGGCCACATCATATACCATATCCAGGCCAAACTCACGATCATCACCGCCAAAAACGCTGCTAAAAGCTTTGCGAACATCATCGGTAATCCACTGGCGGTTACAAAATGCAAAATTAATGGCGCAGGCCATTGCGGCCAGGTACCTTCTCCCTGTACCGGAATTTATGGGAACAGAAGCCAGGCCTGCAGAAGGCAGTTCAATGTTATGTTTTTTAGCCTTTTTTTTCATGGCCGCGGTATAATCAGTGCAGATCTGGTGACCAAACCCTCTGCTTCCGGTATGGATCAGGACTGTAAGCATATCTTCGTTAAGCCCGTAAATATCTGCAGTTTTCCGGTCAAAAACGGTATCTACATAACCAAATTCTATAAAGTGGTTGCCTCCACCGATAGTGGAAAGCTGAAGGCCGCGTTTGCGGGCTTCCTTGCTTATTGTCCCCAAATCGGCCCCTGAGATGCATCCTCCGTCTTCTATGGCTTCCATGTCTTCAGTCCTGCCGTACCCCTGATCTATAAGAAAGGGGACGCCATCATGGATTAGTGGCTTGAAATGAGAGTTAATAAAAGCTTCGTGTTTGCTCCTGCGCCCTACACCGCTTGGCACCCTTTTTTCTACAGCCTTGATGAGTGCCCTCAAGGTTTCTTTGTCAAGCCCTTTGGGATCAATATTGGTGCGCAGGAGCCTGACCCCGCAGTTTATGTCCATGCCTACCGCTCCCGCCGACACCAGCCCCGCTTCGGAATCCATAGCCATCACTCCGCCAATAGGAAGGCCAAAACCGCTGTGAATGTCTGGCATGCCGAGGACGGGATCGATAACACCTTCCAGCGATGCGGCGTCCATCAGCTGTTGCAGGGATTGATCTTCGCTGAAGGAGTGGAACAGCTGGCGGTTCAAATAAACCAGGACATCGGCATACATCTTCCCACGGCGCTTAATGCGGTAACAATTATTTCCTGCCGGTTCCAGTAAAGACACAGACGCCACTCCTTTCTTTAGCACAATTATCAAACTCCCGCACTTGCACATCCGGTTGCCGGTCTTCCTGCATTAAAAGCTGTTATACCGGATGTGCGCAAAGCAGGAATCAAGTTTTTACGGTCATGTTATCCAGGAGCTTTTTAAGTGAGGGTAAAACATTCTCATTGGTTAATGGAAAATGAATCGGGGTTATAGAAATATATCCTTCCCTGACAGCCCTGGTATCTGCATCCTCATCTTCATTCTCGTCGTCAACCAGTTCGCCGGCCAGCCAGTAATACACCCTGCCCCTGGGATCAATTCTTTTTTCGAAAGCATTGCGATAGCGCCTGTTTCCGAGGCGGGTTGCCCGGACCCCTTTGATATTATCTACATCAGTGGGTATATTGATATTGATCAATGTCGAAGCCGGCAAGTCCGCTTCCAAAAGCTGGGGGAATAACCGGCAAACAAATTGCCCGGCAAAATCAAAGCTTTTTGCGTCACCGTTTCCGGTCAGCGAGACGGCTATCGACGGGATGCCCATAATCAAACCTTCCACAGCTGCAGAAACCGTTCCGGAATATAGCACATCAGTACCCAGGTTGCTGCCCCTGTTAATGCCTGAGATGACCAAATCCGGTTTGTCATCAAGGATAGCTTCAATGGCCAGCTTAACACAGTCTGAAGGGGTGCCGTTTACACACCAACCGGTAAGCTCAGGATTGTGAAGATAGCTTATTTCGTCTACCAGGAGTGGCCGGTGCATGGTGATGGCATGCCCGATAGCGCTGCGTTCCCGGTCGGGGGCTACTATGGACAGCCTGTAACCGTTTCCTTTTTCGTACAGGCACTGGCTGAGGCGCTGGATGCCCTCAGCGTATATTCCATCGTCGTTTGTAATCAGAATATGTGTATTTTTCATATTTATTTAGAGCAGTATTATCTCCTTTCCCTTCGTTCGTTACTTAGATCTATTTTAAACCTTTGCAAAGAGTTTATAAAGCTTTTCCTGGTCTGGATTATACACCACACCTTTTTCTGTAATAAGCGCTTTTATAAGCTTTGCCGGGGTAACATCGAAGGCCGGGTTATACACATCAATGCCATCCGGGGCTACAGCCTGGTTTCCGAAACAGGTTACCTCTTCCTGTTGGCGCTCTTCTATAATAATATCATCACCGGCAGGCAGGGCCAAATCAATTGTTGATAGCGGGGCAGCTACATAAAAAGGAATACTGTGATACGCTGCCATAATAGCCAGGGAGTATGTGCCGATTTTGTTGGCGGCATCGCCGTTTTCGGCAATACGGTCTGCGCCCACCACGATCAAATCAACCTTGCCTTGCTTCATCAAGTAACCGGCACAGTTATCGGTAATCAGGGTGGCCGGTATGTTATCGTGGAGCATTTCAAATGCAGTTAAGCGAGCACCTTGAAGCATGGGCCTGGTTTCATCAATGTATACATGTACTTTCTTGCCTTCTGCTACTGCAGCCCGGATTACCCCGAGGGCAGTCCCGTAACCGCCTGTTGCCAGGGCGCCGGCATTACAGTGAGTAAGCACTGAAGCTCTGTCCGGGACAAGGGCGGAACCGTTTACGCCAATCATGCGGTTGTTTTCCAGGTCTTCCCTGAATATTGTTTCTGCTTCAATCAGCAGCCCGGCAGCGGTATCCTGTGGTGACAGCTCTTTATTATCTAACAGCCATTTATCAATCTTTTCAAGGGCCCAGGCCAGGTTCACGGCTGTGGGCCTTGCTTTAAATAGTTCTCCGGAGGCTTCGGCCAGGTAAGAGCGCATCCGGTCCTGGTCCCCGTTTTCTGCCAGCACCTCATAAGCGGCGATAACCATTCCGAAAGCGGCGGTAATTCCAATGGCAGGGGCGCCGCGTACCGCCATCTCTCGGATAGCATCGACCACCTCACAATATCTGCTGCAGGAGAGATACTCTACCCGGTGGGGCAGAAGCCTTTGATCGAGAATATAGAGGTGCTCATCTTTCCAGTAAAGAGTAAAAAGCTGTTCAGATTGTTTCATTTTGAATTGATTACTCCTTGGGATAGTTATTTCCGGCATCTCTGCAGCAGCAGGAAAAGCCGGGTTTAATTTCAGCAATAACTGCCGCCATCAATTTTTCCAGTTCCGGTTTGTCTTTCTCCATTGCACTCAGGACTTCATCCTGGGTAAGGGGTTCTGCGCTTAATCCGGCGGCATAGTTAGTGGGCAGGGCTATGGTGGCATAACATAGGCCTGCTTCCCTGGCCAAAACAACTTCCGGGACGTTGGTCATGCCAACTACATCTGCTCCCCAGCCTTCAAACATTTTTATTTCTGCCGGTGTTTCAAACCGGGGCCCTTCGGTACAAATATAACAACCGCCATCAATCATCTCCTGCCCCAGTTCCTTTCCTGCTTTCACGAGCAAAGACCTGAGTTCGGGACAGTAGGGTTCAGAAAAATCGGTATGAACCACAATACCTTCCTCACCCTCATAAAAGGTAAGGGGGCGTTGTTTGGTAAAATCTATAAATTGATCAATAACAACCCGGGTGCCCGGGGCCATTTCACGGCGCAGAGATCCCACGGCCGCTGTCGCAATGACAGTATCAACATTTAATTTCTTTAAGGCGGCTACATTGGCCCTGTAGTTAACCAGGTGGGGCGGCACTGAGTGACCACCACCGTGCCGGGCCATAAAAAAAACCGTGCGTCCCTTAAATGTGCCTTGCTTTAGAACTGCCGTTCCAAACCTGGTTTCAACCTTGATGTCACGTTCGTTTTCAATAAAGGGCTGCTTGTACACACCCGATCCTCCGATTAAGGCAATCCTGGGATCAGCCATTATAACGCCTCCTCTTTTGCTTTCACGGGCCTTGACAGGGAAAGCTCTTTTGCTTAAAATCTTCGAGTGAGAAACAAAAATTCCTGCTGTACATCTGTTGACGTGATTTATAAAATAAGCTATACTATATACTGCTTGCAAGAGAAGAATCGTTTAGCCGACGTAGCTCAATGGCAGAGCAGCTGATTTGTAATCAGCAGGCTGGGGGTTCGAATCCCTTCGTCGGCTCCATGAAGAGTTGCGGAGAGGTACCCAAGTTGGCCAAAGGGGGCAGACTGTAAATCTGCTGGCATACGCCTTCACTGGTTCGAATCCAGTCCCCTCCACCAAAAAAGGGCCATTAGCTCAGCTGGTAGAGCACCTGACTTTTAATCAGGGTGTCCCAGGTTCGACCCCTGGATGGCTCACCAAA
>CAYWIY010000076.1:0-9772 GCA_964458455.1 uncultured Syntrophomonadaceae bacterium | reverse complement strand
ACCCGGTAGTGGTAGAGCAGGCCGAAGACGAAATAGCAGCTATCAACATGGCTCTTGGTGCCTCATATGCCGGGATCAGGGCAATGACCTGCACCTCGGGAGGAGGTTTTTCCCTAATGGTGGAAGGGGTATCTTTGGCCGGAATGACTGAGACACCAATTGTTATAGCGGTAGCTATGCGTCCCGGGCCTGCTACAGGTTTGCCCACGAGAACGGAACAGGGCGACCTGGAGTTTATTCTGCACAGCGGGCACGGGGAATTCCCCCGGGCGGTTTTGAGCGCCACTTCTCATGAAGATGCTTTCTATCGCCTCAACAAGGCCTTTGAGCTGGCCGACCGCTACCAGACCCCGGTCTTTTTCCTTTCCGACCAGAACTTTGCCGATACTCACCGCTCTATTGAGCCTTACGATTTCAACCGCCTCGCCTGTAACCGGCATCTGGTTGAGGAGGGCGGTTTTGAAGAACCGTATAAACGCTACCGGATCACCGAAAGCGGGATTTCCCCACGGGCTCTGCCCGGGCAGTTTGAAAATGAAGTGGTCCTGGTTGACAGCGATGAACATGATGAAAACGGTAATATCATCGAAGATGCCAATACCAGGCGGGCCATGGTTGAAAAAAGGATGCGCAAGATACAGGCCCTGGCAGAGGAAATGGACGAACCCGATCTTTATGGAGACCCTCACCCGGATGTGCTTTTAATTGGCTGGGGCTCTACCTACGGGGTGATTCGTGAGGCAGTTGATGCACTTGCCGCCCTGGGAACAAAGACGGCCATGCTGCATTTCAGCGACCTGTGGCCCTTGCCCCAAAGAAGGCTGCGCAGTATTTTAACCGAAGTGGAAAAGAGCTACTGTATTGAAAATAACTCCAGGGGACAGCTTTCCGCCTTGATTCGCAGAGAAACCGGCCTTCTTGCCGGTGGTTCTATCCTGAAATATGACGGGCGGCCCTTCCTGCCCCGTGAGATTGTAGAGGAGGTTCACAATGACCTGCAAAGCTGATCAATTTATAATTGGTGAAACAGCCTGGTGCCCGGGTTGTGGTAATTTTGCCATCCGTGAGGCCCTGAGCGAAGCGCTTGCTGATCTTTGCCTGCCTCCACATGAAGTGCTGCTGGTATCTGGTATCGGCCAGGCGGCAAAGATTCCCCACTATATCAGGGTTAACGGTTTTAACGGCCTGCACGGCCGGGCCCTGCCGCCTGCTGTGGGGGCACGCATAGCCAATAAAAATCTAAAAGTGATCGTTGAATCAGGCGACGGCGACAGTTACGGCGAAGGGGGCAACCATTTTATCCATAATATCCGCCGCAACCCGGACATCGCCCATTTTGTCCATGACAACCAGGTTTACGGTTTAACCAAAGGTCAGGCCAGTCCCACAAGCGAGCCGGGAATGAAGACCGGTGTCCAGGTCGAAGGCGTTGCAATGCCGCCCCTTAACCCGCTGTCACTGGCCCTGGTAATGGGCGCGGGATTTGTTGCCCGCTGTTTCAGCGGCGAAAAAGAACATTTGAAAGAGACGATGAAGGATGCCATTAACTTCAGCGGCTATGCCTTGATTGATATCCTGCAGCCCTGCGTGTCATTTAACAAGGTCAATACCCACGGCTGGTACAAGAACCGGGTTTACTTCCCGGAAGTTGAAGATCCCGGGGATTGGTCCGCTGCCATGGAGCTTTCCCGCCAGTGGGGTGAAAAAATACCGCTTGGTATATTCTATAACAAGCCGCATCAAACTTTTGAAGAGAGTCGGGCCGCTCTTGCGGGAGAGCCCCTGAGCTTTAGACCTTTTAACCCGGAAGATTATTCTTCACTCCAGGAAGACTTTTTGTAGAGGTGAACAAGCATGCCTGAAGAAGAGCACCGTTGCCATAAATGCGCCAAAACGCTTGATGACAAAGATGTTGTTTATCACCCGATCCGCGGTGGTTACAAAAGGGAGCATTTTCCGCTATTTCATTTTGACAAAATGCCCTTTTGTTCCGACTGCCTGGAACGCCAGAAAAAAATAGACATCTTTGAAAAAGTCCTGGCCGTAATCGGGCTGGGCATAGTCTTTTATTTTATGGCCATAGGCTTTATAATCCTTTTCAGCAGCGGTTTAAGCATTGGATAACGATCAAGGGGGTAGCAATGTTTTTTAAGACTTTTGGCAATAAAACCGTTAAAGAACTGCGCAAAAAGCAGGGGCTGACTGCGCGGGAACTGGCCATGATTGTCAATGTAAACAGTCCGGTAATAAAAAAAGTGGATGATTTTAAAATAAAAAATGTACCAGAGCCTTTGAAAAGCAGGATTGAGCCTGTTTTGAAGGGCAAGAAACATTAATTAAGCGATTGGCATTAATAGTGGGCCCGGCAGGAAAAGAGAGAGAAATATAGAAGTTTAAATTATGTAAATATAAAGAAAGAGGTGCCGGGATGGATTATGAGACAATCATTGTAGAAAAAAGAGACCACGTGGCGCGAATCACGTTTAACCGCCCACAGCGATTAAATGCGATCAACAGTACCCTCGGCATGGAAGTGAAAGAGGCCCTGCAAGACATAGAACAGGATAACGAGATCAGGGTGTTGATTATTACCGGCAACCCCAGGATCAGGGAAAAGGAAGGGCGCCAGGAAATCACCCATTGTTTCTCAGCAGGGTGGGACCTTTCCGAAACGGCCCAGGTTGAACCGATCGTGGAAATGGTTGCCGCATATGAAAAGCCTGTCATAGCTATGATTAACGGTTATGCACTCGGAGGGGGCTGTGAACTTTCCCTGGCCTGCGATTTTATCTTTGCCTCGGAGAACTCAGAAATAGGCCTTCCTGAGATTAACCGGGGACTTTTACCGGGCTGGGGAGGGACCCAGCGTTTGCCCCGCCGGGTTGGCATTTCTAAAGCTAAATGGATGATCCTGAGCGGCGAAGCCGTCAGCGGCCCCGAAGCCAAAAGAATAGGCCTGGCTGATGAAGTGGTTCCCAGGGAAAGTTTGGACCATACCGTTACCGAATTTGCTGAAAAACTCGCCGATAAACCACCGGTAGGGTTGAAAAAGATAAAAGAAGCGATCAACAAGGGTATTGATACGGATCTGGAAACCGGGCTTGAAATTGAACAGCAGGCATTGGGGCACCTGCTTCAGACTGAAGACTTCAGAGAGGGTATCACTGCTTTTATAGAAAAACGGGAACCCCGCTGGAAGGGCCGTTAAAATTTGGGCGGGGTGTTTGCAGCAGGTGCTTTTTTCAAAAGCAAGCCAAGACAGTTTACACAACAGCCTGATAGTGGCTGAAAAAGCATGTTTTGTCTTTACCACCGGTCCGGGAAACCGTGGCTAAAAATCCATTCTGAGGGGGAGGTTCAATTGTTTGAATGGGAGTGCCCGCATTGCCACCGCAAATTTTATAGTTCCTGTCCGGAAAGGGAAAAAGACACCATAGAATGTTGTTATTGCAGCAAAGAGCTTGAAAATCCCTATGCCGACGCCGACAAAGATCAAAAAGATAGCTCTCCATAAATTTAAATATTTTATGGGGAACCATCCTTGTTACCCGGGAGTCATATTAATGAGCAAAAGTTTTGCATCTGCCCGCCAGAGACTAAAGGCATTTAATGCCGTAACGAATATATGACCGGGTTATGGATAGTGACAGCTATGATATAATTTTTATAAGATTAATACATTAAGCCTCTTTTTGCAGTTTTTCAGTAGAGTTTAAAGCTGCTGCTGGACATTAAAGCATGCAAATGGAGGTTGTTTTATAGAGTATATAGCATACAGGGAGATTAAGGGAGGATTCACAGCAAGTGGCTGAAAAGAAAGTTCCCATGGACTCAAAAAAAAGAAGTACGGCATCTAAGACAAATCACCGGGGGTTCCGGTTTGGGAGTGTTCTGAAAGTCTTTTTTGCCATGCTTGTTATTTTGTTCCTCATCGGCGGAGGGGCAACTGCGGCGGTGGTAATACATTACGTTAACGAAACGCCGCCATTTGATCCTTCTCGCCTGGCTACAGTGGAGACTTCATACCTCTATGACAGTGAGGGCAATGAAATAACCGTTCTCCACGAAGAACAAAACCGTGTTGTTGTAAACCTCGAGGATGTGCCTGAGCATGTCCGGCAGGCTTTTATTGCTATCGAGGATGAACGGTTTTTTGACCATTTTGGCTTCGATGTTACCGGCAGCATTAGGGCGGCATATTCCAATTTTCAGGCCGGGGAAATTATTCAGGGCGGCAGCACTATTACTCAGCAGCTGGCTCAAAATGCCTTCCTGACCACAGAAAAAACGTACCGGCGCAAGATCCAGGAGATATGGCTGGCTCTACAACTGGAGCGCAGTTACAGCAAGGAAGAGATCCTCGAACTTTACCTGAACCGGATCTATTTTGGAAACAGCGCTTACGGGGTCGAAGCGGCTGCTCAAACCTACTTCAACAAAAGTATCGATGAAATAAGTATGGCTGAAGCAGCTATGCTGGCGGGGATCGTCCGCTCCCCAAACAACTACAACCCCATCGATGGAGAAAACAAGGCAGAGGAACGGATGCGGACCGTGCTTATGAGCATGGAACGTGTTAATTATATAACGGAAGCGCAGCGCCGAAACGCACTGGCCGAAGAACTTGATTACGCTGAACCGCGTGACCCTGAATATCCATACCCTCACTTTGTCGATCACGTAGTTCATAATGAGCTGATCGAAATTTTAAGTGGTATACCTTCCATCGGGTCCCGGGAAGAAGCATACAGGGCCATCTATACAGGTGGGCTGCGGGTTTACACTACCCTTGATCCCAGGATGCAGAGCCATGTGGAAGAGGTGCTGAACCGCAATGATCTTTACCCGAGCACGATTTATGTGGATATGGCGCAGGTTAAAGAGGCTATTGCTCAACTTCCACCGGGCCGCGACCTCTCCTGGGATCAACTGCAGGAATTTATTGATGAGGAAGACGGGGTGCCCCAGCCCCAGGCTGCCATAGTCCTGGCTGACCCGACCACGGGCAAAATCAGGGCCCTGGGTGGTGGGCGTGATTACCAGAAAAATGTCGATGAAATCTTGCGCTTCAGCACCCACCGCCAGCCCGGATCGGCAATTAAACCGATTATTACTTATGCTCCGGCTTTTGAAGAAGGAACCCTGGCCGGGGCCGGTTCAACCCTCGATGATTCACCCTATACAGGTCCCGGGGGGTGGCAGCCGAAGAACTTTGACAATCGCTTCCGGGGCTGGATACCGGCCCGGGATGCCCTTTACTATTCTTACAATGTTCCGGCAGTCCGGGCTTTTGAAGATCTGGGTCCAAGAGTAGGAGTGGAATATGCCCAGAAGATGGGCATCAACTCTTTTGTTCCTGATGAGGTGGGCAACTTAAGCCTCTCCCTGGGTGGCTTTACCAGGGGCGTAACTGCCATAGAAATGGCCCAGGCTTACGGTGTGCTGGCCAATGAAGGCATCAAGGTTGATATGCATACAGTGGAAAGAATCGAAGATCGCCACGGGGGGATCATCTATGAACGGGAAATTAACCCTACCCAGGTGTTAAGTCCGCAGAGTACTTTCCTGGTTAATGACATCCTGCAGGATTTTGTTCAAAAATACCTGGGCCGGGCCTTGCAGATTGACCGGCCCGTAGCGGCCAAAACGGGCACCACTGAACACTGGAAGGACGTTTACCTGGCAGCATATACCCCCAACATAGTTGCCACCTTCTGGATGGGCTACGACGAGCCGAAGATGGGCGGTATCCAGCAGGGATGGCGTTACTCTACCGCTTTCCTGCGAGAGGTGTTCCTGGAAGCATTCCAGGACCTGGAGATCAGGGATTTTAACCGTCCCGAGGGTATTGTGCGGATGGAAGTTTGCTCTATTTCGGGCTTAAGGCCCACCGAAGCTTGCCGGGCTGCTAACGCCACGCGTTACGATTATTTCATTGAGCAGCACGCGCCCGGTGTTCCATGTAATAAGCACCGGATGCCGGAACCTGAAGAACCTGATGAGGATGAAGATGATGTAGATGAAAATGGCGAACCGGGAGAAGATCCTGATAATGGCGAGCCTGAAAATGGCGATCCCCCGGATGATGATCCGAATGGTGATCCCCCGGATGATGGGGACGATCCCGATGAACCTCAGGATGGAGACGGTGATCAGCCGGACGATCCCCCGGAAGAAAACGGTAACAGCGGCTCTGGCGGCAATGGCTCTGGTAATCAGGGTGATGGGGGTCAAGTGGATAACGGTAGTGAATGGTGGAGGCCATAATCGCATCTCTAACTGGGCTACCGGATCAGTTAGAGGATATTCTAGATTTACATAGAATAAAAGATTTAAGCATAATTCATTCAAAGTACAATAATGGACCAGTGGAGGTGCGATTGATGAGTGATACCAAACCGGTAGCCGTAGAAGCGCCAAACAACACCCTCGGGATTATATCCCTGGTATCTGGTATAATTGGCGTCATTTTATTTTTATGCTGTTCTTATATTTCCGTGGTTCTGGGTATTGTAGCCCTGATCTGCGGTATCCTGGGATACCAGCAAAAACAGCAGTATGCCCTGGCCGGGATCATCCTCGGGGCAATTTCTATTGTCCTTGGCATTATATTTATTATAGTAGGCCAGGTGATAATCCGTGAAATAGTGCCTGTTTTGAAACAGGAATTCAGGTTTTAAGTAAAGGATGGATTTACCTTGAATTCACCTGCCAGGATCTGGGCAGAAAGAACTTTGCTTGCATTTGCCCTGGTCATGATTGTGGTGGTCTATTTTTACGTGACTACTCCCGGCCTGCGGGATCTGGTCCGCCCCCACCATTGTCTGTTCTTTCAGGCCACGGGACTATTGTGCCCGGCCTGCGGCGGAACCAGGGCCATAGGGCACCTGTTAAATGGCCACCTGCTGCTGGCCTTGAAAAGCAATGCCCTGGCCGTGTTTTCATTGCCCCTGATCGCTTATGGCACAGTAACAGCCTTCCGGCTGGTTTTCGACCGCAGCTTTAGCCCTTCTGACATCAAGATTAACCCCTTCTGGCTGTGGTCCATTCCTGTTGTGATCATTTTATTCTGGATTGCCAGGAATCTGCCTTCCCTTTCTTTTCTCGGCCCGATCTAAGCCGGTTCAACAAGGTGAATTTTTTCGATAGTGATTCGATGATGAAAAGAGAGTTATGGAAGAAAAGGTTTTCTGTTTCCAGCGTTGCCATCTATTTGAAAAATAGTAATAAAAATTACAAGATCAAGTTGACAGGATTAACAGAAAATTGATATAATAGCATTCCCTTGTTATGGAAATAGTAAATGCTGACTGCGGGGGGCGTGTTTTATGAGCAGGCTTGAAAAAAACCGGGAAGAAAAGCAGAAAAAGAAACAAAGATCAAAGCTGCTCTTTCTTGTTTTAGCTGTTATCCTGGTGCTTGGAACTGGGAGCCTACTCTATGGAAACATGGGTGGGACTTCCGAAGAAGCAAATTTAATTGACCAGGAAAGATCTGTCGCTTATATTGATTTCTTTGATATTACTTATGTGCATGTTTATTCGCATGATGAAGCTCATCTGTCTGAGGTTCTGATAAACGGAGAGGCTCTTGAAGAAGATCCGGACCGGGGCAGGTGGAGCGGAAGCTTCCTTGGTTACAGCGAGGGTGAAGAGATAACGGTTACTGTATCTGCCGGCAATAACGGGGAACAGGTACAGGAAGAAGTTTTGGTTATTAATGAAATGGCAGATTGATGCTTAACTGCACCGGTTTTTCCTGATGTCTGGGAAAATCCGGTTGCTCATATTAATTTCAAAAGGGCAGGGAGGTGAATGACTAAAAAGTTACCTTTAAGTAAGCTTGTAAAAATATAAAAGAAAGAATGAAGGGAGAAAAAGACCATGGTTAAAATTAAAAAGTGTGCTTTTTTTGTAGTTTTTGCTCTGCTAATCAGCCTTCTGTTTTCCGCTGCTGTATATGCTGATGCGCCATCAGATTACAGGCCGGAATATGTATATTATGAAACAGAAATTGACGACGATGAGTGGAAAATGGTCAAGGCTAATATCAGGGAAGCGGCAGAGAATTATGATCATTCCCAGGACGCCAGGATACTGTACAATACAATTACCAGCGGGATCAGGAAAGCCCTGGGTAATTACAAAGAAGTTTGGGTTATGGTTAAACATGTTGATTATGACCATCTAGTCGATTATGTCAAATATAGTGAAGCTATAAGAGATGATGACATCGATGACCTGTGGGATGCCATTGATGATGGAGGCTATTCTCAAGATGATGAACCGGATTATGATTTCCTTTTAGAAATCGAAGACGGGGTGCCCAAGGAGTTGCCCGATGAAAGGCAGGACTGGCTTGAAAAGAATCCCGAGGTAAAAAGAGAAGTATTTAATGACTGGATGCTAACACTTACATTTAATTTTGATGAAGGTCCATTCGATGATCATAATATCGGTGACTGGGACGATTTTGATTTAACGGACGATGATAATAATGTCCACATAAAAGGGGTTTTTGTGGGATCTAATGACAGAACCCAGCCTTTGAGGGGAGACGACATCATTGAAGCGATTACCGGCACAGATGGTGATGATAATCCTACCCTGACGGTTTTCATCAGCGATACTGAGCATTTCCCTTCCAATGTGGATGTTGAAGAACTAAGGGTTAATTACCGCGATATTGCTTTAACCATTGATGGTGTTTCTTATACCTGGTATGGTGAAATTGAAGAAGATGATCCCTGGTGGCAAGAACGCCAGGTTGAGACAGATGACTCATGGTTTTGATGAGGCAGGCTTTGTAAGCGCCTTATACTAGCTTTTCACAAAGAGCGGCCGCAGGTTTAAATACCCCGGCCGCCTTTTTTTGTAATATCAGGGAAGGTTCTAAATAATCCAGGTTTTTAATCTTTGGGGATGCCGAATGAAGACATGTACAGGGCAAATTCGGTTTCTCCATCGACCTCAATAACCCGGTTTACCTCTTCATCAAAGAAAGCGCCTACCTGGCATGAACCAAGGCCGCAGGATACGGCTGCCAGAGCGGCGTTCTGGGCAATATGCCCGGCATCAAGGTAAATGTAGCGGTACGCGCGCTGCTCATATTTCCACTTCGATCTCTCGATCACGGCGGTCCAGACCAGGTTGAAAGCAGAGTCGCGCAGCATTTTTTGGCCGAGCGCAGCCCGGGCTAAATCGAGGCCGAAGCTTCCCTCCTTAAGCAGGGTCAGGGCATGGTACGGAACCTGGTAATGATAAAGGCCGGGCTTGAAGCCCTCCACGTTGTTGACCTGGCAGTAGGTTTCAACCGGGTAAAGCGCTCCTGCCGAGGGGGAAGCCCTGAACTGGTGGTATTCTGTAGCCAGGGTAATCCCCTGGGCGGCCCATAAGACCTGGGAGAGGGCTTTAGCATCCACATGGGTATTTTTATAGTTTCTAACCGAGCGCCGCTCCTGTACGGCCTCATATAGAGGTTGTCCACCTTTCCGGTCGGGGCGGGGAAGCTCGATCGTTTCATTTTCGGGCGGGTACGTCTTGTAAAGGGGTGGCTTGCGGTCCCAGTCCAGGCTCCTGCCTTTTAAAGATTCCCGGAAATACTTGCTCAAGCGCTGAAATTCATCGCCGAAGCCCATCGATAAAAACCTCCTTTTATTATTGCCTTTAACGGTTTAACAGTTGGTATTTTCATTGCCATTCTCTACCTGCAGGCAGGATTCCTGCTTTGAGGCGGGTATTAAAATCACACCTCCCCGGGTGCTTGTCCAGCT
>CAYWIY010000075.1:0-9823 GCA_964458455.1 uncultured Syntrophomonadaceae bacterium | reverse complement strand
AAGAGAGCGGCCGGAAGATATTCTGCCCCTGGTTAATACTTTTCTACGCAAGTATAATGATATCTTCGGGATGCAGGTCACCGATATTACTCCGGAAGCGCTGACGGCTTTCCGGGCCTACTCCTGGCCTGGTAACATCAGGGAACTGGAAAACGTTGTAGAAAGGGCCATGAATTTTACCAATGAGAACTTAATTGGTACAGAACATCTGCCACATCACCTGTATAAAATGGTTTCCTCTCCCTGGCAAATAGACACAGGTAACCCGGCAGGAAAAGAAGGCTTTGAGGAAGAAACATTCAGGTTGCAGGCAGTAGATCAAAGTGTTCCTGCTTACCGCTGGAAGAGGGAAGAATCTGAACGCGAAACCATCATCAAGGCTATCCGGGAAGCAGGCGGTAATAAAAGCAAAGCTGCCCGGTACCTGGGCATAAGCCGTTCCTGGCTTTATGAAAAGATCAGGCGGTTTGGGATCAGGTAAGCCGGTTTTAACAACCGGGCTATAATTAAGCGGGGTGTTGATTATTTTCGATAACCTTAGAGAAAAGACAGTATCCACCAGTTACCTGTACCGTGGCAAAATAATTAATGTCCGCCAGGACCAGGTTAAAGATGCATTGGGGAAAAAAGCCTTCAGGGAAGTTGTAGAACACCCTGGAGCGGTGGCTATCCTGGCGGTTAATAATGATGAAGAAGCTATCCTGGTCTATCAGCACCGGCAGCCGGCCGGAGAAGTATTGCTGGAAATACCCGCCGGCAAGTTGGAGGCAGATGAAGAACCTCTTGAGTGCGCACGCCGTGAACTGGTGGAAGAGACCGGTTTAAAGGCCGGTAAATGGCAGGAACTGTCCTGTTTTTACACTTCACCAGGTTATTGCGATGAAAAGATTTACCTGTTCCTGGCTGAAGAGCTAAGCAAAGGTGAATCTACTACCTCGGATCCTGAAGAAAATATCAGGGAAGAAGCTATATCTCTAACTGAGGCCGGAAAAATGATCGCCGATGGCCGGATTAAAGATGGAAAAACCATTATTGCGCTGCAGTACGCCATGCTTCAGAAAAAAATACTTGCGGATTAATGATAATATTTATGCAAATTACTTTTACGGGCAGGTATTTTGTTTTTCTCGTTGAATAATATTACATCTTCAGTTGTGAGGGAAAAATGGCACTAGAAAAGCAATTACAGGAATATACAAATTATCTTGCTGTTGAAAAAGGCCTGTCTAAAAATACCCTTGAATCATACCGCCGTGACCTTAAAAAGTTTGTAACCTTTTTAACAAAAACGGAAGTTACAGACCCCGGTGCAATAGACAGTGACGTAATTAACCTTTTCCTGGCAGAATTAAAGAATAACAACAACGCTGCCTCCACGATTTCGAGGACCATCGCTTCAATCAGGTCTTTTTTCAATTTCTTGATGGAAGAAGGGTTCTTAGACGACAATCCCGCTTTAGAGCTGGAATCACCCAAAATTGAAAAGAAATTGCCCCGGGTATTGACTACGGATGAAATTGACCGCTTGTTGGGACAGCCCAGGCCGGGAGATCATAAGGGGCTGCGTGATAAAGCAATGTTGGAATTGCTGTACGCCTCCGGGATCCGGGTTTCAGAATTGATCGATCTAAACCTGAGCGATTTTGATCCCCGCGTCGGGTACCTGCGATGCAAGGGCAAGGGGCAAAAAGAACGGATCGTGCCCATCGGCTCTATGGCTATTAATTATGTCGATGAGTACATGACCAATGCCAGGGCAAAATTATGTAAAAATAATGGAGAAACGGCCCTCTTTGTAAACCAGCATGGCAACCGCATGACCAGGCAGGGTTTTTGGAAAATCCTAAAAAAATATGCCCTGAAATCAAAAATTGAAGGTGAAATCACACCCCATACTATTCGTCATTCATTTGCTACTCATCTGCTCGAAAACGGGGCAGATCTCCGCTCTGTGCAGGAAATGCTCGGTCATTCTGATATTACCACCACCCAGGTTTATACCCAGATAACCAGGAAAAAGATCAGGGAAGTTTATGATAAAGCCCATCCCCGGGCTTAATGCACCCACATTTTCAGCAGTTGCAAAAAACCAATATCTTTGCAACAATAAGGTAGGTATAGCCTTGATTATCAGGCTTACCGCATTATATGAGCGGGAGTAATGACGTGAATTTGATCTTAACCCATAAAAGCGCTGATTTTGATGCCCTGGCAGCGGTAGTCGCTGCTTCTAAACTTTTTCCGGGAACCAAAGTAATTTTACCTGAAACCCTGCAGGCCAATGTGCGGCCTTTCGTAAACCTCTACAGGGATCTTCTTCCGCTTGGCGACCCAAAAGAGATACCCGATAGAATCGATACTCTGTACATTATAGATACTAACCGGAAAGAACGCCTGGGTAAATGGGATTATCTCCCCGAGATATCCGGCCAGGTCAAGGTTTTTGACCACCACCCGGGTGAAGAAGATTTGGGAGCAGATCATACCCGAATCGAATCCGTTGGCGCTACCACTACCATCCTTTTGGAAGAATTGATTAACAACAACATTGAATTGACTGAATTTGAAAAGACCCTCATGGCCCTGGGTATTTATGAAGATACGGGTTGCCTGACCTTTGAAATTACCACCAGCCGGGATGCCCGGGCCCTGGCCTATTTATGGGAAAAGGGCCTCAACACCAGCCTGCTCCAGGATTACCTGCGCACACCTCTTACTGATTCGCAAAAAATTCTTCTCGAAAAATTGATCCAGAACAGTGAACTCTATGAGTTAAACCAGCGCAGGGTCATGATCAGCACTTCCAGGCTGAGCGAATATGTTAGCGGCGCTTCGGTGATGCTTCAGCTCCTGGATGATATTGAAGATACTGCATTAACCATTGTTATTGTGCAGATGACCGAGAATATCTATTTTGCCGCCCGCACCCGGGATAACGATCTTGATTTATTAGAACTGTTGGCGCCTTTCGATGTCCGGGGTTACCCGGCTGCAGTTACCGCCCACTTTAAGGGAATCAAGGCAGATGAACTTAAAATGGTTATAATCGAATTTCTAAAGAATTATTTACCCCCGGTCATTACCGCCGGAGAAGCCGCTTCCAGGCCTGTTTATACGATCCAAAGCGCTACCAGCCTTGATGAGGCCGACCGCTTCCTGATCGAAAAAGGAATCAAGGGGTGTCCGGTCCTGGAAAATGGACAGCTCGCCGGTATGATATCCCGCCGGGACTTGCAAAAAGGGCTGCGCAGCGATCTTGGCCATGCCCCGGTAAAAGGATTTATGACCTGGGAGCTGGTCACGGCATCCCCCCAGGATTCACTAATCGAACTGAGGAAGATTATGGTCGAAAACAATATTGGCCGGGTTCCGGTTGTTAACCATGAGGGCAGACTGGAAGGGATTGTAACCCGTTCTGATATTCTGCGTCATTTAAATTACCTGGACAGGCGGGGCAGATCGCTTAAAGCAGAACAGGAGAACCAGCATAGCGGGCCCGGCCAGGAAACCGATCTGCAAACGGCTACCCTTTTTGGTAAGGCTGATGAGGAAGAAACAATAAACCTGGGCAGCCTTTTAAACAGGGAACTGCCCGCCAGGGTAAGAAAACTGGTTTTACAGGTAAGGCAACTGGCCTACCGGGATAAAGTGCAGGTGTTCCTGGTTGGTGGAACCATCAGGGATCTCCTTCTCCGCCAACCTCCAGAAAAAGACTTTGATTTTGTCGTGCTCGGTGATGCGATAGATTTTACTTTTAACCTGCAAAAACTAATCGGCGGCAAGGTGAAGCATTTTGAGCAGTTTGGCACAGCTTCTTTATACCTGGAGGACGGATTGAGGCTTGACTTTGTTACCGCCCGTAAAGAGTATTACCCTTCTCCCGCCGCTCCGCCGCAGGTTGAAAGCTCCAGTTTAAAAAATGATTTGTTCCGGCGCGATTTCACGATTAACACCATGGCTTGCTCTCTCGGGGGCGATGATTTTGGGCGCCTGTATGACTATTACAACGGCCGCAGGGATCTAAATAACAGGGTTATCAGGGCCCTCTATAACCTTAGCTTTGTTGATGATCCCCTGCGTATCTTAAGAGCGGTTCGTTTTGAGCAGCGATACGAGTTTACTATTGAGCCCGAAACTTTGAACATGATCGAGAAGGCGGTAAACAGTAAAGTGCTCGACAAAGTAAGCCGCCATCGCCTTAACCAGGAGATCAAATTAATTTACAAAGAACCTTCGCCGGTTAAAGTTTTAAAGAGGCTTGATCAGTTAAAGGCACTACCGTTCCTGTTTCCCAGGGCCAGGCCGGAGGAGAAAACATGGAATTTGCTTACACAAATCGAAGAAATACTGTACTGGGCCCGGGAGAGAGGATGGAAAAAAAGGCCGGACAGCGAACTTGTTTATCTCAGCGGCCTTTTAATCGGTTTGGAATCTGTAGATAGGTCTGCTATAATAAGGAAGCTGCAATTATCAAAAGACAGGGCTTCAACGGTAATGGCAGCCTGCCGGAAGGTGCCGGAGGTGCTGGAAAAGTTGAAACAGGAAGCCTTGAACCCCAGTGCGGTGGTCAGCTGCCTGGAACCGCTTCCCGTTGAGGCAGTGCTGCTGGCCTATGCTATGACAGACAGCAAGACTGTCCGGGGCCATTTAAGAGTTTACATGGAAGCCCTCAAGTACATTCAACCGAGGTTAAAAGGCAGCGATCTAAAAAAAATGGGCCTTGAACCGGGGGCGCGTTACCAGCAAATTATTGACAGCCTCAAGCAGGCAGTGCTGGATGGCGAAGTAAAAACCCCGCAAGATGAGCTCGATTACGTCATAGATTACCTGGAGCTCGAAAAACGAAGGGAGGAATAAAGATTTGATTGGTTTAGATCCTGTAACTATCGCTTTGCGTATACCAGTTTTGCTGATTGTTATCACGGTTCACGAATTTGCCCATGCCAGGATGGCCTTTCATTTTGGCGACGAAACCGCTCACAGGCAGGGCAGAATGAATCTTAATCCTATAAATCACCTGGATCCAATCGGTTCTTTGATGATCCTGCTGGTCGGTTTTGGTTGGGCAAAACCGGTCCCAATCAACCCTATAAATTTTAACCAGTACCGCTCGGGGCTGCGCTGGGTTTCTTTTGCCGGGCCGATGAGCAACCTCATTTTCGGTTTTATCAGTTTACTGGTTTTCCGGATTCTATTGAACGCCGGCCTGTTAACATTTGGTGGTTTAGAATACGCCAACTTAGCCTTCGATTTCTTTCAGCAGTTGATTATGATCAACATATACCTGGCCCTGTTTAACCTGCTTCCCATTCCACCCCTGGACGGGTCAAAGATCTTGATGTCGTTTCTTTCCGATGCCAATCTTGGTATATATCGCCAGCTCGAACGTTACGCGCCGTTGATCTTGCTCGGCCTGATTATTACTGGAATACTGGGACAGATAATATTCCCGCTGGCCAGGTTCGTCTTGATGATTTATGAAGCAATAATCCAATTTATACCAGGCTTGTAATCATTCGTTTATAACAGGGAGGATAGTTGTAGATGGAAAAAAAGACTGTGTTTTCAGGAATTCAGGCTTCCGGTTCTTTGCACCTGGGAAACTACCTGGGAGCGATCCGCAACTGGGCAGCGATGCAGCACGAGTACAATAACTATTTTTGCGTGGTGGACCTGCACACCATCACCGTGCCCCAGGATCCTTCAACCCTGCGGGCTAAAATAAAAGAAGTTGCGGGCCTGCTGTTTGCTGCCGGCATAGAGTCGGAAAGTTCAGTGGTATTTATCCAGTCTGATGTAAAGGCTCACTCCGAACTGGCCTGGATTTTAAACTGCATCACACCTATGGGCTGGCTGCACCGCATGACCCAGTTTAAAGAAAAATCTGAAAAGCAGAAAGAAGAAGTCAGCGTGGGGCTTTTTGATTATCCAGTCCTGCAGGCCGCTGACATCCTCTTGTATGATACCCATATGGTGCCGGTAGGAGAAGACCAAAAACAGCACGTGGAGCTGTGCCGCGATATTGCCCAGCGTTTTAATTACCGTTATGGTGAAGTATTTGTTCTTCCCGATGCCTTTATACCTCCTGTTGGAGGAAGAGTCATGGGCCTTGCCACCCCTGAGAAAAAAATGAGCAAAAGCGAAGAAAGAAAAGAGGATTCCATTTTCCTGCTGGATACACCGGATCAAATCAGGAAAAAAGTAAAAAAAGCCACCACGGATTCCCTGCGCGACATCAGCTTTGATGAGAATCGGCCCGGTGTCTATAACCTGCTGACCATCTACCAGCTGCTGACAGATAAAAAGAGGGAAGATATTGAAAATCATTTTGCCGGCAAATCCTACAAGGACCTGAAAGAACAGGTGGCTGAAGTGGTCATTGAAAGCCTGAGACCGCTCCAGGAACGTTATTATGAACTAACCGGTGAAGAAGGTTACCTGGATGATATGCTCGAACGGGGAGCCGTTAAGGCCGGGGAACAGGCAGAAAATAAAATGCAGCAGGTTACAGAATCAATGGGCCTTAAATAAGGAGCTTTAGCTTTTATGGTAGAACAGGCAGAATATAAAATAAAGCTACCTACCTTTGAAGGGCCGTTCGACCTCCTTTTTCACTTAATTAAAAAAGCGGAGGTTGATATCTGGCAGGTCTCAATTGCCGACATTACCGAGCAATACCTGGCCTACCTGCAATCAATGAAAGAATTGAACCTTGAAATTGCCAGTGAATTCCTGGTTATGGCCGCCACTTTGCTTCGCTTGAAATCAAAGCTTCTCTTGCCCCGTTCGCCAAAGTTCCAGGAACAGGATGAGGAAGAAGAACTGTTTGAAATTAATACCGCCGAAGAATTGTTTCAGCGTTTGGAAGAATACCGCGCTTTCAAAAAAGCAGCCCTTCAACTAAGACAAAAAGAAGAAGAGCAAAAAAAGGTATTCCTCAGATCTACCGGTGGCCAAAAAGTGATGGTTTTTACACAACAGGAGACGGTCTATACCATCTGGGAAGGAGCTCACCACCTTAGTGATATTATGCAGCGCTTTGCCAAAATTGCTGCCCAGCGAGAATATGTGCCTGCATTTAGCGCTGTTGAAGATTTTGTGATTGCCCGTAAAGCAGATTATATTCATGAAATTTTGAAGCAAAATAAGCGGGCTATGCCGATGAAAGATTTTGTAACCGATTCGAGCTTATGGGAGGTAATTATTACTTTTATTGCCCTGCTCGAAATGTCAAGGCAGAGAAAAGCCAACCTGCTGCAGGATAGGCCATTTGGCCCGATCCTGGTGTTACTAAATGAAGAACCACCGAAGGAGGGTGAAAGTGGAGAAGGAACAGCAAAAGAGAGCGATTGAAGCCCTATTATTCTTGAGCGAGGAACCGGTAAAACCGGATAAGATAGCTGCGGCCCTTTCTACTACTCCAGAAGAAGCCGAAGAGATAATTGGTGAACTGCAGGATGATCTTTTTTCGCAGGGCAGAGGCCTGCAAATTTTTCAAGCAGCCGGGGGATACCAGATGGGAACCCAGCCTGAACTTGCCCCCGTCCTTGAAAAAACTTTTAGCGAAGAGGTTTCCAGCAACCTGTCCAACGCCGCCCTTGAAGTCCTGGCCATTGTTGCCTATAAACAGCCGGTGACCAGGATAGAAATCGAATCTATTCGCGGGGTCAGGAGCCAGCATGTCCTTGATAATTTATTAAAAAGAAAGCTAATAAAAATAAACGGACGAAAAGAAGGACCAGGCCGGCCGCTGTTGTACGTCACTACTGCTGATTTCTTAAAATATTTTGGCCTAAAAGAGTTAGGTGATCTCCCGGAACTGGAATTGGAAACTGATGAGGCGGCTGAATCTACCAACCAGGAAGAAGAAGGCACCGCGCCCACACCTGATTCTAAACCGGGTTCTGATCCCACTGAAGATTCAAAGCAGGGCGGAAACGGTCTTTTTTTCGATACGGGTTCTGAAGAAGACCAGCCCCCTGAATAGTTACTAACGAATAAATACAGGTGGTCATGTTGACATGCGTCTGGCAAAATACCTGGCCAGGGCCGGCATTGCTTCCCGGCGCCGCGCCGAAGAAATAATCAGGGCCGGCAGGGTATGCGTTAATGGCACAGTTGCCGACCAACCCCAGACCCAGGTAGAAGATAGCGATACTGTAACGGTCGATGGTGAACCTGTAACCGGCTTTGAAGAAAAGGTTTACCTTCTCCTGCACAAGCCTCCGGGGTACATATCGACTGTCCATGACACCCACAACCGCCCGACAGTGATGGACCTGGTCAAGGAAGGGGAAACTCGCCTTTATCCTGTTGGAAGACTGGACGCCGATACAAGCGGTGTTCTTTTGATGACCAACGACGGGACCCTGGCCAATCGCCTAACCCATCCCAGTTATGAGATCAAAAAGGTTTACCACGCACTTGTTTTCGGTATCCCTGGTAAAAAAACTCTAGAGAAACTTCGTGAAGGCGTTATTATTGAAGACCAAAAAACAGCTCCTGCCGGCGTCAGGATGATCAAGCAGTTTAGCGGCAAAAACCAGGCCCTGCTGGAAATGACTTTAATCGAAGGCAAAAAAAGGCAGGTCAAAAAAATGTGCGAGGCGGTAAATCATCAGGTCATAAAACTGCACCGGGAAGAATTTGCAGGACTTAAAGCAAAGAGTGTAGCGGAAGGAACCTGCCGGTATCTCAATGATGAGGAAATCAAAAAACTTTACCGCCTGGTCAAACTGTAACCTGGCTTTCTATTCTTGCAAATTCCCCATATTAATGAGAGAATAGAACTGCTTTAAAGCACGCACAGCAGAATATAGCAGTTAGGTTTTCGAGGAGAAGTACTATTGGGATCGGACAAAAAGCAAACCCGCGGTATCAGAGGGGCGACAACCGTAGAGAACAATTCTGCGGAAGAAATAATCTCAGCTACCCGGGAACTTTTAAACAAAATCGTAACAGATAACAGCATCGATACCAGGGATATTGCTGCTGTTTTCTTTTCGGCCACTCCTGATTTGAACAGCGCTTTTCCGGCCAAAGCGGCCCGGGAAATAGGCTGGCTAGATGTTCCTTTATTTTGCCAGGTGGAAATTGATGTTCCTGGTTCACTAGGAAAGTGTATCAGGATCATGATGCTGGTTAATTCAACCCTTGAACCGGAAGAGATAAAACATATTTACTTAAAAGAAACCATCAAGCTGAGGGAGCAATAATTTAATCAATTTATACTATAAAAAAGGGATTTTACGTGGAAGAGCGAATTAGACATAAAATGCCAGAAAAACAAGGATACCCAAAAGTTGCTATAGATGGGCCAGCCGGAGCCGGAAAGAGTACGGTAACCCGGGAGGTGTCCCGACGCCTGGAATTGAAGTATCTTGACACAGGCGCCATGTACAGGGCCATCACTTTGAAATTGATTAGTGAGAGTATTGATTTAAAAGATCTAGATAGTATCGAGCAGGTCCTGGATAGAACCGAGATCAAGCTCAGCGAGAAACAGGAAGTTTTTCTTGACGGTAAAGATGTTACCAGCGCTATTCGCGGGGCTGATATTAACAGGCTCGTTTCCCCGGTGTCCGCCATCTCCATTGTCCGACGCCGCCTGGTCGACATGCAGAGGGCGATCGCTGCAGAATCAAATGGAATTGTTATGGAAGGACGTGACATCGCTTCCAGGGTCATGCCCGATGCTGATTTTAAATTTTACCTGGATGCATCAATTGAAGAAAGAGCGCAGAGGCGCCGGAAAGAACAGTTAGACAAGGGAATTGACATGACCGAGGATTAAGTAATAGAAGAAATAAAAAACAGGGATATC
>CAYWIY010000074.1:0-9956 GCA_964458455.1 uncultured Syntrophomonadaceae bacterium | reverse complement strand
TTACTTGGAGCCTTAACTATCCTTCTAAGACTGTTTTACAGTTCTTTTCTTGTAATCACATAATTATTCGGATAGCCTGTCAAACCACAGAAGACGTTTGTGCGCTACGAGGTACACTTGCCTTTTTAAGCTATGTCTAAAATTCTTTCGAACCGTCCCAGTGGCGCTGGTTATTATTCAAAAAGGTAAAAAATCGAGTTGCGTTGCTACAACTTTTTTACTTGTTAGGATTTGGGGCCTTTTTGTTTTAGCCCCTTCTTGACAGGGAATCGCGAAAAGGCTATATTTATAAAGCGTTATATGAGGTTAAGCATAACGCCTTGTGCCGGAGGTACGCTATTGAAAATTTCTTATACTAGGACAGAAGAAGCGGTTGGTAAGGTGTTGTCCCACGATATTACCCGCATAATTAAAGGAAAGTGCAAGGGGCAGGCTTTTAAAAAAGGCCACGTAATCAAGCAAGAAGATATCCCCCTTCTTTTAGATATTGGCAAAGAACACGTTTGCTTTTTAGATCTTGCAGAAGATGAACTTCACGAGGATGAAGCCGGCCTGGCGCTGGCTGATCTTGTTGCCGGTGAAAACCTGGTATTGGAAGGCCCTTCTGAAGGCAGGGTTGACCTGGTGGCTTCAACCAGCGGACTGTTAAAAATAAATGTGGAAGGTTTACTCCGGGTTAATCAGCTGCCAGACGTAATCTTGTCTACTCTTCATACCAACAGTCCGGTAAAAAAAGGCACCCGGGTGGCAGGAACCAGGGTGATTCCCCTGGCGGTAAAAAAAGAAATCCTGGATGCAGCTGAAAAGATCGGTTCTGCTAACGGACCATTGATCAGGGTCCTGGAATACCGACCATGCAAAATGGGGGCGCTCATAACCGGCCGGGAAGTATATGAGGGCAGGATCGAGGATGCTTTTACACCGGTTTTGAAGGAAAAAGCTCAGGCCTACGAACTACCCGAGCCTCTAATAGAGTATGCCCCGGATGATGCCGGGTTTATTGCCGTAAAAATTAACGAAATGCTTGTTCGTGGCTGCGACCTGGTGGTGGTAACAGGCGGGATGTCTGTTGATCCCGATGATGTAACTCCGGCCGGGATCAGGTTAAGCGGGGCCGATGTAGAAAAATACGGTGCCCCAGTTTTACCGGGAGCGATGCTCATGATGGCTTATCACGGCAGGGTTCCCGTGGTGGGGGTGCCTGCCTGCGGGATGTTTTTTAAGGCCACTGTTTTCGATCTGGTTTTACCGCGTTTATTAGCCGGTGAGAAGATCTGCAGCTCCGACATTGCCGCTCTCGGGCACGGCGGTTTCTGCCGTCGCTGTGAGCCATGTATTTACCCCGGCTGTTCATTTGGCAAAGGAGGTTTTTAAATGGACCCGAAACCGATAGTGGATGCGTTATCCCGCAGCCTGGATGAAAACCGCCCGGCCGCCCTGGTTACGGTAGTAAGTGCTTCAGGCTCCACCCCGGCCAGGGCTGGGGCTAAGATGCTGGTTTATGAAGATGGATCGATCCAGGGAACCGTGGGCGGCGGAGTCCTTGAAGCCAGGTTGATTAAGGAGGCGCTCAGGGCTATTCAAAAAGGAGAGCCTTTTTACGGTTCTTACAGCCTGAACAATGATGATGCAGCTGGCCTGGGAATGGTTTGCGGTGGGGAAGTGAGCGTGTTTATTGATTGTTATGCGGGCGGGCCGGAACTGATTATTGTCGGAGCAGGCCATATCTCTTTTTACCTGGCCAGGATGGCCAAAATGCTTGAATTCAAGGTTACCGTTATTGATGATAGGGAAGACTATGCCTGTGTAGAAAGATTTCCCGAAGCGGACCGAGTGGTGGCAGCCGGTATTGCTGAAACCCTGGACAGCCTAAAAGTCACTGAGAATACCTACCTGGCCATTTTGACCAGGGGCCACAAGCATGATCAGGTGGCCCTGGAAAAGATTGTTCTGTCTGGTGCGGCCTATATCGGGATGATTGGAAGTCGCAGCAAAATCAAAACAGTTTTTGATAACCTGGAACAAAAGGGCTTTCCGGCTTCAAACCTCGAGAAAATCCATGCCCCCATCGGGCTGGACCTGGGTGGAAGAACGCCTGCAGAAATTGCCCTCAGTATTGCTGCTGAACTTGTTAAAGTGCGTCACAACAAGGGAGTTGCCAGGGATGAATAAGCAGCAGCCAGGTTTTAGAAAGCCGCACCGGAAACTGGTTTTAATCAAGGGGGCGGGTGATCTTGCTACCGGTGTCGCTCACCGCCTATATAGAGCCGGTTTTCGGTTGGTTATGACCGAACAGGAGCGACCTACTGTCATTCGTCGTCCGGTTTCTTTTGCCCGGGCGGTTTTTGATAGTACTGCAGAAGTAGAAGGTATTGTATCAAAAAAGCTGGAATATGACGTATCCCTCTTAAAAAAAGGCTCAGATAAAATAGCAGGTTTTGACGTTGAGATGATGCAGAAGTTAATTGATCGAGGGCTGGTGCCGGTACTTGTCGATCCATGCTTAACCTTGCTATTTCATTTATCACCCGAGATATTTATTGATGCCACCATGGCCAAGAAGAATACCGGTATCAATTTGGATTATGCTCCCCTGGTAATTGCCCTGGGCCCGGGTTTTAAAGCCGGGCAAGATGTTCATGCCGTGGTTGAAACTAAGAGGGGCCATTACCTGGGCAGGGTCATTTACGATGGTGAAGCTTTACCTAACGATGGGGTGCCGGGTGCGGTGGAAGACTACAGCACAGAGCGGTTAATTAAAGCTCCTGTACGCGGCATTTTCAAAGCGGAGCTAGCAATCGGTGATCTGGTATCTGCAGGGGAAACGGTAGGGCGGGTTGGGGATACCCTGGTCAGGGCAAAAATTGAGGGGATCATCCGTGGTTTGGTTCAACACGGGTTGGAAGTTAAGCAGGGCATGAAAATAGGGGATATTGATCCCAGGAAAAAGCGCGATTACTGTTTTACCATTTCGGACAAAGCCAGGGCTGTAGGCGGAGGAGTTCTTGAAGCAATTATGGCCCTGGAGTGAGGTGGCAATGTACAAGCTTCGTTCAAAAATATGGCTGGAAGATCAGGGCAAAGTATTTGGCGACGGCCCCTGTGAGCTGTTGGAAAAGGTTGACCGAATGGGATCTTTAAGGAAAGCAGCAGCGGATATGAGAATGTCTTATCGCCAGGCCTGGGATTTAATCAAGATGCTTGAAGGTAACCTGGGTTTTTCCCTGATGGAAAGAAAGGCGGGTGGCAGCCGGGGAGGCGGTTCTTCCCTGACCAAAGAAGGCCGTGTATTAATGCTCCGTTTCAGGGCATTCAGGCGGGAATCTAATAAATGCCTGGATAAGCTTTTCATAAGGTATTTTGGCGACGATGTTTAATAAGATTAAAAAAGATTAATCATCCCCCTGCTGCTGGGGGGAAAATACTGACCCTGTCTCCTTCCTGCAGGATTGAGTAGAGGCCATTCATTTGCCTGATGTTAAAGCCGTTTACAAGGATAATTAAATCGGTTTTGTTGTGGCGGCCAAGCAGATTGAGGGTAGCGCCGCCTATGTTTAAGCTTTCCGGTATGCCGTACTCCCGGCATAAAACCTGGAGCAGTTCCTTTACTGTTGCATCTTCCGGCAATTCTATTGTCATATAATTTGAGCCCAGCGTATCTCTCAGGAAAAGGTAAGGTTTTACTGTTACCTGCACAGGGTCACACTCCCGGGTTATTATTTTATGTTTGCCTCAGGCTGCAGCGGTGGCTGGTGGTATATCCCCCTGCAGTGATGGCCTTCTTGCTGCTTTCCGGCATCAGTTTAATCCTGCATTTTTTTCAGTTCCTCTTCACGAAGCTGCTTTTTATAGATTTTTTCTGTTACAGTATAAGGAAGGGTATCGCGAAACTCTATTTGGCGGGGAACGGCGTAAGATGCACATTTGTCACGGCAAAACTCAATGATTTCTTCTGCTGTAACTTTCTCCGTGAACTCCTCTTTGAGCACTACAAAAGCCTTGATCCTTTCGCTGCCGGCCCGTTCAGGATCCGGGATCCCGATGGCCGCGGCCATTGATACGGCCGGGTGCTGGTAAAGGATGTCATCGATGGTGCTGGTATAGACCTTGAAGCCGGATACATTGGCCATATCCTTGATCCGGTCGACGATATAAAAATAGCCGTCTTCATCCATGCGGGCAATGTCGCCGGTCGGCAACCAGCCGTCGACCAGGCCGGAATTTTCTTCAGGCCAGTATCCCTTCATCACCTGCGGCCCCTTGATGTACATGTGCCCCGGTTCACCCTGCGGGCATTCAATCCCGCTTTCTTCATCGATCAGTTTAACATCGGTATCAGGCACCGGCAGGCCGATGCTGTATTTTTGTTTGGCGGCAAAACCGGTAATTTTAGAGAACCCGCTCAAATCAAGGTGGGTCAGGGGGCTGGTCTCTGTCAGGCCGTAACCTTCAGAAACCGGCATTTTAATCTTGGCGGTAATCGTTTCCCGCACTTCCAGGGGCAGGTAGGAAGCCCCGGAAAGGATCTGGATCGGCAGGCGGGGCAGGTCTTTTTCGCTTAATTTCATCAACTGGGTTGGGACCAGGGCGGTCAGGAAGGGGCGGTGTTCCACCAGGATCCTGGCAATTTCATCGACGTCGCGGGGGTCGCGGACCAGGATCAGTTTAAGGCCCCAGTAGATTCCAAACAGGGCGGCTGCATCGCCGTAGGAGTGAAACAGGGGTACCCCCAGGCAAAGCGATGCCTTTCCGCGTATCGATTTCTCCAGGTTGGCCATGGCCCAGGCCATCGACTGCATCACATTGGAGTAGCGGTTGAAGTGGGTGAGCATAACGCCCTTGGGAACCCCGGTAGCGCCGCCGGTGAAAGCCAGGTAGGCCAGGTCTTCCCGGGGATTGATCTTAACCTCGGGGGGCCGGGGATCGTTTTGATCAATCAGGGTTTTTAAATCGCAGACCCCTTCCGGCACATCCCGGTTTTTTTCTTCAGCAGCGGTATAATCGGAAAGGGATGTGGTTATGATCTGCCGGATCCCGGTTTCCGGTTTTATGGCCAGGATTTTATCGGCCTGCTCCCGAAGGCAAATCACAGTTTCTGCGCCTGATTCGCCTATTTCATATATCAGTTCCCTTTCTTTATGCAGGATACTGCAGGGGACATGGGTCGCCCCTGCTTTAAGGAGCCCGAAGTTGGCGATAATGTACTGAGGAGAGGTGGGCAGGATAGTAGCCACCTTGTCGCCCTTTTTAACCCCGAATTCGCCCAGGGCACAGGCCAGCCTGTCGGTATAATCTTTAAGCTCACTGTAGCTGATTTTAACCCCGCAGTATTCGATAGCCTGGGCACGGGGATGTTTTTCAGCCGACTGGTCGAGCATGTAAAACAAGGGAACTTCAGGGTAAGGTTCCAGGCTGTGGGCCAGTTTGTATGGGCCCAACCGGTAACTTTTCAGCCAGGGCCTTTTTTGTTCTAATTCGTTCAAAGTTAGCCCTCCTTTTTCAACCCCAGAGTTCATTTGCTACGTCTTCAAGGCCGAGTTCTTTAAGCTTTGCCTCCGACGGCTTGCCTGTTTTTTGGTCCCATCCCCTGAGGTGGTAGTATCGTTCCAGCAGCACGGGTAGTTCATTGACCTGCCCTTCGGCCGGACCTTCCGGCAGAGGATCTTCCAGGAGCCTTTTAGGCAGGGTGTCGTCTTCAGGGGTGAGCCCTTCACGGTTGCAAAAAGCCCGGGCCAGGTTGTAAACTCTTTCCCCGGCCTGTTTATATTCTTCCAGGTTTAAGTCCCAACCGGTGGCCAGGTTGACCAGTTCAACCCAGTCTTCGGCACTGATGCACAGCCCCATAAATTTGCAGGCCCCGATACAGTCGAAAGAGGTGAGCATGTCTTCTAAGTCGACGGCAATTTTCACTTCATCGGGATCGGCGGCAAAGGGGTCCTTGATTTCACTTTCTTCAATGATCAGGAAGGGGGCATCCACAAAGGTGGGTCCCTGCACATAGGCGGTGATGTGATCGCCGCCCCGGTTGGCAGTTGCGTAAGTTAAACCGGTTAGCTGCACGGCCCTGCTGTCATAAGCCGGAAGTTCCAGGCCTTTCACGTGCATGGCAAAGGCCTCGCTGCCCTGGCCCAGTTTTTCTGACATTCTTCTTGTTCCCTCTGCGAGGAGGTCGCCGATGCCTTCACGCCGGGCAACCAGGTGGACCAGGTCGACAATCAAGTCAGGATTGCCGAAATTTAATTCCAGCCCGCCTGTGTCCGCACCGGTCAGGATCCCTTTTTCATAACATTCCATAGCGAAAGCGATGGTGCTTCCCGCCGAAATTGTGTCCAGGCCGTAGTCGTTACAGAGGTATCCGGCCATGGTGATGGCTTCCAGGTCGTTTACAGCGCACATGCCGCCAAAAGTCCCCACGGTCTCGTATTCCGGGCCTTCCCCCTGATGCCCGGCGTACTTGCCTTCCCGAATTTCTGTTCCCCGCCCGCATTCGATGGGGCAGGCAAAGCAGGTCACGTTTTTTGTGAGGATTTTATCGGAAATGGCCGGGCCGTTTATCTCCTCGGCATCTTCAAAGATCCCAGTTTGCCAGTTGCGGGTTGGAAAGCCGCCCCTGATGCTGACCAGGTCTAAGACCACACTGGTCCCAAATGCCTGCAGGGACATCTTAAACATGGAATCGTCCATCAGCTCATACTGTCTTTTGGAATGAGCCTTGAATTGATCAGGTTCATAGATGGCGAGAGGATTACTGCCCCGGACGGCTATAGCTTTTAGCTTTTTTGAACCCATCACTGCCCCGAGGCCGCAGCGGCCGGCGGCGCGCCCCAGGTCGTTCATGATCGCTGCATACTTGACCAGGTTTTCCCCGCCCGGTCCGATGCAGGCGACATTGAATTTATTTCCCAATTCTTCTTTAATTGCTGCAGTTGTTTCAGGCACGTTCAAACCCCAGAGATGGGAAGCGTCCTTTACCTCGACCTTGTTATCATCCACTGCCAGGTAAACCGGCCGGGTAGAGATGCCTTCAAATATAATTCCATCGTAACCGCTTTTTTTAAAATCGACCCCCCAGCGGCCCCCGGAGTTGGCCTGGCCCCAGATTCCCGTCTGCGGAGATTTTGCCACTACGCTGAAACGCCCTGTGCTGGGTGCGACAGCCCCGGTCAGGCTGCCGGTCATAAAAACCAGCTTATTTTCTTCACCCAATGGATCCGCTTTTGCCGGCACCTCGTCCCATAAGTACCTGGTGGCCAGCCCGGCGCCTCCGAGGTATTTTTTATAATCGCCGGCGGGGACTTCTTCTTCCTTAACCGCACCGCTGTTCAGGTTAACCCTGAGTATTTTTCCATGGCAGCCGTACAACTGGGGCACCTCCCGATTATTTTTTTGTGGTTCCCGGAAATCGTAAATTACATGAATTGTTTGAGCTTGCAAAATAGCATAGCAATTTATTTAAATATACAGCTTGTAGTGGGAAAACACAACTACTTTTTTCCGAAACCGCGAATATATTTTTATATTGCTATAATTATATACTTTCAATTTTCTATCAAAAAAGGTATACTCTAATAAATGTATGGTGATTTTGTGCCTGGTTATATCATTTTAGGGAAAGGGCCGGGCACTACAATAATAGATGACAGGGGGATGATGTTATGGAGAAGGATAATGTTGCGGAATTAGCTTATGGCAGCGAAGAATGGGAAAAAGCGTACCGGGAAATGGTTGAAAAACGCCTGGCGAAAGTGGAACCGCCATATGTAATGGGCTCGCCGGAGTGGGTGGCCGCTTTTGAAAAGAACATCCAGGAAGATGAACTGTATAAAAATGTGGCCAAAAAATGGGAAGGGACAGTGGTTATCCACATCCTGGGCGATCCGGAAATTGGCCTCGATGATGATATTTTTATGTTGATGGATCTGTGGCATGGCGATTGCCGTTCCGTCAGGCTGGTGCCCAGGGAGGCGGGGGAAAATGCGGACTATGTGTTAACCGGTAATTTTGAAAGATGGGAGTCTGTGTTGAAAAAAGAACTTGATGTGGTTAAAGCAATGATGCAGGGGAAAATTAAGCTGAAGGGCTCCTTGCCCGTAATCGTGCGCTTTGTTAAGGCCTGTGTCCGCCTTGTTGAACTGGCTGCCGGCATTGATACCCGGTTTCAAACAGAAATGAGTGAGCAGGAGATTAGTGATTACAGGGAATGGTTTAATGAATTACGGGCCAGGTTTGGGTTTTAATAATAATTTTATTAAAGTTCTTCAATTTAATGAGGAGGAGGACTACTATATTGCCATACGACCGCGATCTGGCTTTTGAATACAACAACCCGACCAAAATTATCTTTGGTGAGAACAGTGTTAAAGAAATCGGCCTGGAAGTAGAAAGGCTTGGCGGTTCAAAAGCAGTTATTGTTACCGATCAAGGTCTAGTTCAAGCCGGCCTGGCGGAAAAGATAGGGAAAGCGCTGGGCAGGCGCTATGCTGGGACATACGATGGATGTATTCCAGATTCAGGGTTCCACCTGGTTGATGAGGGCGCGGCCTTTGCCCTTAAAAAGGGTGCTGATATCCTGGTCAGTGTGGGTGGAGGAAGTGTTATTGACACGGCCAAGGGCATGGCCGTGGTTATGAAAGAAGGAGGGACAATTAGCGATTACCGGGGAATGCAAATGCTGACCCGCCGCCAGACGCCTCATATTGTTGTTCCCACAACCGCAGGAAGCGGCAGTGAGGTAACCTGGTTTGCCGTAATCAAGGACTGGGATAATAATGTCAAGGAAGCTTTTCTCGACGTCCACCTCATTCCAGATGCGGCTGTCCTGGATCCGCACATGGTAGCCGGCCTTCCCCCTCACCTGACTGCGGGCCCCGGTATGGATGCTTTATCCCATGCCATTGAAGCGGTTCACTCCCTGCAAAGGCAGCCGATCAATGATGGCCTGGCCCTGCAGGCGGTCAGGCAGATTAAGGAGTACCTGCCCCGCTGTATTGAAGATGGATCTGACCTGGTTGCCCGGGGGCAGCAGCAGCTGGCAGCCACCATGGCCGCCATAGCTTTTAGCAACAGCCAGCCGGGCCTGGTTCATGCCATGGCTCACCCGCTCGGGGCGCTGTTTAAAGTGCCGCACGGGGTGGCCAACGCTATCCTGCTTTCTCATGTCATGCTCTTTAACATGCCCGAGTGTGCCGACGGGTATGCCCTGGTGGCGCGGGCCATGGATCTTGATGTGCGGGGATTAAGCGATGAGGAGGCAGGTAAGGCAGCCGCACAGGAAGTTCAGGAATTAATAAAAAAAATCGGGCTGCCTCAAAAGCTAAGTGATGTTGGAGTTCCTGAAGACAGGCTGGCTGAAGCTGCTGATGCTTCCCTGGCCGACGGTTCTATTGTCTACAACCCGCGCATGGTAACAGAAATGGAGGAGGTCCTTGAAATATACCGGGCGGCCTGGTGAGGGTGCAATTATATTGTCATCCATGCCTTTTCAGGTCGAATTTAAATTTTGGGATTCGCTGAACGGGATCCAGGGATGATCTTACCAGCCCTGATTGGACTGCGCCCATTTTTAAATAGAAAGGTAGCGCTTTGGGGTATGTGACCCCTTCGAGCACTTCGAAACCTTTTTCCCGACACAGTTCTACCAGGTGGTTCCAGAGTTTCCTGCCCACGCCGCAGCCGATCAGGTCTCGCCGCACATAAAAGTGTTCCAGCCGGGCGGTTCTGCCTGCTGTTTTGATGCTGAAAAAGGCTGTAATCTTTTTATCATCGCTGCAGGTTAAAACTCGAACGATGTTTTCTGCCAGGGTGGCCCCGGTCAGTTGATACATCGAGGCAAACTTGGCCATCACCGCTTTGCTGTGGCCCCAGTACGCTTCTGATTCGTACGCCAGCTGGTTCAGAATTCTTAAATCATCCGGTTGGGCGGGCCTGATAATAGCTATCCCCCCTGTTTTTTTGTA
>CAYWIY010000073.1:0-10063 GCA_964458455.1 uncultured Syntrophomonadaceae bacterium | reverse complement strand
GCTTCGGCAATGTTTGCTGCTGTTAGTGGTTCATCAGCGGCGACTTGTGCTACGGTGGGAAAGATTGTTTTGCCGGAAATGGATGCCAGGGATTATAACCGGAAGATGGTTTATGCCATATTAGGGGGATCCGGTACTCTCGGATTCCTGATTCCGCCCAGCATGGTCATGATTGTCTACGGTATTACGGCTAATGTTAGTATAGGGCAGCTTTTTATAGCCGGTATTATTCCGGGAATTATAATTGCACTCGTATTTATGCTCTATATTATTGTTCGCGCCATGTTTAATCCTTCTCTGGCACCGGCCGATGATACAACATATACGACGAGGGATTATTTTAAAGCAATCCCAATGGTTCTCCCGGTTTTCTTGTTGATTGGAGCAGTGCTGGGCAGTATTTACCTGGGCTGGGCTACACCTACTGAAGCAGCCGCTGTCGGCGTGGTCGGAGCCTTTATATTTGCTTTTTTAAATAAAGCCTTGCAGTGGGATGTTTTCAAGGAAGCGATGATGGGTTCGATAAAAACAGGTTGCATGATCATGTTTATTGTTGCCAGCGCTTCATTTATTT
Source organism: uncultured Syntrophomonadaceae bacterium (assembly GCA_964458455.1). Classification (GTDB taxonomy): domain Bacteria; phylum Bacillota; class Dethiobacteria; order DTU022; family DTU022; genus B1SED10-74M. The sequence continues at coordinate 9,489 of CAYWIY010000073.1, read as the reverse complement.
CGGTAGCTGTCGGTTACCTGGGCATCCCCAGGATGCTAACTCAAACTATTGCTGATATGGGTTTGTCTCCCTACATGCTGCTTGTTATCTTGTCAATTATGTATATTATTTTAGGCTGCCTGCTCGATGGGTTTTCCATGATTGTAATGAGTATTCCCATAGCATTGCCCCTGATTACCTTTGCGGGATTTGATCCCCTGTGGTTCGGGATTTACCTTGTCATCATGATCCAGATCTCACAGATCACACCACCGATTGGGTTTAACCTGTTTGTGATTAACGGAATAACTGATGAAAATATATTTAAGATTGCCCAGGCCGTTATACCGGTTTTCGTATTGATGCTTCTCGTGGTGGTTCTAATATCAGCATATCCAGAAATTGTATTAGCTTTACCAAGAATGATGTGGTAGCAGTAATTAAGGCTTGCTAAACGCCACCAAAATATAGCAAACGTAATAGTGTACTCTATAAGGAGGGCTAACTAAAACCAACATGAAAAAGAATGGAATTTACCGTTTGGGAATCGACATTGGAGGAACATTTACTGACTTTGTATTACTCAATGAAGAAACAGGTGAAAACAGGATTGGTAAAAACCTTACTACACCAGAAGATCCCTCGGAGGGCGTAATAACGGGCCTTAAGAACTTAATCGAAGAGGAAAAAATTGATCCTCACCAAATTTCAACAATAGTTCATGGGACTACACTGGTAACCAATGCTTTAATTGAAAGAAAGGGTTCTAAAACAGGGCTTATAACGACTGAAGGGTTCAGAGATGCGCTAGAAATTGCCAACCAGTACCGTTTTGATCCACACGATGTATACCTGGAAAAACCTGAACCTTTAGTGCCCCGGCATTTACGTTTTACCGTAGATGAAAGAATACTGGCGGACGGGACTGTATCAAAACCCCTGGACCGGAAAGAATTGGAAGAAAGGGTCGGCAAGCTCCGGGAAATGGGTGTAGAGGCTATCGCTATTTGTTTTATGAACAGCTATAAAAACGGAGTTCATGAGAAGGAAGCCTTGGAAATTATCAATGAAATAGCCCCCGATATGTACGTATCCATTTCTTCCGAAGTTATACCCGAGATTCGTGAATATGAAAGAACATCGACCACGGTTGCTAATGTATTTGTCAAGGCTACGGTGGAAAAGTACCTGCAAAAGGTTAACCAAAGATTAAAAGAGCTCGGGTTTGAAGGTAACTTCTTCATGATGCTTTCTAACGGGGGGATTTGCACAGTAGAAACTGCCTGTGAATTTCCAATTCGAATCCTGGAATCCGGACCCGCTGCCGGTGCCCTGGCAGCTTCCATGTACGGTGAGAAAAGCTCTTTCCCCAATGTGCTTTCATTTGATATGGGGGGTACTACTGCAAAGTCATGTATCATCGAGAATAACACCCCCCTTAAAGTTAATGAATTTGAAGTGGCCAGGGTTTACAGGTTTAAAAAAGGAAGCGGTCTTCCAATTAAAGCATCTGTTATCGAGATGATTGAAATAGGAGCCGGTGGAGGAAGTATTGCTTATATTGATAAGTTTGGACTGCTGAAAGTCGGTCCCCAGAGTGCCGGTTCCAACCCGGGCCCGGTCAGTTACGGCCTTGGCGGCACTGAACCAACCGTAACAGACGCGGATTTGGTTTTGGGCTATCTAGACCCCAACTTCTTTCTGGGTGGCAAGATGAAATTGGACAAAGATGCTGCCTATAAAGCAATTAAAGAAAAAATTGCCGATCCCCTTGGACTCGATCCAATCGAAGCCGCATGGGGAATCCATAAAGTCGTAAATGAAAACATGTCGAATGCAGCGCGTATTCACGCCATAGAATATGGCAAAGATTTAGCTCAATTCCCCCTGTTTGCTTTCGGTGGAGCCGGCCCGGTCCATGCTTACAATGTAGCCAAGAATCTTGGGGTTGATGCAGTTGCATTGCCTCTTGGCGCCGGAACCACCTCTGCGCTTGGACTTTTATGTGCGCCACTGGCTTTTGATTATGTCCGTAGCTATTTTGGCCGTTTAGATGCCCTGGATTGGAATGAAGTCAACCGCTTTTTTGCCGAAATGGTCGAAGAAGGTAGAAAGCTTTTGACCGCGGCAGGGTTAAATGATGAAGATATTATTGTCAGCCGCTCCTGTGACATGAGATACGTCGGTCAGGGACATGAAGCTAATGTGATTCTGCCTGAAGGAGAGCTTAACGAACGCAGAATCAAGGAAATCGAAGCTTCTTTCCAAAAAACCTACGAGGAACTGTTCCATCAAAAGGGTCCCGATATGCCCCTGGAAGCTCTTACCTGGCGAGTTTCTGTTAGCGGTCCTCGACCTCAAATACCCCTGGAAAGCTTTAAGCAGGATAATTTTGACAAGGCTTTAAAGGGGGAAAGGGAAGTTTATTTTGATAGCCAGGGTGGTTATGTTAAAACTCCTGTATATGACCGTTACCTTTTAGGGGTCGGATTTCAAACTCAAGGGCCCGCTGTATTCGAAGAACATGAGTCTACTGTCGTAGTTGGGGTAGAAGCAAAGGATATAAAAATCGATGCACAAAATAACCTGATCGTGAGGTGGAACTAATATGAGTGAAGTTAAGCTCGATGCGATACAACTTGAGATTCTTTGGAACAGGCTGCTGGCAATAGTAGAGGAGCAGGCCCGGGCTTTAATGCACACTGCTTTTACCACTATAGTCAGGGAATCTGGTGACCTGTCGGCTGGCATTTTTGATCCTTCCGGTAATATGATTGCTCAGGCTGTAACTGGAACCCCGGGGCATATTAATTCCATGGCCACATGCATACATTACTTTATGGACGCATTTCCGGAAAGCGAACTGGAACCGGGCGATGTTCTGATTACTAACGATCCCTGGTATACCTCCGGGCACCTTCATGACTTTACAGTTGTAACGCCAATCTTTAAAGATGATAAGCTGGTTGCTTACTCTGCAAATACAACCCATGTTCTGGATATTGGAGGTATCGGTTTCAGCACAGATGCCCGTTCTGTTTATGAAGAGGGACTTTATGTTCCGATCATGAAAATATACAAGGCCGGAGAGCGCAACGACGAACTGTTTAATATTATTGAAGGCAATGTCAGGGCTCCCAAACCGGTTTTGGGTGACTTATATGCTCAGTTTGTCTGTAACAATGTAGGTGGAGCGCGTTTGATAGAAATGATGGATGAATTTGACCTGGAATCCATTGAACCACTGGCTAATGAAATCATTGAACGCACGGAAAAAGCGATGAGGGAAAGCATCCGCGTTATTCCCGATGGCGTATATACTCATAGTGTTACCACCGATGGTTTTGATGAACCCATCATTATCAAGGCCAAAGTTACCATTTCAGGTGATGAGATAACAGTTGATTATGAAGGCTCTTCTCCCCAGAGTGATCGGGGTATTAACGTGGTTTTAAACTATACCCAGGCCTATACAACTTTCGGCCTGAAATGCTTGATCAGTCCTGATGTCCCCAATAATGAAGGAAGTTTCCGGCCTGTAACCACTACGGCCCCCGAAGGTTCTATTTTAAACCCGAAACGTCCGGCACCGGTGGGGGCACGCCATAACATAGGGCACTTCTTATCCGGCGTGGTGATTGGGGCTATTTCCGAGGCCTTGCCAGAAAAGGGGATGGCTGATGGTTACGACAGTCTCTGGATTACTCAGCTTAGTGGGGTAACCGAACAGGAAGATCATTTTTCAGCGGTCATTTTTTCAGTAGGTGGAACAGGCGCTTTGCCCGGCAAAGACGGCCTATCTGCTACGCCATTTCCCAGCAATGTTCGCGGTGTTTCTGCTGAGGTGCTTGAAAGTGTGTATCCTTTGTTTATTAAGCAAAAAGAGCTGTGGCCGGATTCTGCAGGAGCCGGTAGTTACCGCGGTGGCTTTGGCCATGTAATGGAAATCTATGTGAACAGTAATAAGCCTTATTTACTGGCCCCTATGTATGACAGAACCAGTAATCCTCCCCAGGGCAGAGCCGGTGGAAAAGATGGCAATGCCGGTGAAGCCCTGCTTCACACTGGAGAAAGGCTGCATCCGAAGCGCAGGTTGGAAGTAGATCCAGATAAGGGCATAATCATCAAGCTTCCCGGTGGAGGCGGTTACGGAGACCCCTTTGAACGTGCTCCCGAAAAAGTACTTGATGATGTTATCAGTGAAATGGTCTCTGTTGAAAAAGCCCGTGAAGATTACGGAGTAGTGATTAATGCCGAAAGCCTTGAAATTAACTGGGAAGAGACCGAGGCTTTGCGGAAGAAATAAAGCAGGCAACCATCTCTTCAGGAATTGATGATTAACAAAAAATGGAGGCGCTTATTTAATCGAGGTGATATAGTTATGAACATACAAGTGGATCTCACCGGGAAAACAGCTCTGGTTGTAGGTGGTAGTCGTGGTATAGGTGAGGCAATAAGTGTTAAACTGGCTCAATCAGGAGCTAAAGTAGCTGTTGCAGCCCGGTCAGAAGAGGGATTAAACCAGGTGAGGCAGAAAGTTGAAGCGCAAAGCGCCTCCTTTTTTGGTATTGTTTGTGATATTAGCGATGTAAGCCAGGTTTTTAAAATGATAGACGATGTGGATGCCTGGAATGGCGGTATAGACCTGATGGTCAATGCCGCAGGCATAAATATTCCTACACCTGCCCTGGAAGTTACTGAAGAGGTTTGGGACAAAACTATTGACATTAATTTAAAGGGAGCATTTTTCTGTTGCCAGGCTGCTGCGAAAAAAATGGTCCCCAGGAAAGAAGGAAAAATTATTAACATTACTTCCCAACTTGCCTTTGTGGTTTTTGAGGGTAGAGCAGCATACTGCGCCAGTAAAAGTGGGCTTGATCACATGTCAAAGGTTTTTGCGCTTGAGCTGGCGCCTCATAATATCCAGGTTAACTGTATAGCGCCAACCTTTACCAGGACTCCAATGACAGAGGCAGTTTTCAATAACCCAGAAGCCTACCAAAAAGTGGTTAGCCGGATTCCTATGGGCAGAGCCGGAGAACCGGAAGATTATACTGGTGCAGTTTTATATCTTGCTTCCGATTCTGCTAACTTAGTGACGGGTACCACTATATTGGTCGATGGTGGATGGACAATCGAATAAAACTACACTGCTAAAAGATTTTTGCAAAGCTTAGTGTATACAAGCAAAATGCTGCTATTTTAGTTCTACTATTTTTAGTTCCATCTAGTTCTATCATTGGGGGAAATCCATAAATGGAAGAAGTGCAATATATTCACGCCAGTGATTGTGCTTTGATCGTATCTTTTGGAGAAGATATAGACGAAACGATAAATAAAAAAGTATTTGCATTGTGGAAAGCGCTTGAAAAGGAACAAATTAAAGGTGTGGTAGAAATTGTTCCCACCTATCGTGATCTGTGCATTTCCTATAGTCCCCTGGAACAGACACCGGAACACTTAATCGAAATTTGTGAGCGATTAATTAAGAATTTAGATTACGAAGAAAAAAGCGAAAGAAAGGTTGTTGAAGTTCCGGTTGTATATGGAGGTGAATATGGCCCGGACCTGGAATATCTTGCAGAGCTGCATGATTTAACTCCTGAAGAAGTCATAGAAATCCACAGTGCCCCGGAATACCGCATCTACATGGTAGGGTTTGCGCCCGGTTTTCCTTATCTAGGAGGTTTAGATGAGAGGTTGCATACGCCTCGCCGTGAGGTTCCAAACCCCAGGGTGCCTTCGGGATCGGTAGGGATAGGAGGCAAGCAGACTAATGTATTGACAATTACGGGGCCCAGTGGTTGGTGGTATATAGGAATGACTCCCCTGGTTTTTGTTGATGTTGAAAAAGAAGATCCTACTTTGATTAAGCCTGGTTACTACATTAAATTTAAACCAATAACACCGGAAGAATACGAACTATACACGGAAAAAGGGGAGCAGTAAGCATGAGCGTGCCTTTTTTAAAAGTGCTACAGCCTGGCATTTTAACAACTGTTCAAGATACAGGGCGATTTGGATATCAACGACTTGGTTATACCCAGTCTGGAGCGATGGATGATTTTGCTTTACGAATAGGCAACCGTTTGGTTGGCAACCCGGAAAATGAGGCCGGCCTTGAACTTACCTTTTTTGGGGAAGAGTTTTTATTCCTCTGTGATGCTGTTATTGCCGTCACCGGTGCAGATTTTTGTCCAGAAATAAACGGTAGCACTATACCAATGTGGCAGTCTATCCTCGTAAAAAAAGACAGCGTCATCAGTTTTCGAAATAGAAAATATGGCGCTCGCGCCTATATTTGTGTTAGAGGCGGAGTTGATGTCCCGCGAATATTAAACAGCAAATCTACTGATCTGAAATCAGCTTTTGGCGGCTATATGGGTAGAAAGCTCCAGGCGGGAGATATACTTTCTATACCAAGAATTGATTTGCCTGCAGATTATATCGATAAAAGGTTTCCCGAAGAACTGGTCTATACTAATTACCGCTGGCACGATCAACCCTTAACCATTAGAGTGACTCTTGGTCCGGACAAGGATAATTTTACCGAGAAAGGTTATAAAACGCTGCTGGAAAGTGAATATGAAATAAGTGAAAAACTAGATCGGCAGGGATATCAGCTGGTTGGGCCCAGGATCGAACATAGTACTAAGGGACCTAATATTATTACCAATTTTACTTCGCTGGGGGCTGTTCAGGTTCCCGGGGCAGGGACCCCGATAATATTAATGAAAGACAGGCAAACTTCAGGTGGATATGCTAAGATTGCCAATATCATCAGCCCTGATATTAGCAAATTAGCTCAAAGAGGGATGGGTGACAAGATTTCATTCGAATCAGTTGATATAAGCCAAACCAGGGATTTATTTATTGACCAGGAAAAAACTATTAGCAAGACTGAACTGGATTTAATAAGAAGATGTGTTTCGTTTAAAGTGCAGGTTGATGATGAAAGTTATATTGTTAAAATTGAGGAGGTTGATTGTCAATGACCCTGAGTATTGATATGAACTGTGATATGGGGGAAAGTTTTGGTCATTATGTGCTTGGGTTTGATGAAGACATATTAAAAAATGTATCTTCTGCAAACATTGCCTGTGGATTTCATGCCGGAGATTATATGGTGATGGATAAAACTGTAAAGATGGCCATGGAAAATAATGTAGCGGTTGGGGCTCATCCAGGTTATCCGGACCTTCAAGGCTTTGGGAGGAGATCCCTTGATATGTCTTTTGATGAATTAAAAAACATGATTCTCTATCAAATAGGGGCTATGGAGGCGATCACAAGAGCCAGGGGTGGCAGGCTCGTTCATGTCAAATGCCACGGCGCACTGGGTAATGACGCTAATAACCGGGCTATTAAAGGCGATTATGAGGTGGTAGAAGCACTGGGGCAGGCGGTGCTGGAGTATGATAAGAATTTAGCTGTAATGGCGTTTGCCAGGTCTGCTATGGTTGATAAGTTAAGGGAGATGGGATTGAAGGTTCTGGAAGAAGTTTTTGCCGACAGGGCTTATAACGCAGATTGCAGTCTTGTATCAAGGAAACAACCCGGTTCTTTGATCACTTCTTCAGATGAAGTGATTGAACGAGTTTTAAAGATGGTCAAAGAAAAAACGATTGTGACCATAGACGGACAGGAGATAAAAGATATCAACGCCGATACAATCTGTTTTCATGGTGATACCCCCACGGCTGTAGAGTTGACTCGTAAAGCACAGGAAGCTTTTGAAAAGGAAGGTATTGAAGTAAAGAATCCGCTGTAGCAAAATGCCTGACTGACGGCAGCATAAAGATAGCAATGAGAACTAAATGAAGGAGGTTATAAAGCTTTCCTGGTAACAGGGAAAGCTTTTATTACAAGATTACAGTTAGGTGAATACTAGACAGGCTTATGTTGATAGGCAATTTATGGAATATTGCTTTACACACGAAAGGAGCAAAAAATGTCTTATAGTAAAAATTTAGGCAGCGCATTAACTAATACGCGGATGAGGGCACCAAATAATGTATCTGCCTTTTCCGGGATGTGCTCTGTTTGCACCGTCAATTGTTCGGGTCCATGTGAAATAGGCCTGTCGGCGCTACGCGGATCAGAAGCTATTTTCCCATTTGCAACCAATACCAATCAGGTTGCCTCGGAAAAAACATATCCCCTGGATTTTTCACATTTTAATATTAATGGCCGGGTTTTTGGAGCCGTTGGTTGCGAGGAAGATTACGGAGAAACCAGTTACCCCAATGTGAATATTGATAGCAGTTTTGGTAAGAATAATAAGGTAAAACTGAAGGCACCACTTGTATTGCCGGCAATGTCTAAGCTCAACTGGAAGGATTATTATGCCGGGGCAGCTCTTGCGGGTATTGCCGTTGTGATAGGAGAAGATGTTATTGCCAAAGATGATCAACTTGTTGTAAAGGATGGAGAGGTAGTTTCTTCTCCTTTACTTATTGATATGGTATCGACATTTAAAAAATATCATCACGGCGCCGGAGATATAATATTGCAGGCAAACCCTGATGATGATCATATGGGAGTTTTAGAATATGCCATACGGGTTCTGGGGGTTAAATCAGTAGAGATAAAACTGGGCCAGTCAGCCAAGGGTATTCAAGGACTGAGCCGGATTAATGATTTGGAGCGGGCCTTGAAATTTAAAGAAATGGGTTATCTAGTCTATCCAGATCCTTCTGATCCCCAGGTGCAGGAGTTATTCAAAAAGGGCAAAGGACAATCATTTGAGAAAGTAGGAAAACTCCCCTTGTGGAATGAAGAATCCTTGCTAAACCGGATTCAAAATTTGAGGCAATACGGTGCTGAAAGGGTTTGTATTAAAATGGGGCCATACGATGCTAAAGATTTGATAAAACTAGTTAAAACTGCATCTTTGGCGGAAGTAGATCTTATTACTATTGACGGCGCCGGTGGAGGGAGCGGAAATAGCCCCGTTAAAATGATGAATGAATGGGGGATCCCTACTGTTTATTTAGAGAAGATGGTTTACGATATACTTTCCAAAATGGATCAAAATGGTTATTATTTGCCGCAGGTAGCGATAGCGGGTGGATTTACCATGGAAGATCAAATTTTTAAAGGATTATCTTTGGGAGCACCTTATATTACCATGGTCGGTGTTGGTAGAGCTGCCATGGCCGCTGCAATGGTAGGTAACTATGTTGGTGACTCAATCAAAAAGGGAAAAGTACCCAAAGAATTTGAGCGCTTCGGCAGCACCCTGGAAAGTGTATTCGAAGATATTAAAAAGCTCAGATTAATATATGGGGATGATGCTTTAAATATACCCCCGGGGGCGATAGGTTTGTATTCTTACGTTCAAAGGATTTCAGTTGGTTTGCAACAGCTAATGGCTCTCAATAGAAAATATAGCCTTCGCCATATATCTCAAGAAGATATTATACCTTTAACAGAATTAGCTTCACGGGTTACAGGGTTAGATATGTGTACTGAAAGGATAAAAAAGGAGCTGCTTAATTTATAAAATAT